>NZ_JALQDZ010000004.1:0-265539 GCF_023630985.1 Caballeronia sp. ATUFL_F1_KS39 | reverse complement strand
GCTACCGCTTCGAGCGAACGGGAGAGATCAGCTTCCGGACGCCAGATTCAATATACAAGTAACCAAAGAAAGCAGCTCGACACGCCCGCGGTCACACGCAATTTGGGTAGTCCTCTCGTCCACGGCGGCACTCGCCTAAAGAGTGCCCTCAAAGGACTAACCGGGCTTGGATCGCGCACGGTCTGACAAGCTAGTTTTCCAAGGACACTGGTTCAGCACGAAAGAGGTTCGGCACAGCGCTACGCGCTGCCGCCGGCTATGCAAGGGAAACCAACGTGCGGCGATTGCAGTGAGATGGAGACGTTAGTAGAGAAGCACGCGCGGACCCGATTGACCGGTCGGCCGCGAAGCGGGCCGGAGCTATTTGGTGCTGAACCAGTTCGTTGCGTGCCGAGTGATGGCAGACCGTGCGCGATCCAAGCCCGGTGATTGTGATGAGGGCACTCTTTAGGCGAGTGCCATCGAGAACGAGAGAACTACCCAAATTGCGTGTGACCGCGGGCCTGAAAAGCTGCTTTCTTTGCTTACTTTCTTTGCAGCAGCAAAGAAAGTGAGTGCCGCCCCGCACAGGGGCAACGTTAATAGACCGACACGAAACCGGGATCCGGCGAAAGCCGAAGCCACCGACCAAAAAAAAAGGAACCGCAAGCAAAGGAGACTTCCGCACATGAACTCGCTGAAGGTTCTGCTGATCGGCGCCCACGGCCGCACGGGCCGCCTCATCGCCGAGCGATTGCATCGGCAAGCCATGCCATTCCGCGCAATGCTGCGCAAATCCGCGCACAAGAGCGAGTTCGCGGCGATGGGCGCCGAAATCCTGCTAGGCGATCTCACCAACGACTTTTCTCACGCCTTCGATGACATCACGCATGTGATCTACGCAGCCGGATCGGCGGACAACGAAGGCGTCAACGAGGAACGCGCGATCGATCGCGATGCCGTCATGCGCACCGCCGATTACGCCAGGCGCCGCCGCGTGCAGCAGCTCGTCGTCGTGAGCGCGCTATCCGCACTTCATCCGGCGCGAAGCAGTTTTGCATTGCGCCATTACTCGCGGATGAAGCGCGAAGCCGACGAATACGTCGCGCATCGCGGTGTGCCGTTCGCGGTTCTTCGGCCAGGGCCTTTATCGGACGCGCCGCCGCGCGGGACCATCGCGCTCGCCGACGAACTCACTGAACACACGCCCGAAGTCGCACGCGCCGACGTCGCGCGCATCGCCGTGCGATGTGTGACGCTCGGCATCCGCGACCGATTGATCGCGTTCGTCGGCGGCGACGTGCCGATCGATACCGCGCTCGCTTCGCTCAGCGCGGTCCGTCACGCCACGCCGACGAGCCTGTAACCCACGCCCGTCTCGGTCACGATATGTTCCGGCTGCGCGGGATCGCGCTCCAGCTTCTGCCGCAGATGCGCCATGTAAATGCGCAGATAATGCGGGCTTTCGACATGCGACGGCCCCCACACTTCCACCAGCAATTGCCGATGCGTCAGCACTCGCCCCGCGTGACGCACGAGCGTCGATAGCAGCCGGTATTCGATCGGCGTCAGATGCACGTTTTCGGCGTGCTTCGTGACGCGGCGCAGCGCGAGATCGACGGTCACATCGCCGAAAGTCACGACCGGCGTCTCGCTCGCGGACGCCTGATTGCGCCGCCGCAAATGCGCGCGAATCCGCGCCATCAGCTCGGAAACGCCGAAGGGCTTCGTGAGGTAATCGTCGGCGCCGGCATCGAGCGCGGCGACTTTCTCCTCCTCCTGCGTGCGCGCCGACAGCACGATGATCGGCAGCTCGGTCCAGCCGCGCAGTTCGCGGATCACATCGATGCCGTCGGTGTCCGGCAGGCCGAGATCGACGATCACGAGATCGGGCTTGCGCGTCGCGGCTTCGACGAGACCTTTCTGACCGGTGTCCGCTTCGTGGACCGTCATGCCCTGCGCTTCGAGCGACACGCGCACGAAGCGCCGAATCTGCTTCTCATCCTCGATCAGGACGACGGTAAAGGACGGCTCGCTCATCGGATAGCCGTCCGCGCGGTTTCGCGTCGCTTCACGGCAGAAGAATCGTCGAGCCGGTCGTCCTGCGCGCTTCGAGGTCTTCGTGCGCGCGCGCCGCTTCCGACAGCGGATAACGCTGGCGCACGTTCGTCTTCACTTTCCCCGACGACACGACATCGAACAGTTCCGCCGCCATCGTGTCGAGATCGCTGCGTTTGGCGATGTAGCTGAAAAGCGTCGGCCGCGTGAAATACAGCGAGCCGCGACCGGCCAGCTCCGACGAATCGAGCGGCGGCAACGGGCCCGACGAATTGCCGAAGCTCACGAAAAGCCCAAGCGGCGACAGGCAATCTAGCGACGCGATATACGTGTCCTTGCCGATCGAATCGTAGACGACAGGCACGCCCGCGCCGTTCGTGATCTCGCGCACGCGCTGCGTGAAATTCTCGCGCGTGTAGACGATCGGATGATCGCAGCCGTGCGCCTTCGCGAGCTCGGCTTTCTCGTCGGAGCCGACCGTGCCGATCACCGTCGCGCCGAGCGCCTTCGCCCACTGACACGCGAGCATGCCGACGCCGCCGGCCGCCGCGTGGATCAGCACCGTGTCGCCCGCCTTCACGCGATACGTCCGGCGCAGCAGATATTGCGCGGTCAAACCCTGCAGCATGATCGACGCGGCATCTTCGTAGCCGATCGAATCGGGCAGCTTGACGACGTAATCCGCCGACATCACGCGCTCTTCCGCATAGGCGCCCGGCGGGCGCGACGCATAGGCGACGCGATCGCCCGGCTTGAACTGCGTGATGCCCTCGCCCACCGCCGTCACCTCGCCGGCCGCTTCCATGCCGAGGCCGCCCGGCAGCGGCATCGGATACAGGCCGGTGCGAAAGTACACGTCGATGAAATTGAGGCCCACCGCATGATGCTTCACGCGGATTTCGCCCTTGCCCGGCGCGCCCACGTCCACGTCGACCCACTTCATGACTTCGGGGCCGCCTGCCTTGTCGAATCGGATTGCCTTGGTCATCGCTCGTTCGTCTCCTTTGATCTTCAGGACGCCCGCGCGAAGCGCAGACGCAAGTCGTCGAGAATCATGCGCGCCGTCGCGATGTTGGTCGCGCACGGCACGTTGTGCACGTCGCAGGCGCGCACGAGCGCGTTGATGTCGGGCTCGTGCGGCTGCGGCGTCATCGGGTCGCGCAGGAAGATCACGATGTTCACGCGCCCTTCCGCCAGTTCCGCGCCGATCTGCAGGTCGCCGCCGTGCGGGCCGGACAGCTTGCGCTCGATCTCCAGCCCGTGCGCCGCCGCGATGCGTCCGCCGGTCGTGCCGGTCGCGACGAGATTGCATTGCGCGAGCGTGTCGACGAACTCGCCCGCCAGCGTGACGATGTCGTCCTTCTTCATGTCGTGCGCGATGAGCGCGACGCGTGTGGTCATCGGAGGCTCCGTCTCAGTAGGTGCCGGGATAAGCGCCGCCGTCGATCAGCAGATTCTGACCGGTGATGTAGCCCGCATGCACGCTGCAGAGGAACGCGCATGCCTTGCCGAATTCCTCCGATGTGCCGAAGCGGCCCGCGGGCAGGCTTTGCGCACGGCGCGCCCGCATTTCGTCGATCGAAATGTTCTGCGCCTTCGCCTGCGCTTCCATCGTCACGGCGATACGGTCGGTGTCGAACGTGCCCGGCAGGAGATTGTTGATCGTGACGCCCGTCGATGCGACCTTGCGCGCGACGCCGGCGACGAAACCGGTCAGGCCCGAGCGCGCGCCGTTCGAGAGACCCAGCACGTCGATCGGCGCCTTCACCGACGAACTCGTGATGTTCACGACGCGCCCGAAGCCGCGCTCGATCATCCCGTCGATGGTCGCCTTGATGAGCTCGATCGGCGTCAGCATGTTGCCTTCGAGCGCCTTGATCCACATCTCGTGCGTGAAAGTGCGGAAGTCGCCCGGCGGCGGCCCGCCCGCGTTGTTGACGAGAATGTCCGGCGCGGGACAGGCGGCGAGCGCCGCGGCGTGGCCTTCGGGCGTCGTGATGTCGCCCGCGACGGTCGTCACGGTGACGCCGTAAGTCGAGCGGATGTGCGCTGCCGTCGCTTCGAGCGTTTCCGCCGTGCGCGCGGTGATGACGAGATTCACGCCTTCGGCGGCGAGCGCTTCGGCGCAGCCGCGTCCCAGGCCCTTGCTCGCCGCGCATACCAACGCGGTGCGGCCCGCGATTCCCATATCCATCGTCTTTCCTCCAGTTGTCTTTCGTCACAGATCGTGACGTCTTCGCGCAATTCTAGAAGAATCGGGGCAGCAACGTCGGCGGCGGAAACGCCAAGGCCCGCGCGAATCTTCTTAGGCGTGCGCGGGCTTTTGGGTAAACTGTCGCCACTGTCCGCTCCCCGAGCGTCAGAGGCAGAACATCACACGAGCAGGACGCGCCGCGCGCGAGACCCATGAAACAAGACAGCCGCTTTCCCAATCTCTTCATCACCGATCATCCGCTGATCCAGCACAAGCTCACTCACATGCGCGACAAGGACACGTCGACGCGCACGTTCCGCGAACTGCTGCGCGAAATCACGCTGCTGATGGGCTACGAAATCACGCGCAATCTGCCGCTTACGACCAAGCGCGTGGAAACGCCGCTCGTCGGGATCGACGCGCCGGTGATCGCCGGCAAGAAGCTCGCGATCGTGCCGGTGCTGCGCGCGGGCATCGGCATGTCGGACGGCCTGCTGGATCTCGTGCCCTCGGCGCGTGTCGGGCATATCGGCGTGTATCGCGCGGACGATCATCGTCCGGTCGAGTATCTCGTGCGTCTGCCACCCGATCTCGAAGAGCGCGTCTTCATTCTGTGCGATCCGATGGTCGCGACGGGCTACTCGGCGGTGCACGCCGTCGACGTGATGAAGCGCCGCAACGTGCAAGCCGAAAACATCATTTTCGTCGCACTGGTCGCCGCGCCCGAGGGCGTGAAGGTGTTCCAGGACGCGCATCCGGATGTGAAGCTGTATGTCGCGTCGCTCGATTCGCATCTGAACGAGCATGCGTATATCGTTCCGGGTCTCGGCGACGCGGGCGACCGTCTCTTCGGCACGAGGAATTAAGCGTTCGCCGGAACCATTCCAGCCGCCGCGCGATTCTGCGCGGCGGTTTGCGTTTACGGCTTCGTTCGCGCGAATTCCACGCGATTCGACGGAATTTCGCACGGTTTGCGCCGATTTTCGCGTTCCGGCCCGTGCCACACGGCATTGAGAGCGCACGACGCCATGCTAAAATTTCGGTCTGTTCCTATTCGGGTCAGGCCGGATCGAAACGATCCCCGAGCGAACCCGACCGCGGCCGAGCAGCGCGCGGCAGACAGACACATTCAGCACGACAGCACACTAGGCGCCCGGCAGGTCCGCGCGCGATGGAGAAAGGTAATGGCGGGTCATTCGAAATGGGCCAACATCAAGCATAAGAAAGCCGCGGCCGACGCGAAGAAAGGCAAGGTCTGGACGCGCCTCATCAAGGAAATCCAGGTCGCGGCGCGCATGGGCGGCGGCGAGATCGATTCAAACCCGCGCCTGCGCCTCGCCGTCGACAAGGCCTACGACGCCAACATGCCGAAGGACAACATCAACCGCGCGATCCAGCGCGGCACCGGCGGCGTCGATGGCGCGAACTACGAGGAAATCCGCTACGAAGGCTACGGTATCGGCGGCGCGGCGATCATCGTCGACACGATGACGGACAACCGCACCCGCACCGTCGCGGAAGTGCGCCACGCGTTCTCGAAGTTCGGCGGCAACATGGGCACGGACGGGTCGGTGTCGTTCATGTTCGATCACGTCGGCCAGTTCCTGTTCGCGCCCGGCACGCCGGAAGACAAGCTGATGGACGCCGCGCTCGAAGCCGGCGCGGACGACGTCGTGACGAACGAGGACGGCAGCATCGAAGTGGTCTGCCCGCCGAACGATTTCCAGAAGGTGAAGGACGCGCTCGAAGCCGCGGGCTTCAAGGCGGAACTCGCCGAAGTGACGATGAAACCGCAGACGGAAGTCGAATTCAGCGGCGACGACGCAGTGAAAATGCAAAAACTGCTCGACGCGCTCGAAAATCTCGACGACGTGCAGGAAGTCTATACAAACGCCGCGATCAACGAAGACTGAGCTTTCCGAGCTTCGTAGCGCAGGGGCGCGGCGGCATCGAAGTCCGCCGCGGCCTCGCATGGAACATCTTTCGCTTCGGCTGCCATGCCGGAGCAGCGCCGCACGGCCTTCGCGGCGCGGCATCGCCCGAGGAAGGCGCGTGACGCAGCCGATGTCAGCGCGAGCCGCCTTCGCGACGCCATGACGAGTGTCATACGCGCGCTTTACGGTCGATGCGCCCGCCGCTTTTTCTCAAGCCGCTTTTTGTCAGGATTTCGGGGATTCACATGAAGTTACTCGTCGTCGGTTCCGGCGGCCGCGAACATGCGCTGGCCTGGAAGCTCGCGCAATCGCCGCGCGTGCAGATCGTCTATGTCGCGCCGGGCAACGGCGGCACCGCGCAGGACGAGCGCCTGCGCAACGTCGACATCACGGATCCGGCGGAACTCGCCGATTTCGTCGAGAAGGAACACGTCGCGTTCACGCTCGTAGGGCCGGAACAGCCGCTCGCCGCGGGCATCGTCAATCTGTTCCGTTCGCGCGGGCTGAAAATCTTCGGCCCGAGCAAGGAAGCCGCGCAGCTCGAAAGCTCGAAGGACTTCGCGAAGGCGTTCATGAAGCGCCACAACATTCCGACCGCCGAATACGAGACGTTTTCCGAGCTCGCCGCCGCGCACGCCTACATCGACGCCAAAGGCGCGCCGATCGTCATCAAGGCGGACGGCCTCGCCGCCGGCAAGGGCGTCGTCGTCGCGATGACGCTGGAAGAAGCGCACGCCGCCGTCGATTCGATGCTCGCCGACAACAAGCTCGGCGACGCCGGCGCGCGCGTGGTGATCGAGGAGTTTCTGGCGGGCGAGGAAGCGAGCTTCATCGTGATGGTCGACGGCAAGCACGTCCTGCCGCTCGCGTCGAGCCAGGACCACAAGCGCCTGCTCGACGGCGACAAGGGCCCGAACACCGGCGGCATGGGCGCGTACTCGCCCGCGCCGATCGTCACGCCGCAACTGCACGCGCGCGTGATGCGCGAAATCATCCAGCCGACGGTGCGCGGCATGGAAAGCGAAGGCATCCGCTTTACCGGTTTCCTGTACGCCGGCCTGATGATCGACGCGAACGGCAATCCGAAAACGCTGGAATTCAACTGCCGCATGGGCGACCCCGAGACGCAGCCGATCATGGCGCGCCTGAAGGGCGATTTCTCGAAGGTCGTGGAAATGGCGATCGACGGCAAGCTCGACACCGTCGATCTGGACTGGGACCGCCGCACCGCGCTCGGCGTGGTGCTCGCGGCCCATAACTATCCGGATACGCCGCGCAAGGACGACCGCATCAGCGGCATTCCCGCGGAAACCGAGAATTCGGTCACTTTCCATGCCGGCACGACGCTCACCGACGGCAAGCTCACGACCTCGGGCGGGCGCGTGCTGTGCGTCGTCGGCCTGGCGGATTCCGTGCGCGGCGCGCAATCCGTGGTCTACGATACAGTCAACCAGATCTCGTTCGACGGCATGCAGTATCGGCGCGACATCGGCTATCGCGCGCTGAATCGCAAGCAGACGGCGGAAAAACCCGGCGACAAGCACTGACACGGCGCGGCGCACGCCGCCCAAGCACCCGCGCTGCCGGACCTCGTGTCCGGCAGCGTGCTTTTGAGAGTTTCGATACGAAGGGTTAACCCCTGCCATTCAAGGCCGCCCACAGGGGCGCACGCAGCAATCGATGAGTGAACCGAACCGCAGCGCGGAACAACGCACACAATCCGACGCAGCCCACGATATCGCCGCCGTTCGCGATTATCTGAGGGGCCTGCAGACGCGCATCGCCG
This sequence comes from Caballeronia sp. ATUFL_F1_KS39, assembly GCF_023630985.1. Classification (NCBI taxonomy): domain Bacteria; kingdom Pseudomonadati; phylum Pseudomonadota; class Betaproteobacteria; order Burkholderiales; family Burkholderiaceae; genus Caballeronia; species Caballeronia sp. ATUFL_F1_KS39. Next base: position 257,588 of record NZ_JALQDZ010000004.1, on the reverse strand, counting down.
ATGCGCTCGGCGCCTTCGACGGCACCGCCTTCGCTACCGACGCCTGGACCCGCGAGCCCGGCGCGCATCTGCGCGGCGGCGGCGTGACGCGCATCCTCGAAGGCGGCGGATTCTTCGAGCGCGGCGGCATCGGCTTTTCGGATGTGCAAGGCGACGCGCTGCCGCCCTCGGCGAGCGCGGCGCGTCCGCAACTCGCCGGACGCGGTTTCGAGGCGCTCGGCGTCTCGCTCGTCATGCATCCGCGCAATCCGCACTGCCCGACCGTGCACATGAACGTGCGTATGCTGACGGCGACCAAAGACGGCGAAGCGCCGATCTTCTGGTTCGGCGGCGGCATGGATCTCACGCCGATCTACGGCTACGAGGAAGACGCGCGCCATTTCCATCAGGTTTGCCGCGATTCGCTCGATCCGTTCGGCGCGGAGTTGTATCCGCGTTTCAAGACCTGGTGCGACGAGTACTTCTATTTGAAGCATCGCAACGAGCAGCGCGGCATCGGCGGAATTTTCTTCGACGATTTCTCGGAGCCGGGGTTCGAGCGCTCGTTCGCGATGATGCGAAGCGTCGGCGATGCGTTCCTGAAGGCGTATCTGCCGGTCATCGAACGACGCCGCGACACGCCCTACACGGAGCGCGAGCGCGAGTTTCAGGCGTATCGGCGCGGGCGTTATGTCGAGTTCAATCTCGTGTTCGACCGCGGCACGCACTTCGGCCTGCAAAGCGGCGGACGCACCGAATCGATTCTGATGTCGATGCCGCCCGTCGCGAACTGGCGCTATGACTGGAAGCCCGCGCCCGGCACGCCGGAAGCGCGGCTGTACGAAGACTTTCTGGTGCGCCGGGAATGGCTGTGACGCCCTGCGCCAAGCGCGTCGGCCTGCTCGGCGGCACATTCGATCCGATCCACAACGGGCATCTCGCGCTCGCGCGGCGCTTCGTCGAGTTGCTGCAACTGACCGAGCTCGTACTGCTGCCCGCCGGACAGCCGTGGCAGAAGGCGGGCGTATCGGCGCCGGAGCATCGGCTGGCGATGACGCGTGCGGCGGCGGCATCGCTTTCGCTCGATGGCGTGCAGATCGTCGTCGCCACCGATGAGATCGACCGCCACGGCGACACGTACACCGTCGACACGCTCGCGCACTGGCGCGAGCGCGAAGGCGCGGACGCGTCGATCACGCTCTTGATGGGCGCGGACCAGTTGGTCAAGCTCGATTCGTGGCATCAGTGGAAGCGGCTCTTCGACTACGCGCACATTTGCGTGGAAACACGCGCCGGCTTCGACGTCGCGACGCTGCCCGCCCCGGTCGCGGCCGAATTCGAAGCGCGCCGCGCATCGCCCGACGTTTTGCGCGGGAGTCCGCACGGTCACATGCACATCGACGAAATGCTGCTACTCGACGTATCCGCCACGGCGATCCGCGAAGAAGCGCGTTCGATGAACGGTGCGACCGACGCCCGCGCGCAGGTCCCATCCGCCGTATGGGACTATATTGTTCAACATCACCTGTACCAGACATCGTAACTATGGAACTTCAGAAGCTGCAACGCGCGATCATCGACGGTCTCGAAGACGTCAAGGCGCAAGACATCAAAGTGTTCAACACGACCCATCTGACGTCGCTGTTCGACCGCGTGGTCGTGGCGAGCGGCACGTCCAACCGCCAGACCAAGGCGCTCGCCAACAGCGTGCGCGAGAAGGTCAAGGAAGCGGGCGGCGACATCGTCAGCACGGAAGGCGAAGAGATCGGCGAATGGGTGCTGGTCGACTGCGGCGACGCGGTCGTGCACATCCTGCAACCCGCTCTGCGTCAGTACTACAACCTCGAGGAAGTCTGGGGCGACAAGCCCGTGCGCGTGAAGCTCCAAAGGCCGAACATGTTCGGCGGCGCGAGCGTCACCGCCGATGAAGACCAGGACGACGAAGACGACGCGCCCGCCGTCAAACGTCCCGCGCGGAAGACCGTGCGCAAGCACTGACACCGCTTCGTTTCATGAAGCTGGTCATCCTCGCCGTCGGACACAAGATGCCCGACTGGATCACGAATGGCTTCGACGAATACGCGAAGCGCATGCCGCCCGAACTGCGCATCGAGCTCAAAGAGATCAAGCCGGAACAGCGCTCGTCGGGACGCAATGCCGAGAGCGTGATGGCGGCCGAAAAGCAGCGCATCGAAGCTGCCTTGCCGAAGAACGCGCGCGTGGTCGCACTCGACGAACGCGGCCGCGACTGGACCACGATGCAACTCGCGAACGCCCTGCCCGGCTGGCAGCAGGACGGGCGCGACGTCGCGTTCGTGATCGGCGGCGCGGACGGGCTGCATCCGGAGGTGAAATCGCGCGCGGAACTGATGCTGCGCATTTCGAGCCTGACGTTGCCGCATGGCATGGTGCGCGTGCTGCTCGCCGAACAGCTTTACCGCGCGTGGAGCATCACGCAGAATCATCCCTATCATCGCGCTTGAGGGTGCTTCGACGCTGGATCGAATGCCCCGCGCGTCATTCGAATCCACGTCACGATGCCGACTCATCCCTACGTTTATCTCGCCTCGCAAAGCCCGCGCCGTCAGGAGTTGCTTCTTCAACTGGGCGTGCAGTTCGAACTCCTTCTTCCCCGTGCCGATGAAAACGCCGAAGCGCTCGAAGCCGAGTTGCCCGGCGAAGCCGCCGATGCGTACGTCGTGCGCGTGTGCGCGTTAAAGGCAAAGGCCGCGCGCGCGCGATTGCTCGCTGGCGGCTTCGCGTCCGCGCCGATTCTCGTCGCCGATACGACCGTCACCATCGACGGGCTGATTCTCGGCAAGCCGCTTCACGAAGAAGACGCCGTCGCGATGCTCGAACGCCTCGCAGGCCGCGAGCATGAAGTGCTGACGGCGCTCGCCGTCGTCGATGCCGATGGCGCGTTGCTGGAACCCGCGCTCTCGCGCTCGCAAGTGCGTTTTTCGAACGTCGACCGTGCTGCGCTGCAACGCTACGCGGCATCGGGCGAGCCGCTCGGCAAGGCGGGCGCGTACGGCATTCAGGGCCGCGCGGCCGAGTTCATCGAGCGAATCGACGGGTCCTATTCGGGTATCATGGGTCTGCCCCTTTTCGAAACCGCTGCTCTCTTGCGCCTGGCGCGCGTCGCATTCTAAACAGGCCATGAACGAAGAAATCCTGATCAACGTCACACCCCAGGAAAGCCGCGTCGCACTGGTTCAGCAAGGCGCCGTTCAGGAGCTTCACGTCGAGCGCACGCTTTCGCGCGGGCGCGTCGGCAACGTCTATCTCGGCAAGGTCGTGCGCGTGCTGCCGGGCATGCAGTCCGCGTTCATCGACATCGGTCTCGAGCGCGCCGCGTTTCTTCATGTGGCGGATATCTGGCATCCGCGCATCGCGGGCGAGCCGCATAACTCACAGCCGCATACGCCGATCGAAAAGATCGTCTTCGAAGGTCAGTCGCTGATGGTGCAGGTCGTGAAAGACCCGATCGGCACCAAGGGCGCGCGCCTGTCGACGCAGGTGAGCATCGCGGGACGCACGCTCGTGTATCTGCCGCAGGAGCCGCATATCGGCATCTCCCAGAAGATCGAGAGCGAAGCGGAGCGCGAGGCCGTGCGCGCGCGACTGACCGCCGTCCTGCCCGCCGACGAGAAAGGCGGCTACATCGTGCGGACCATCGCCGAAGACGCGACGAGCGAAGAACTCGCGGCCGACGTGGCGTACTTGCGCAAGACCTGGGCGACGATCGTCGCGCAAGCGCAGCGCGTGCCGCCCACCACGCTGCTCTATCAGGATCTGAACCTCGCGCAACGCGTGCTGCGCGATTTCGTCAACGACGAAACCACGCGTATTCAGGTCGATTCGCGCGAGACGTTTCAAATGCTCGCGGATTTCGCCGCGGAGTTCACCCCGGCGGTGGCGTCGCGTCTGCATCATTACACCGGCGAGCGGCCGCTCTTCGATCTGTACAACATCGAGGCGGAGATTCAGCGGGCGCTGTCGCGGCGCGTCGATCTGAAGTCGGGCGGATATCTGATGATCGACCAGACCGAAGCGATGACGACCATCGACGTGAATACGGGCGGGTATGTCGGCGCGCGCAACTTCGACGACACGATCTTCAAGACCAATCTCGAAGCCGCGCATACGATCGCGCGGCAACTTCGTTTGAGGAATCTCGGCGGGATCATCATCATCGATTTCATCGACATGGAGAATGTCGAGCATCGCGATCAGGTGCTGGGCGAGCTGAAGAAGGCGCTCTCGCGCGACAGAACGCGCGTGACCGTGAACGGCTTTTCGCAGCTCGGGCTCGTCGAGATGACGCGAAAGCGCACGCGCGAGTCACTGGCTCACGTGCTGTGCGAGCCGTGTCCGGTGTGTCAGGGCAAAGGTCAGGTGAAGACGCCGCGCACCGTCTGCTACGACGTGCTGCGCGAAATCATGCGCGAGTCGCGGCAATTCAATCCGCGCGAGTTTCGCGTGGTGGCTTCGCAGCAGGTGATCGATCTGTTTCTGGAAGAGGAATCGCAGCATCTGGCGATGCTGATGGACTTCATCGGGAAGCCGGTTTCGCTGCAGGTGGAGAGTAATTTGAGTCAGGAGCAGTATGACATCGTGTTGATGTAGCCTCGCCCAGAGTCATTCGAGCGAGGCCGACTGCCTCACGCCGCCTGCTGCTGATACTGAATCCGATGCAGATGCGCGTACAAGCCGTCCTTGCGCAGCAACTCCGCATGACTGCCCTGCTCCGCGATCTTCCCCGCTTCCATCACGAGGATGCGGTCGGCGCGCTCGATCGTCGAGAGCCGGTGCGCGATGACGAGCGTCGTGCGTCCTTTCATCAGCGTCTCGAGCGCCGACTGCACGTGCCGCTCCGATTCCGAGTCCAGCGCCGAGGTCGCCTCGTCGAGAATCAGGATCGGCGCGTCCTTGTAGATCGCGCGCGCGATCGCGAGACGCTGACGCTGCCCGCCCGACAGACGCATGCCGTTGCCGCCGACGAGCGTGTTGATCCCGTCCGGCAAGGACGCGACGACATCCGCGAGATTCGCCGCCGTCAGCGCCGACATCACGCGTTCGGGGTCCGGCGTCTGCCCGTACGCGACATTCGCGGCGATCGTATCGTTGAAGAGCACGACGTCCTGGCTGACCATCGCGAGCTGGCCGCGCAGGTCGTGCAGGTTGTACTCGCTGATGGGCACGCCATCGACGAGCAACTGGCCGGCGCGCGGATCGAAGAAGCGCGGCAGTAGATTCACGAGCGTCGTCTTGCCGCTACCAGAGGGGCCCGCGAGCGCGACCATCTCGCCCGGCGCGACCTTGAACGACACGCGATCGAGCGTCGGCCGGTCGACCGAGCCATAGCTGAACGACACGTCGCGGAATTCGACTTCGCCGCGCGCGCGTTCGAGACGCCGGCCGCCGCCAGCGGGCTCGGCCGGCTCGTCGATCAGGCCGAAGATCAGCTCGGCCGCCGTCATGCCGCGCTGCAAGGGCTGATTGATGTCGATCAGATGCTTGAGCGGCGAGATCACGAGCAGCATCGACGTGACGAACGCGACGAAGCCGCCGACCGTCGTCTGATCGTTGGCCGATTGTACGACCGCGATCGTGATGACGATGGCGAGCGCGATCGATGCGAGAAACTGCGTAAGCGGCTGCGCGAGACCACCCGAGACTTGCATGCGCATCGAGTAGCCGCGCAACCGCTGGCTCATCTCCGTGAAGCGGTCGATTTCGTACGGCTCGCCGTTGTGCACCTTGACGACTTTGTAGCCGCCGACCGTCTCCTCGACGATATACGACAGATCGTTCGTCAACGACTGATGCTCGCGATTCAGGCGCCGCAGCCGGCGGTTGATCTTGCTGACGAGCCAGCCGATCGCCGGCAGGATCACCGCGACGATCAGCGTGAGCCGCCAGTTGAGGATGAACAGATAGCCGAGCAGGAACACGACCGTGAGCGAATCGCGCACGAGCGTCACGACCACGCTCTGCAGCACGCTCAGGATCTGATTGACCTCGAAGACGATCGCGTTGATGACCGTGCTCGCGGTTTCGCGCTGAAAGAAGCCCGCGCTCGTATGGATCATGCGCTGGAACATTTCGAGCCGCAGTTGCAGCAGGATCTTGTTCGTCACGTAGGAGAGAAAATAGCCCGATGCGTATTGTGCCCCGCCGCGCACCAGCGCAAGGCCGATGACCGCTGCGGGCACGAGCCATTTCGCATGATCGCTGCTCTTCGAGCCGAAACCATGGTCGAGCAGCGGCTTGAGCAACATCGGAATGCCGGCCTCGGTCGCGGCGACGATGCCCATCGTCAGCAGGCCTAGCATCACCATGCCGAGCAGCGGACGGATATACGGCCATAGCCGTTTCATGACGGCCATGGGCGAGCTGGCTTCGCCCGTGCCGATGGTCTTGCGCAATGTCTGCTTCTCGCTCAAATCTTTCCTCGGTGTTCGGTTTGCATGGAAATGCGTCGTTTCGATTCGCGGTGCGGATCGGCACACGAGAATTCGATATTCTAATCCTGTGTCGATCACGCGCTCGACGGAACGTCGCTATTACCGGGCTTGCGCCGATCCGTCCGGCGCGCCGGCGCGAGGCGGCGGCAGGCGTCGTGTCAGACGTTCGCCGCGGCCGAGCATCAGTCCGGCGAAGCACCAGAAGGCGAGCGCCGTCGTCTGCCACATGAAGTCATCGGTCGAATTCTTCGCGATCATGCCGCCGACCAGTGCGATGCCACCCGCGGCAAGCCACGGCAATTCGCGCCGCAAGCGCCAGAAGCGGACGACGAGTGCCGCGAACAGCAACACTTCGAGCACGACGCCGACGACGCCCGTCTCGAGCCACGTATTGAGGAAGAGGTTGTGGGCGTGGGTCAGCGCTTGCGGCTCGGCGGCGAGCAGGCGCGGCGGCATTTCCTTCGCGTACACCTCGCCCGGCAGCGGCTTGCCGAAACCGATGCCGGTCCACGAATGCCGCTCGCCGGCCTTGCCGTAGAAAGCCCAGAGGCGCGGGCGCGTATCGGCGGCGAGCGTATCCGCAATGCCCGGCAGAAACGACGGCACCGGAACGCGATCGCCCTCGATCGTCACGCCGTGTGCAGGGAGCGCCGTCGGATGCAGCGGGAGACGGCTGCGCGAACTGAATTCGAGCGCACCGACCACCGTCACGGCGAGAATCAGAAGCACCACGGCCGCGAGCGCCATGTGTCGTCGATAGAGCGGGTACAGCGCGATCAGCAGCGTGACGAACGCCGCAAGCCCGAAGAAACGGTTGAGCGTCGCGACGCCGATGAACACACTGAGCAGCACGCCCGTCACGCCGATCACGCGCCATTTGCCGAGCATCATGCCGGTGAAGAGCGCTATCGCGAAAAGCGCGATCGTGCTCGTGTGGCCCACGCGATTGTAGTAGTGCAGCATGAAGGTGTCGGCGGTGGGCGGCTGCAGTTGCCCCCAATAGACGACGCTGATAACCGCGACGAGCACGCAGCCGAGCCAGTGCGCGACGACGAAGCGTTCGGGCCTCGCCGTGCGGGCCCCGAGCAGCCAGAATGCATAGAACGTGACGAGCGGATACAGGACTTCGTCCAGCCACGCGTGCATGCTTTCCGACGGATACGCCGACCACGACACCGACGCGAACGTCCATGCCGCCCAGAGCCCCGCGGGCGCAAGGAGTGGCCAGTGCAGCGGAGACGGCGCCTTGCGCGTCGCGGCCAGCGTGAGCGTGCCGATCCCGATGAATCCCAGCGCGATATTCTCGAGCGCGGTCATATGCGCGAACGCCACGACGAAGAGAATGACCGGCGCGCCGATCCATAGAAACCAATCAGGCTGAAAGCGAACCGTTCTTGTCGTCATAGACCTTCGGCCAGCATTTCTTCGAGCGCCCCGCGCACCATGTCGAGCGAGATGAGGCCCATACAGGCCGCGTGATCGCCGCGCCAGGCGACGCACGTCGTTTCATTGCGGTCGCAGCGACGGACCCACGCAATCTTTCGCCGAAAGATGTCCGGCTCGTCGCGGCACGGCATGTCGACGATAGTAACCGGTCTGAAGCGCGCATCGCGCCAGAATTCGCCGGCACCGTGGATCATCGCGTTGCCAGGTCCGAAGAGCGCGATCGTCGGCACGCTCACCATGCGCCCCAAATGCGCAACGCCCGTGTCCGGGCACACCAGTGCTCGCGACCCGGCAAAGAGATGCCACAGATCGCCGAGTCCGACGCGGCCCGCGAAGCTCACATAGCGCGCTTCGGGGTCGATTGCGCGGATCAGCTCCACTTCGCCCGGTCCGCCGCTCCATACGGGCGTATAGCCGAGCGTTTCGACATGCCGGGCGAGCGCGCGCCAGCGATCGTGCGGCCAGCGTTTGACCGACGTGCTCGCGCCCGGATGCAGCACGACATACGGTTGCGCAAGCAACGCGGCGTCCGACGGCGCGAAACTCGCGGCCACCGGCGCCGGCCAGTCGCTCGGCCGATAACGCGCCGGCGCGGGCCCGTCGATCAGCGTGGCCGCGATGTCGGCCCACGCGGCCGGCTTTGACGGATAAGCATGCGACTCGTCGAGCGGCCAGTTTTTCCACGCAGGCGTGTCGTCGCCATGACCGACGATCCAGCGGCATTTCGCGGCAATCGCAAGCCACGCATGACGATTGTCCCCGACGACGATGCCGAGATCGTACGGACCGGACTTCAGCACGGCCGAGACGCTTGCGGCATCGCGAGGATCGAAGGGCAGCGCCTCTGCGCCATAGGGATGTCCCGCGTAAAGCGGCACGATCGCCTTCGGGCACGTGAGCGCCATGCGCGCCTGCGGATAGCGCACGCGCAGCTTCGCGACGAGCGGCGTGAGCAGCAACGTATCGCCGAGCAGCAGATGATGGGCGATCAGAATGCTCGACACGTCGGTCGGCTTATTGCGAAACGCCTTGAAAGCAAGCTTGGGTATCGCTCGGGCAATGATGCGTATGCGCCCGGAGAGTCGGCTCATAGAATCAAAACAGGATTGCTTGCGGGCTGCCGCACGAGGAACACCGGCGCCATTACGCGCTCCTGTTCGCAAATGGAGTCCCTCATGCCGGACGTCATCATGGGCGACGATGCGATGCGGTGCGCGAACCAAAAACCCCGGTTCTTGACGACGGATGTGATGGGAACCAAACTCGCCTCGATCGATCTTTTGCGACGCGCTCGCGTGAGGCAAACTAGCGACCTCGGTCGACCCGGACAACAAAAAGAGGCCTGAGGCCTCTCTGAATGCTCGATTCAGGCAGGGTGAATTAGACCGCATCGCGCCTTGCCGAACTAATAATTCAAGAATTATACCAACACTAACGCCACTCCAACGCTCCATGTCCCGCCCAACCCTCGGCATCGCCATCATCACCCACAACGCGGCCGCGCGGCTCGCGCAATGCCTGCAGGCCGTTTCCTTCGCCGATGAAATCGTCGTCGTCGACGGCGGCAGCAGCGATGCGACCGTGGGCATCGCCGAGGCGCATCGCGCGCGCGTGATCGTGGCGCGCGACTGGCCAGGCTTCGGCCCGCAGAAGAACCGCGCGCTCGACGCGCTCTCGACCGACTGGGTGCTGTCCATCGACGCCGACGAGATCGTGTCGCCCGAACTGGCCGCTTCGATCCGCGCCGCGATCACCGATCCGCAAGCCGACGTCTACGCGGTCGACCGCCTGTCGAGCTTCTGCGGCACATGGGTGAAGCACAGCGGCTGGTATCCCGACTGGATTCCGCGCCTGTTCCGGCGCGGCACGGCGCGCTTCTCGCCCGATCTCGTGCACGAGCGGCTCGTGCTGTCGACCGGCAAGCCCGTCGTGCGCCTTTCCGGCAAGCTGATGCACTACTCCTACGAGGATTTCGAAGCGGTATTGCGCAAGCTCGACGCCTACTCGACGGCGGGTGCGCAACAACGCCACGCGGCCGGAAAGCGCGGCAGCTTCGGCATCGCGGTGTCGCGCGGCGCGTGGGCGTTCGTGCGGACTTACGTGCTGCGCCGCGGCTTTCTGGACGGCAAAACCGGCTTCATGATCGCGCTATTCAACGCGCAGACGGTCTACTACCGGTTCCTGAAGCTGGCGCATCTCAACGAAGCGCGCTGATTGGCTCAGCGCTTCGCATCGATGTCACGCGCGAGATCGAGCAAAGCGCGCACATGCGACTCGACGCTCGCGTCATAGCGCACCGCGCCGGCTAGCGCGCGCGGGGCGTCGCGCCGCGCTTCGATCGCCTCCTGCACCGTGCGGCGCAGATCGTCGGCGTCGCCAGGTTTGAAGACGTGCTTCGCGTGATCGGCAATGGCGTCGCAACAGCCGATGCACGCCGGGAAGATCACCGGCGTCCCGGACATCACCGATTCGATGCCGACGAGTCCGAATGGCTCGTAGCTCGACGCAAGAATGGTGAAATCCGCCGCGCGATACGCATCTTCGATGTTCTTCGCGTAGCCGACATAGCGCACGTTCGCTGCCGGCTTCTCGGGCGCGCGGCCCGCGACGGCGATCACGACGTTCATCCCGGCGAGCGCCTTCTCGATCAGCGGCAAGCCCTTGCGCTCGTGGCTGCTCGACGGAAACAGCAGCACGGTTTCATCCGGTTTGAAGCCGAACTGTTCGCGCAGACGCGCACGCGCAGCGGCACCGACGGGCGAGAATCGCGCGCCGTCGACGGGCGGATAAAGCACGCGAATCTTGCGGATATCCACGCCATACAACGCGCGCAGCTCGTCGCTCATCATGTCCGAATGCGCGACGACCACGTTCGCGTGCGCGTATTGACGCCGCTCCAGTGCGATCTGCCGCGTGTCCGAGGGTTTCTCGCGCCGCCCGGTCGCGCGCAGGAAGCCGAGATGGGTGCCGCCGCAAATGGCGATCTCGGAACCTTCCACGCGATTGCAGCCGATGAGCACGTCGACCTTCGCCTTCTTGCGCGCACGCTTGAGCGCCCACGAGAAATACGCGTCGCGCAGCTTGCCCGGCAGAAACGACACCTTGATGCGATGCGGCTCGATCAATCGGCTTTCGGGCAGCGACGTGTCGATCTTGCGGGCGAAAAACGCGGGCTTGCGCTTGCCTTCGAAGCCCGCGGCGGCGAGGCCGCGCACGAGATCCATCGCGTAGCGTTCGAGTCCGCCGGAATGCTTGAGCGCATTCGCCGAAATGCCGATCCGCATCAGTAGACGATTTCGATCGCGCTGCCCGCGAATTCGCCGCGCAGCGCCGTGATGAGATCGTCGGTCGGCTTCACGCGCCACGCGTCGCCGAGGCGCACTTCGCCTTCGGCATGCTCGCTGCGATAGACGATGCTCACGTTCAGGCCGTTCGGAATCGGCGCGCTTTGACGCTGGCGGCCGTTCTCCTTCACGGGCATGGGCGGCGGCGCTTCCTGCGCGCCCGCCGCATGCGCTTGGAGCACGCGGCGCAGGCGCAAGGCATCGGCGTTGCCGTTCATCTCGACCTTGACCGACTGCGCGTAGCGGCTGCGCGCGCGTTCGAGGTCCATCGCCGTATCGACGGTGAAACGGATGCCGCCCGTGAACGCGTCGTTGCGCGCCATGCCCTGCACGACGAGCAGCTCGTCTTCCTTGAAGAGCGCCTTGTTCGCTTCGAACTGCTCGTTGAAGACGGTGACTTCGCATTGGCCGCTGCCATCGTCGAGATTCACGATCAGCATCTTGCCGCGCTGGGTCATCTGCGTGCGCATGGCGGAGATCACGCCCGCGATGAGCTTGTCGCGCCCTTCCTTTAGCTCGCCGATCTTCTGGCGCACGAAGCGGCGCACTTCACCCTTGTAGGCATCGAACAGATGGCCCGACAGATAGAAGCCGAGCGCGGTCTTTTCTTCCTGCAGACGCTTCTTGTCGGACCACTCGGCTTCGTCGACGTACTCGTGCTTCGCGAGCGGCGCGTCGCCCATGTCGAAGAGGCCGGCTTGCATTGCGTTGGCGGCGGCCTGATCGGCGGCTTCCATCGCCATCGGGACGGAGGCGAGCAACTGCGCGCGATTCGCGTGAATCGAATCGAACGCGCCCGCGCGGATCAGCGCTTCCACCGTGCGCCGATTCACGACACGACGGTCGATGCGCTCGCAGAAGTCGAACAGATCGACGAACGGGCCGTCTTCGCGCGCACGCAGAATCTCTTCGATTGCGTTCTGGCCGCTGCCTTTCACCGCACCCAGGCCGTAGCGAATGGTTTTCGAGCGCTTGCCATCGGCTTCCGCGACCGGTTCGAAGCGATACGCCGACTGGTTGATATCGGGCGGCAAAACCGCCATGCCGTTCGCCAGGCAGTCTTCGAACAGGATCTTGACCTTGTCCGTGTCGTCCATGGCGAGCGACATGTTGGCGGCCATGAATTCCGCCGGATGATGCGCCTTCAGCCACGCCGTGTGATACGCGAGCAACGCATACGCCGCCGCGTGCGACTTGTTGAAGCCGTAGCCGGCGAACTTCTCCATCAGGTCGAAGGTCTCGTCCGCCTTCTCGCGCGTGAGGCCGTTCTTCGCCGCGCCTTCCGCGAAAATCTCGCGATGCTTGGCCATTTCCTCGGGCTTTTTCTTGCCCATCGCGCGACGCAGCAAGTCCGCGCCGCCGAGCGAGTAGCCGCCGATGATCTGCGCCATCTGCATCACCTGCTCCTGATAGACCATGATGCCGTAGGTCTCTTTCAGAACAGGTTCGACGCGCGGATCCGGATATTCGACGATCTCGCGCCCGTGCTTGCGCGCGCAGAAGCTCGGGATCAGGTCCATCGGGCCCGGCCGATACAACGCAACCAGCGCGATGATGTCCTCGAAGCGGTCCGGCTGCGCGTCCTTCAGCATGCCCTGCATGCCGCGGCTTTCCAGCTGGAACACGGCGACGGTGTTCGCTTTCTTCAATATCTGGAACGAGGCCGGATCGTCGAGCGGAACCTGCGCGAGGCTCCAGTCCTTCTTCGACGGATCGAGGCGGCGAATATAGCGCTCCGCCCAGTCCAGAATCGTCAGCGTGGTGAGGCCCAAAAAGTCGAACTTCACGAGGCCGACGGCTTCGACGTCGTCCTTGTCGTACTGACTGACGACGCCGCCGTCTTCGCCTTGCGTGTAGAGCGGGCAGAAGTCCGTGAGCTTGCCCGGCGCGATCAGCACGCCGCCCGCGTGCATGCCGACGTTACGCGTCAACCCTTCAACGCGCTGCGCGAGTTCGAGCAGTTGATGCACTTCGTCTTCGGAATCGAAGCGTTCCTGAAGCGTGGGCTCTTCCTTCATCGCGTCCGCGATGGTCACGTGCTTGCCCGGCTTGAACGGAATCAGCTTCGCGACGCCGTCGGTGAACATGTAGCCGAGATCGAGCACGCGGCCGATGTCGCGCACCGCCGCCTTCGCCGCCATCGTGCCGAAGGTCGCGATCTGCGACACGGCATCCGCGCCGTACTTGCCCTTCACGTACTGAATGACGCGGTCGCGCCCTTCCTGACAGAAGTCGATGTCGAAGTCGGGCATCGACACGCGTTCCGGGTTCAGGAAGCGCTCGAACAGCAGGTTGTAGCGCAGCGGATCGAGATCGGTGATGCCGAGCGCGTACGCGACGAGCGAACCCGCGCCCGAGCCCCGCCCCGGACCGACCGGCACGCCATTGTTCTTCGCCCACATGATGAAGTCGGCGACGATCAGGAAGTAGCCCGGAAAGCCCATCTTGATGATCGTGCCGCATTCGAAATCGAGGCGCGCGTAGTACGTTTCGCGCTGCGCGCTGCGTTCGGCTTCATCGGGATAAAGCTGTTGCAGACGGACTTCGAGGCCTTCCTTCGACAACTGCACGAGGTAGTCGTCGAGCGACATGCCGTCGGGCGTCGGGAACAGCGGCAGCTTCGGCTTGCCGAGTTCGAGCGTCAGATTGCAGCGCTTCGCGATCTCGACAGTGTTCGCGAGCGCCGACGGAATGTCCGCGAAAAGCGCGCACATCTCGTCCTGCGTGCGGAAATACTGGTCCTGCGTGAAGCGCTTCTGCCGACGCGGATTCGCGAGAATATCGCCTTCGGAGATGCACACGCGCGCTTCGTGCGCGGTGAAGTCGTCGGGCGTCATGAACTGCATCGGATGCGTCGCGACGACCGGCAGCTTCAGCTTCGCCGCGAGCTTGACCGCTTCCTGCACGTAAGCCTGCTCGCCCGGCTGACCGGCGCGCTGCAGTTCGATGTAGAACGCGTTCGGAAAGAGCTTCGTCCAGCGCTCGGCGTTGCGTTGCGCGGATTGCACGTTGCCCGCCGCGAGCGCCATGCCGATATCTCCGCCCTGCGCGCCCGAAAGCGCGAGCAGTCCCGTTGCGAGCCCTTCTTCGAGCCATTCGACCATCACCTCGGCGCGGCCGCGATACTGGTTCGTGAGCCACGCGCGGCTCAACAGCTCGCACAGGTTGAGGTAGCCCTGTTTGTCGCGAACGAGTAACAGGAGGCGCGAAGGCTTGTCGCGATCGGCGGGATTGGTAATCCAGACGTCGCAACCGGCGATGGGCTTCACGCCCATGCCGCGCGCTTCCTTATAGAAGCGCACGAGACCGAATGCGTTGCCGAGATCGGTCAGCGCGAGCGCGCCTTGCCCGTCTTTTGCGGCAGCCTTGACGACGTCGTCCAGCCGCACGATGCCGTCGGCGATCGAGAATTCGGAGTGGACGCGGAGATGAACGAAGCGGGGATCTGACATGGCGGTATTGTACATGCGGGCCATCGGCTGAACCGGCGCCGAAGGGCGCGTTAGCCGAACGGATAAGGCCCGCGCCGCGCCCGGAATTGCGCGTGCGCAAGGCTTCGCGACGCGACAGCGGGAATCCGGCGAAGATGCGGGCCGTTTGCGGGATAATACGTGTTTTGCGCGCGATTTTCGCCCGCACTTTTTACCCGTTACAGCCGTTTTGCGCGTCATCCGATCATGAGCATCCTGAATCTCTCCGCCTATAAATTCGTCACCATCGAAGACAGCCCCGCGTGGCGGCCGCTCGTCACCGAACGCTGCAACGCGCTCGGTCTGAAGGGCACGATTCTGCTGGCGCCGGAGGGCATCAATCTGTTCATCGCTGGGCCGATCGCCGAGGTCCGCGAGTTCATCGACTACATCCGCACGGACGCGCTCTTCGGCGGCCGCTTCGCCGATCTGCAATTCAAGGAAAGCCTTTCCGCGAAGCAGCCGTTTCGCCGCATGCTGGTGAAGCTCAAGCGCGAAATCATCACGATGAAGAAGCCCGCGATCAAGCCGGAACTCGGCCGCGCGCCGTCCGTCGACGCGCCCACGCTCAAAGCCTGGCTCGACCGCGGCCACGACGACGAAGGCCGTCCTGTCGTGATGCTCGACACGCGCAACGCATTCGAGGTCGATGTCGGCACGTTCGACAACGCGCTCGACTACCGCATCACGAAGTTCAGCGAGTTTCCTGAAGTGATCGAGCAGAATCGGGCGGATCTGGACGGCAAGACGGTCGTGTCGTTCTGCACCGGCGGGATTCGCTGCGAGAAAGCCGCGATTCACATGAAGGAAGTGGGCATCGAGCATGTTTATCAGCTTGAAGGCGGCATTCTGAAGTATTTCGAGGAAGTCGGCGGCGCGCACTACAACGGCGAGTGCTTCGTGTTCGATTACCGCACGGCGCTCGATCCGAACCTGCAGCCGACCGCAACCGCACAATGTTTCGGCTGCCGCGCGGTGGTGTCGGTCGAAGATCAGCAGTCGCCGTTCTACAAGCCGGGCGAGGCGTGCCCGGCTTGCCATCCCGACGCGAAGGTCGGCGCCGCCGCGTAATGATTTATCGGGGACGATTTGCGCCCTCACCCACCGGCCCGCTGCATGCGGGCTCGCTCGTCAGCGCGCTCGCGAGTTTTCTCGATGCGCGCGCGCACGGCGGACGCTGGATCGTGCGCGTCGAAGATGTCGACGCACCGCGCACGGTTCCCGGCGCCGCCGATGAAATCCTCGCGACGCTCGAACACTTCGGCATGCACTCGGACGAGCCGCCCGTCTGGCAGAGCGCGCGCGGCGACGCGTATCGCGCCGCGTTCGAGCGTCTTCAGGCGACGGGTCTCATCTATCCGTGTGGTTGCACGCGCCGCGAAATCGCCGACTCGCTGGTGAACGCCCACGCGCGCCATGCGACGCTCGCCTATCCGGGAACGTGCCGCACCGGCCTGCACGGCAAGCCCGCGCGCGCGTGGCGGCTGCGCGTGCCGGACGGCGACGCGGCAGTCGTCAGGTTCGTCGATCGCTGGCAAGGCGCGCAGACGCAGGATCTCGCGACCGAAGTCGGCGATTTCGCGCTGAAACGCGCCGATGGACTGTGGGCCTATCAGCTCGCGGTCGTCGTCGACGATGCCGATGCCGGCATCACCCACGTCGTGCGCGGCGCCGACCTGCTCGATTCGACCGCGCGGCAAATCTACTTGCAGCAGTGCCTTGGCGTGCCGACGCCGGAATACCTGCATGTGCCTGTGGTCAACAACGGCATCGGCGAAAAGCTGAGCAAGCAGACGGGCGCGGCGCCGCTCGATCGCAACGCGCCGCTCGATGCGCTCGTCGAAGCGGCGCGGCATCTGGGCATCGAAGCGCCGGCCGCATCGCTGGAAACGTTCTACAGCGCCGCAACGGCGGAATGGGCGAAGCGTTTCGCGCGCTAGACGCAAAAAAGGCAGCCGCGCGGGCTGCCTCTTTCGATTCGAAGCGCGACGAAAATCACGACTTGCGCGGCATGCCCAGACCGCCGAGCAACGCCGCGAGCGGCTGCTTCGGCGCGCTCTTGCGCTCGGGCTCGACCGTTTCTTCCTGACGCTTCATCGCCGAGGGCGACGGCTCGTACGGCTTTAGGAAAAATTCGTCGATGGGCTGCTGACGGCCGCGCGGGCGATCGTGCGTGCCCGTCGTGCGGCGGCGCGGACCCGACTCGTCGCGCGGCGAATGCCGATGCTCCGTGCGCTCCGGTCGACCGAATCGCTCGTCACGACGCGGCGCCGATGCGTCGCGGCGCGCGCGAATCGTCACTTCGAGCGGCTCGACCTGGAGCGGACGCTTGATCAGCTTCTCGATGTCGGCGAGCTGCTTGCGCTCGTTCGCGCTGCACAGCGACAGCGCATCGCCCGATGCGCCCGCGCGCCCGGTCCGGCCGATGCGGTGCACGTAATCTTCCGCGTTGAACGGCAGATCGAAGTTGATGACCGCCGGCAATTCGGCGATATCGAGACCGCGCGCGGCGACGTCGGTGGCGACGAGCGCCTCGATCTCGCCGCGCTTGAACGCGTCGAGCGCCTGCATGCGTTCGCTCTGCGAGCGGTCGCCGTGAATCGCCGTCGCGACGATGCCGTCCTTCTCCAGCACGCGCGCGAGGCGGCTCGCGCCGATCTTGCTATTGCAGAAAACGATCACCTGCTTCAGTTCGCGCTCGCGGATGAGCTGCGCGACCGCGCCGGATTTGTCGCTCTCGTGCACTTCGTAGACGATCTGGCGCACATTCGCATTCGTCGAATTGCTGCGCGCGACTTCGATCGTCTGCGGATTGCGCAGATACGTGGACGCGAGCTTCTTGATTTCCGGCGAGAACGTCGCCGAGAACAGCAGCGTCTGACGTTCCTTCGGCAGCAGATTCAGGATGCGCTGGAGATCGGGCAGAAAGCCCATGTCCAGCATGCGATCGGCTTCGTCGAGCACGAGCATCTGAACCTGACCGAGATTCACCGTCTTCTGCTGAACGTGATCGAGCAGACGGCCCGGCGTCGCGATCAGGATCTCGACGCCACGGCGCAACGCGTCGGACTGCGGATTCATGTCGACGCCGCCGAACACGACCGTGCTGCGCAGCGGCGTGTGCTTCGAGTACGTCTGCACGTTGGCGGCGACCTGGTCAGCGAGCTCGCGCGTCGGCGTGAGCATCAGCGCGCGCACCGGATGACGCGCGGGCGAGGCACTCGTGTTCGCGCTCGGCAAGAGCCGCTGGATGATCGGCAGCGAGAAACTCGCGGTCTTGCCGGTGCCGGTCTGCGCGGCGCCCATGACGTCGCGGCCCGCGAGGACGACGGGAATGGCCTGCGCCTGAATCGGCGTGGGCGTCGTGTAGCCGGACTCGCGCACCGCTTTCAGGATGTCGGCGGACAAACCGAACTGGTCGAACGTCGGCGCTGCGGCCGGTGCGGTGGACGTGTTCGTGGCGACGGAATCGGACATGGTGACTATATTGGCTTTCGCTAAAATGCCGCACGATGCGGCGCGCGTAAAAAAACTCGGTCGGTTGTTTCGGTCGATCGTCGCGATCGGTTGCTTACGCGGATGGTTTCGTTGGTGCACGCGGCGCGTCGGTCAAGCGCAAGGTGCGCGCGCTGGACGGGGCGGCCGGTCAATCGAGCATCACGCCCCGCTCATTGCTCTGTTTCAATCCGCGTGCCGGCGTTCCGATGGAACACGGCTTCGATGACGCCTTCAAGGCACGCGGCATCGCGCGATCTGTCTTCCAAAGCGGCCGGGCGCTCGACGCCCATTTGCCCGCTCAAGCGGCATCGAACGGCGATGCCGGAAATTCTGGACTCGATCCGGCCGCGATTTTTACAGCCGGAAAGCCGCACATTGTAGCACCGCGCGCCGAAGCGCTCCGGCGGCGCGAGAGCGCACCCGGAGCGTACAGCAAGCGGCGCGCCTATTTCTTGCGCGCCTCGCAATCGGCGAGCAGCGGCGGCGAATCTTTCGCGGCCATCTCATCGTAGAGATTCGCCTGCGGGCCCTTGGTCCACCACGTATATTGATCGGCGACGTATTTCGCGCCCGATCCCGCGATCACGTTGACGAACAGGAGCTTACGTCCGTCGACGGTCAACGCCGCGAAGCTCTGATGGTTGCGCGTGTTCGTGTATTGAACGGACACGCTTTTGCCGTCCTTGCAGTCGTAGCGCGTGGTCTGCGTCGACGCGGTCTGGATCTGCGGCACGGTGAGCGGCATGGCGAGCGCCGCCTGGGCGCCGAGCAACGCGAGCATGATCGCAATCGGTTTTTTCATCGTTCGATTCACTTGTGTCTGGTGCGCGAGGCAGCGCTCAAGGGTCGATGACTTCCGCGCATGCGTCGGTCGGCGCGGCAGCGACATGCCCGACCACCGGCACGATTTTCAGTCCCGCCGACGCGATCCGGCACGGCGCCGCCGCAAGTCCGCAGCCCGAAAGCGCCACGCAGACCACGACGAGCGCGGACATCGGTTTCCATTTCACTTGCTCGCTCCCGCCGGCGCGCGCGCCGGTCATCTGGCCGAAACCGGCCTCACCTTCGACGCTGCGAGTTTCGCGCGTTCGCGCGCTTCGCCGGTGTCGGCGCCCGTTGCGAGCGCGACGCCCATGCGGCGCTTCACGAAACTTTCCGGCTTGCCGAAAAGCCGCAGATCCGCGCCCGGCACGGCGAGCGCTTCGGCGACGCCCTCGAACGCGATGCCCGCTTCGTCCAGCCCGCCGTAGATCACCGCCGACGCGCCGGGCGCGCGCAAAGCGGTATCGACGGGCAAGCCGAGGATCGCGCGCGCGTGCAGTTCGAACTCGGAGAAACGTTGCGTCGCGAGCGTGACGAGGCCGGTGTCGTGCGGACGCGGGCTCACTTCCGAGAACCAGACGTCGTCGCCGCGCACAAAGAGTTCGACGCCGAAGAGTCCGCGCCCGCCGAGCGCGGTCACGACCTTCGCGGCGACATCGCGCGATTTGGCGAGCGCGGCCGGGCTCATCGCCTGCGGCTGCCACGACTCGACGTAATCGCCCGCGACCTGAACGTGACCGATCGGATCGCAGAAGTAAGTTTGCGTCTCGCCGCTCGCGGGGTCCGCCGCGCGCACGGTGAGCTGCGTGATCTCGTATTCGAAGTCGATGAAGCCCTCGACGATCACGCGCCCATGATTCACGCGCCCGCCCGCCATCGCGTAGTTCCACGCGGGTTCGACGTCGGCGTCGCTTTTGAGCACCGACTGGCCTTTCCCCGACGACGACATCACCGGCTTCACGACGCACGGAAAGCCGATCTTCGCGATCGCCGCCTTCATCTCGTCGAGCGATTGCGCGAACGCGTACGGCGAAGTCGGCAAGCCCAGTTCTTCGGCCGCGAGCCGCCGGATACCTTCGCGATTCATCGTGAGCTGCGTGGCGCGCGCCGTCGGGATGACGGTTGCGAGCCCGGCCGATTCGATATCGGCGAGCGCTTCGGTCGCGATCGCCTCGATCTCCGGCACGATCAGATGCGGCTGCTCCTTCTCGACGAGCGCGCGCAGCGCGGCGGCGTCGGCCATGTCGATCACGTGCGCGCGATGCGCGACCTGATGCCCCGGCGCGTTCGCGTACCGGTCCACCGCGATCACTTCGACGCCCAGCCGCTGCAATGCGATGATCACTTCCTTGCCGAGTTCGCCCGCGCCGAGCAGCATCACGCGCGTGGCATTGGGAGAAAGCGGCGTGCCGAGGCGCGTGGCGCCGGTGCGGCGTGGATCGGTCTGCATGAGTGCTCCAGAATCGGGTGGTGAGGTCAACGAGGCGCAAAGCGGCTGAATTGGGCGCGATGTTAACACGCAGCACCAGCGGCGACACTTTGCCGTTCGGCCTATTGACAGGCGAATGCGCGTCGGAATTCCCGGCGCGTTTTCGATCGATGGCAAGCTCCCGAAAGCGCAGCCAGGCATTTTGTTGCATCGCGGCGCTGGACAAATCACAGGACGCGTGCGATACCCTTACGCTTTCGCCAGCTTCAGGATCATCGATGCCCACGCACTCCCCTCGCGCGTCCGCGCTTACCTCGCCGCGCTCATCGTCAAATCCGCTGTGGCGCCGCAAGAAGGCGCTCGCGCTGGTCTCCCGCACGTGCGCGCTCGTGGTCGCGGCGAGCGTCGTCGCCGGCTGCGCGATGCCGAAGCACACCGATGCAAGCGCCCCGCCCACCGATCCCTATAATCCTGCCGCCACGCAACTGCTCGACGATACGCAATGGGCGCTCACGAGCTGGACCGATGCCAGCGGCCAGCCGCGCGCCATCCCGCACGCGGGCGAGAACAACGCGCAGCCGCTCACGCTCGATTTCTCTACCGCGAACGGACGCCGTCAGGCGAGCGGCTTCTCGGGCTGCAACCGCTTTGCGGGCGCCTACGAGCTGAAGAACGGCAAGCTCACGTTCGGTCCGCTCGCCGGCACGCGCATGGCGTGCGTGTCCGGCGCGGGCGCGGCGCTCGAGCGGCCGTATCTCGACGCGCTCGCACACGTCGCGAAGAGCGGCGTGCAGATGAATCCGCCGCAAGCGCTGCAACTGACGCTCGACGACGGTCAGGTGCTCACCTTCGCGCCACGTGGGAAATGATGTGTTGCGTACTCGCGGCAGGAACGTCGTGCGCGTGCGCCAGCCGTTAAACTGCTCGATCGAACAGCCCGGCCGACCGGCGATATCGCTGCGGCCGGGCAGCAGTCTCATTTGTTTCACCCAACATTGATTCAATCTCAAGCATGCACATGGTAGTTCTCGGCTGGTTCGGTGCATCGGTCGTCTGGTTCCTTCCGCTCTTCTGGCGCATCGTCAAACAGGCGCTGCCCGGCGGCGCAGGCGTGCGCGGCCCCGGCACGATCCGCCTCTGGATCGGGTTTGTCGCCGTGCTGATTGCGAGCAGCACGCTCGAAGGCGCGCTCGCAAACTCGCTCGAAACGCAGGCGAACATCAATCGCATCGGACTCGCGCTCGCCGCGGCGCTGAGCGGCCCGGCGCATCTGGCCGGCGCGGGCGCGATCGCGGCGCTCGTGCTCGCCATCTTTCTGCCCTGGCTGATCGAATTCAGCTGGCGCTCGGTGCTCGCATGGGCCGACGAAGCGTTCGGCTTCGGCCTGCCGCAAAGCTGGCTCACGCCCCGCGAACGCGAAAGCGAGTCGCGGCAACAGTCGACGGCCCGTGACAAGGCGCGCGACAAAACGCGTGACAGGACGGCGAGCTGGTTCGAACGGCGCGCCCGCGCGAAGACCGCACGCGATTCGCAGGAACGCGCCCATCGCGCCGAGCGTTTCGATTCGCCGACGCCGCGCACCTTGCCCGACGAGCCGACGCTCGGTCTGCCGACCGGTCATCGCAGCACACGTTATCAGCGGCCGACAGCGTGGCGCCCGCCCGCGACCGGCAAGAGCGGCGCGAGCCGCACGGTGGCGGCCGCGGCGAGCGCCGTCGCCACGGCCGAGGCGTACGCGAAACGCCCCGCCTTCGAGGCCGCAGGCGTCGCTCCTCCCGTGACGCAGACCGAGCCGATGGCGCCTTCGGGCTGGTTGAATTCGTCGCCATCGGCGGCGAATCGCGAGGCCCGCGCGCCGTTTGCGCCGCGTCAGGCGTCGGCGTTCGAGCCTTCCGGATCGGGCTTGCGCGCATCCGTCGCCGTCGACAAGCCGCGCGTCCAGACGCCGCCTCCTGCGCCGCGCGTGGATCGCCCGCGCAGTCCGGCGACATCGATGCCCGCGCAGCGATCGACGGGCGTGGCGAGCATGTCGACATCCGTCGCCACGAATCCCGGCGCGTCACGCCGGCCGCCTGTGACGCAAGCCCCGCAGGGCTTCAGGCGTCCCCCGGCGCGTCCGGCCGCAGCCGCCGCAGCCGCCGCAGCCGTTTCGACGCGCGAGTTCGCGCCCTCGCCGCTCGCCGCGCCCGCGTTCTCGCGTCCTGCCGCGCCGCTCGGACCGCCGACGCCGCCGCCCGCGCCTGAAGCCATCCAGGCGGCGCTGCGCTCGATCGAAGAGAAGACCGCGATGTGGACGTCACTCGCGGGCGCGAGTCTCGCGCGCGGGCATGTGGCAATGGCGCGCGCCGCGCAGCCCGAAGTCCAGCCGGCCGCCGACGTACCGGAGCTGGCGGCGCCCGTGAAAAGCATCGTCGAAACGGCGCCGGAAGTGACGCCGCTCGTGGACGTGCAGGAAATCGATGAGCGCATCGATCCGCCGTCGATCGACGCGCACGTCATCGCGCCCGCGCTCGTCGAACCGCCGCCGCTTTTCGACATGCGTCTGCCCGAGCCGTCGATTCCCGAATTCGCGGCCTCCGAGCCCGACACGCCGCCCGCGATCGAGGCCGTCGAAGAGGAAGCGGAAGAAACTGCGATGCCGGAGCCGGCGCGCATCGATTTGCCGTCCGAACCGCCGCTGCCTCGCCCGGACGCAACGACGGCAGAACCCGCGCCTGTGGTCCGGGAGCGAGAACCCGAGCCCGAGCCCGAGCCGGACCTGCGCGATCTTGCGCAAACGCCGCCTTGGCTGGACGCGCCCGAGCCCGCCGACGAGCAAGGCGAGCCCCCTCCCCCATCGCTGCTTCGAGTGGTCGATGAGCCGGACGAAATGCCCGCCGAAGATGAACAACCGGTCGCCGAACAGCAGGCATCGGGCGACGAGTTCGCGACGCCGTCGAACATCGTGCGCTTTCCGGTGATCGCCGCCGCGCCGGTCGCGCCGCTGCCAGCGGTCGCCGCGCCCGCCGCTGCGCCCGTCGTGAATCAGCCGAGCCCGGCGCCCGAACCGCGCCCGCCGGTACGCGGTTCCGCGCCGACGGAATTCGAATTCCACGCGCCGCACGCATCGGCGGTGGAATTGCCGACGCTCGATCTGCTCGAACCCGCATCCGATGAAGTCGAGCCAGTCTCCGAGGAGCGTCTGAACGAAACCGGCCTGCTCATCGAGCAGCGCCTTCAAGAATTCAAGGTGCCGGTCACGGTCGTCGGCGCGTCGGCGGGTCCGGTCATCACGCGCTTCGAGGTCGAACCCGCGCTCGGCGTGCGCGGCAGCCAGATCGTCGGCTTGATGAAGGATTTGTCGCGCGGCCTCGGCCTTACGTCGATTCGCGTCGTCGAGACGATTCCCGGCAAGACCTGCATGGGCCTCGAACTGCCTAATCCGAAACGCCAGATGATCCGCCTTTCGGAGATCCTCGAAGACGACGTGTACCGCAACTCGAAGTCGAATCTGACGATCGCGATGGGCAAGGACATCATCGGCAATCCGGTCGTGACGGATCTCGCGAAGGCGCCGCACATGCTGGTCGCGGGCACGACGGGCTCGGGCAAGTCGGTCGCGATCAACGCGATGATCCTCTCGCTGCTCTACAAGGCGAAGCCCGAAGACGTGCGCCTCATCATGATCGACCCGAAGATGCTGGAGCTTTCCGTCTACGAAGGCATTCCGCATCTGCTCGCGCCCGTCGTCACCGACATGAAGCTCGCGTCGAACGCGCTCAACTGGTGCGTCGGCGAAATGGAAAAGCGTTACCGGCTGATGTCGGCGGTCGGCGTGCGCAATTTGCAGGGCTTCAACCAGAAAATCCGCAACACCGAAGCCGCCGGCAAGAAGCTCACGAACCCGTTCTCGCTCACGCCCGATGCGCCCGAGCCGCTCTCGACGCTGCCGCTCATCGTCGTGGTCATCGACGAACTCGCCGATCTGATGATGGTCGCGGGCAAGCAGATCGAGCAACTGATCGCGCGTCTCGCGCAAAAGGCGCGCGCGGCCGGCATCCATCTGATTCTCGCGACGCAGCGGCCATCGGTGGACGTCATCACCGGCCTCATCAAGGCGAATATTCCGACGCGCGTGGCGTTTCAGGTGTCATCCAAGATCGATTCGCGCACGATTCTCGACCAGATGGGCGCGGAATCGCTGCTCGGCGCGGGCGACATGCTGTTCCTGCCGCCCGGCACCGGCTATCCGCAGCGCGTGCACGGCGCGTTCGTCGCGGACGAGGAAGTGCATCGCGTGGTCGAACATCTGAAGCAGTTCGGCGAACCGGAGTACGAGGAAGGCATTCTGTCCGGACCGACGCCCGAAGGCGGCGGCACGCAGGATCTTTTCGGCGATTCGTCCGATGCCGAAGCCGATCCGCTCTACGACGAAGCTGTCGCATTCGTCGTGCGTACGCGGCGCGCGTCGATTTCGTCGGTGCAGCGGCAATTGCGCATCGGCTATAACCGCGCGGCGCGGCTCGTCGAGCAGATGGAAGCAGCAGGCCTCGTCTCGTCGATGGGCAGCAACGGCAACCGCGAAGTGCTCGCGCCGCCCGGCCCCGCCGAATAAGCCGCGCGCCTGAAGCGTTACCAGAGCCGCAAGCGGCGCAACAGAAAGATCGTGATGGCGGCGCAGCACGCCATCACGCCGACCACGATCCAGAACGACGCCGGATCTTTCGTGCCGGGCAAACCGGCCACGTTCATGCCGAAAATGCCGGTCACGAGCGTCGCGGGCAAGAGCAAGGCGGACATGATCGCGAGCCACAGCAGCTTGCGGTTGATGTCCTCCGAAAGCGCCGCGGCGATCTCGTCCTGCAACAGCTTCGCGCGTTCGTACAGCCCTTCCAGACCGCCGCCCAGGCCGTTCAGCACCTGGATCGCCTGCACGAGCGCTTCCATCGAACGCGGCTCGGCCCATTCGAGCTTGCGCAAGACGAGCTGCGTGAGCGCATTGCGCTCGGGATCGATGAAGCGCCGCACTTCCACGAGCCGCCGACGCACGTCGCCGAGCACGGAGCGGCACCTGGCGTGGCCGCCTTCGAGCACGCTTTCCTCGACATCGTCGAGACAGTCGCCGATTTCGTCGATGCGATCCGCGAAAGTGTCGTTCAGCGCGCGGATCAGGCCCGCGAAAAGATCGACGGTATCGCGGAACATCGCGCCTTCGAGCACGGCGTGACGCAGCCGGTCGGTCGATTGCAGCGGCCGCGCGCGCACCGTGATCATGCGATGCCGGTCGACGTAAAAGCGCAGCGCACCGGTCGCGCGGTTGGCCTCGCGGGCATCGGGCGCGGTGGCGTCCGGCGTCTTCGCGACGAGCTCCAGGTCCGCGACGACGCCATACATGAAGTTCGATCCGATATGCACGCGCGGACGCTTGTCCTCGCCGTTCAGGAATTCGCGCGCGACGTCCGGCATCGACGTGACGCCTTCGAGCCAGCCTTCGACGGCGTCGTCGTTCGCGGACAGATGCAGCCACGTCGGGCCATCTCCGGCGACGGCTGCGCGCGCTTCGTCCCACGTCAGCCGCAACGCCTCGCCGCCCGCGAAGCTGAATGCGCTGATGAATCCCGGCGGCGCCGGTTCGTTGCGCTTCGCCGGGCGCTCGCGGGCGTCGAATGTATGAGTCGTGTTCAAGTTGCTTTCCCTGCTATTGCCTTTCGATTTCCTCAGTACACCTTTCAGTCGATGCGAAAGACAGGCGTATCAAAAAGGCATCGTACTAGAACTCGTAGCGGCCCCAGAAGAAGGCGACGTTCCCGTCGTTGAGACCGGGAATGTGCGGGATGATCGTCGCCATCACCGACGTGCTCCGGTAGCGGATCGAGCCGATCGGCAGCGCGAGCGGCAACGGCAGGTAATGCGCGATGTCGCTGCGCGCCGTGAAGCCGACGAAGAATCCGCCGCCCGCCTGCAATCCGCCGAGCACCGGCTTCGTATACCACTGGCGCGCGTAGCCGCCGATCGGCTCGAAATTGTGATGCGAATCGGAAAAGGCGAATGCGAACAGGATGTCTTCGTTACCGTTCGCGTCGGTCCAGTGCTTGCCCGCGCCGCCGCCCCACGACCACGGATTCAGTTCGCTGCGATTGTCGAAGCCGTTGATGTGCCAGCCGTAGCCCGTCACGTAAAGATCCCAGGTGCCTTCATGCGCGACGCGCATCACGCGCTGGCACGCCGACGACATCCAGTCGCGCTTGTAATCGCATTCCTTGTCGTCCGCGTGGGCCGCGCACGACACGCACAGCATCGAAATCGTGACCGCCTTGACCAGTGTTGTTTTCATCGTCCGCGCCCGGTCGTTTCAATCGCCGCGATCGACGCGTCACGAAGGCGATACGAACTTGAAATCGACCGGCGAGCCGATCGACAGCCGCTTCGGGTCCGACGCAAGCTCGCCCGTCTGCGGATCGCGGCGGAAGAAATACGCGCTGTCGCTCTCCTGATTGCCGACGATGAGCCAGCGTCCGGTCGGATCGATTGCGAATTCGCGCGGCGTCTTGCCGAGCGTCGGATAGCGCTTGACGAGCTTCAGATGGCCGTTCGCCGGATCGATCGAGAACTGCACGAGTTCGTTGGCGTCGCCGCGATTGGTCGCGTACAGGAAGCGCCCGTCAGGCGACAGATGAATCGCGCCGCCGCCGATCTTCCCTCTGAAACCCGGCGCGATCAGCGAGGCAGTCTGGATTTGCGTGAGCTTGCCGTCGCGGTAATCGAACGCGAGCACCGATGCGTTCAGCTCGGTCGTCAGATAAGCGTGCTTGCCGCTTGCGTCGAAGATCAGATGGCGCGGCCCCGAGCCCGCCTTGATCGGTGTGTAGCGCGATTCGGTCGGACCCAGCAGACCGCGGCTCGATGCGGACGGATCGGCCGTGTACCGATAGGCGAACACCTTGTCGACGCCGAGATCCTGCGCGAAGAGATACTTGCCGTCGGGCGAGAACACGGTCGAGTGGACATGCGAATTGTCCTGCCGTCCTTTCACCGGGCCGGCGCCTTCGTGATGCACCGTCAGCACCGAATTGCCGACGTGGCCATCGGAAGCCAGCGGAAACACCGCGAAGCTGCCGCCCGGATTGGACGCGACCGAATAGTTGGCTGTCAGCAGATATTTGCCGTCGGGCGATATCGCGAGATAGCACGGATCGTTGCCGTCGGATGACACGCGATTGAGAAAGCTCAACTGGCCGCTCGCGCGATCGAAGCGAAAGGCGCTGACGCCGCCGCGTTGCGTTGCCGGGCCGTTGTCGCCGGGCAATTCGTTCACTGCGTACACGTAATGGCGGTCGCGGCTCACGACGAGATACGACGGATTCACCGTCTGCGCCGACGCGATGCGGGACAGCTCGCCGCTGCCCGTGTCGAAACGATAGACATAGATGCCTTCGCTCTTGCCACCGCCCGTATAGGTGCCGATGAGCAGATCGTAGACGTCGCCGCTGGCCGGTTTCGACGCGGCGACGTCGCTCGCGGTGCCCGGTGCGGCGGGCGTCGCGCCCGTTTGCGCGAAGGCCTGCGCCGCTGCAAACGAGAGCATCAGCGCGACGCCTTTCGCCCACGCGACGCGCCTGGCGCGCTTCGGGCGCGCGTCTTGCAAGACGTGCATCAGCGGATTCGCGCCGCAAGGTTGGCTCGGGTGCATGAAACCTCCTCTTCGTCTCTTTGATGCTTGTTATCGGGAGCGGCGCGCGAAACCGCCGACATCGCAAGGCCCAAGGACGTGCGGGAGCAAGTTCCGCTCCAAACGATGAAAACGACGATACACCTTTGCACGACCAGCCAACCGACACGATTCGAACCAACAACAGGAGTTGCCGCGATGACCATCCACCTAAGCCTCGCCCCGCTCGTCTCGCTGATCGCCGGGATCCTCATTCTCATCATGCCGCGGCTGCTGAACTTCATCGTCGCGATCTATCTGATCGTGATCGGGCTGATCGGCCTGTTCGGCATGGGATCGGCTCATTTCTGACGGGCGCGCGACTGTCGTTGTGACGCCGATTCCCGTCGGCGGTTCCGCGGACGCGCACGAACGCGCGAACGCACGCGTACGGAATGTCCGTGCGCGTGCGCAAAGTGTCACGAAAGAAGGACGCGCGGACCTGCCGCGCGGATCGGCCGTGTCAGCCGTTGGCGAGCTGATCGAGACGCAGGCGTCCCTGCAGCGACAGCGCACCGACCGACACGCCGGTCACGCCGAACGTATAGCGGTTGAAACAGCCGCGCTCCGTAAGGAACGCGGCGGCGGCGTCCATCGCGTTGCGCGACAGTCCGAGGTTCTTGTGATCGAGCGCGAGGAGCATGTCGGCGTCCGATACGCGGCTCGCGGCGGAAAGAATGGCGATGCAGTCAGCTTTCGACGGATAGAGCATGGGATTCTGTTCCTCGAAAACGCTACGTTGAAAACCGGAAGAGACGTTGCGCGAAGCGACTGCATGACCCGCGCGCAAGACGACCGGGAACATGCTGAAAGACAAATGAAAGGCGCAGAAAGTTTCCGCGCCCTGCTCGAAAAGGCCGCGGCGCGGATGCCTTTCACGAAGCTTCATTCTAAACATCAGTCGAATGCAGAAGCAACGGTGCGTTCGGCGCTTCGCTAGTCATTTTCCGCCAACCGTGCGACACGTCCCGATGACGCCCGGCCCGGTTTCCTGCTCGCCGTGAACGATTGCGGCAGAATGCGGCCAGAAAGCATGCATGACGTCCGTCGCCCCGACCGCCGACGACGCCGCGTTTCGCTCGGGCGCTCGTCTCCCGAATCGTTTGCTCAACCCGTGGCGCGTTTCGATTCGGCCCGCGCCGCCTGCAGGAAGATGTTCGCTTATGCCCGCACTGATCGAAGACTATGCAATGGTCGGCGACGGCCACACCGCCGCCCTCATTTCCCGCGACGGCTCCGTCGACTGGCTCTGTTGGCCGCGCTTCGATTCGGGCGCGTGCTTCGCCGCGCTGCTCGGCACGCCCGAGCACGGCCGATGGCTCCTCGCGCCCGACATGCCCGACGGCGAGTCGCCGGTCGTCAGCCGCCGCTATCGAGATGACACGCTGGTCCTCGAAACCGATTTCGAGACACCGCAAGGCGCGGTGACGATCGTCGATTTCATGCCGCTTCGCAACGGCCATTCGGAGCTGGTGCGTATCGTGATCGGACGCCGCGGCACGGTACGGATGAAGATGGAACTCGTGCTGCGCTTCGATTACGGCTCCGCGGTGCCGTGGGTCAGCCGCCTGCCCGACGACAGTGGCATCCGCGCGATCGCCGGGCCGGATCTCGCGGTGCTGCGCACGCCCGTCGATCTCGTCGGCGAGAACATGCACACGACCGCCTGCTTCGATGTGAGCGCGGGCGAGCGCGTGCCGTTCTCGCTGTGCTATTCGCAGTCGCATCTGCGCTTGCCGCACGCATCCGATCCGAATACGCAACTCGCGCGCACCGAAAATCACTGGCGCGAGTGGTCCGGGCAAAGCGAGCTCAACGGCCGCTGGGCGAGCGCGATCCGCCGCTCGCTCATCACGCTGAAGGCGCTCGCGTACGAGCCGACGGGCGGCATCGTCGCCGCGCCGACGACATCGCTGCCGGAACAGCTCGGCGGCACGCGCAACTGGGACTACCGATACTGCTGGCTGCGCGATGCGACCATCACCCTCCTCGCGATGATGCGCGGCGGCTACTACGACGAAGCCCGCGCATGGCGCGCGTGGCTGGGCCGCGTGATGGCGGGCTCGCCCGCGCAGATTCAGATCATGTACGGCATCGCGGGCGAGCGCCGCCTGCCCGAATGGGAGATCCCGTGGCTGCCGGGATACGAAGGCGCGGCGCCGGTGCGGATCGGCAACGGCGCGGTCGACCAGTTGCAGCTCGACGTCTACGGGGAAGTGATGAACGCGCTCCATCTCGCGCGCGTCGGCGGGCTGCAGAGCGATGAAACCGCGTGGTCGATCCAGTGCGCCATGCTGCAACACCTCGACACGATCTGGGAAGAACCCGACGAAGGCATCTGGGAAGTGCGTGGCGGCAAGCAACACTTCACGTTCTCGAAGGTGATGGCGTGGGTCGCGTACGACCGGGCGATCAAGTCGGCGGAAAGCTTCGACCTGCCCGGCCCGATCGATCACTGGCGGGAGATGCGTGCGCGCATCCGCGCCGAGGTGCTGAAGAAGAGCTGGAATCCGAAGCTCAACTCCTTTACGCAGGCTTATGGCAGCGACGCACTCGATGCCAGCCTGCTGCTCATTCCGTTGCTCGGATTTTTGCCGCCAAAAGATCCGCGAGTGACCGGAACCGTACATGCGATCGAGACCGATTTGACGCACGATGGGCTCGTCAAGCGCTACCACACCGCGGAAGTCGCGGACGGGCTGCCGCCCGGGGAAGGCACGTTTCTGGCTTGTAGCTTCTGGCTGGTCGACAATCTGGCGCTGCAGGGCCGGATCGACGAAGCGCATCAAATGTTCGAGCGCCTCGTCGGTCTCGCGAACGATGTCGGGTTGTTGGCCGAGGAGTACGACACGGTGGCGAAGCGCATGGTCGGGAATTTCCCGCAAGCCTTTACCCACGTGGCTCTCGTGCACACCGGGATGAACCTGATGCGTCACGAGGAAGAAATGGCGAAGGCGACCGGTCAGCCGTCCGGCTCGGAACATCACGCCGAATCGGAAGCGCAGGCCGAAATCGACGCTGCGGCCGGAAAGTCATAAATCTCTGTTTTATTGGCGAAATCAGTGTTTTGACGGTAATATTTGTGCAATGCACAAAAAGTATGATTGCAGGATGTGTTGTTTCCAGGCGAGCAATTTCAACCGATCGGTTGAATTGAACGTTTAATGCGCGGAAAATATTGCCTCGACTCAAGTTGCATTCTTCCCGCGTCGATAACGCGCAGGTGGCAACGCGAAAAAGGCACGCGAAGCATCGCAGGAAGTCAGTGCCCCGGCAGCAAGGCGACAGCCCGCCGCGCCGCCGGGGATCTTCGAAAGCCGTTGAAGTTCGTCGCCGGAAGCATTGCCGGGATCAACGGGCGTACCGGTTTCCACCGGAGTTACTGGGGCAACCATGCTCTATCAAATTCACGAATTCCAACGCGCCATGCTGTCTCCCCTCACAGCATGGGCCCAGGCAGCATCGAAATCCTTCGTCAACCCGGCCAGTCCGCTCGCCTATGTGCCGGGTTCGAGCCGTCTCGCCGCAGGCTACGAACTGCTCTACCGGCTGGGCAAGGACTATGAGAAGCCGGAGTTCAATCTTCATCAGATCGTCAAGGACGGTCACAACATTCCGATCGTCGAGCAGACGGTGATCGAGAAGCCGTTCTGCCGCCTCCTGCGCTTCAAGCGCTTCGCGGACGACAGCGCCACCGTCACCAAGCTGAAGAACGAGCCGATCGTGCTCGTGTGCGCGCCGCTCTCGGGCCACCATTCGACGCTTTTGCGCGATACGGTCAAAACGCTCTTGCAGGACCACAAGGTGTACATCACCGACTGGATCGACGCGCGCATGGTCCCGACCGAGAACGGCCCGTTCCATCTGGACGATTATGTCGAGTACATCCAGGAGTTCATCCGTCATATCGGCGCGAAGGACCTGCACGTCATTTCGGTGTGCCAGCCGACCGTGCCGGTGCTCGCCGCCATTTCGCTGATGGCGAGCCGCGGCGAAGACACGCCGCGCACGATGACGATGATGGGCGGCCCGATCGACGCGCGCCGCAGCCCGACCTCCGTCAATTCGCTCGCGAACGAGCACTCGTATGAGTGGTTCGAGAACAACGTCATCTACACGGTGCCGGCAAACTATCCCGGCGTCGGGCGCAAGGTCTATCCGGGCTTCCTGCAGCACGCGGGCTTCGTCGCGATGAATCCCGAGCGCCATCTCACGGCCCATTGGGACTTCTATCAAAATCTGCTGCGCGGCGACGATGAGGACGCCGAGCAACATCGCCGTTTCTACGACGAATACAACGCCGTGCTCGACATGGCCGCCGAGTACTACCTCGAAACGATCCGCATCGTGTTCCAGGAATTCCGGCTCGCCGAAGGCACATGGGAAGTCAACGACGAGCTCGTGCGTCCGCAGGACATCAAGCACACGGCGCTTTTCACGATCGAAGGCGAACTCGACGACATCTCCGGCAGCGGCCAGACCCGCGCCGCCCACGATCTGTGCACCGGCATTCCGGAGAAGCACAAGCGCCATTTCACGGCGGAAAAGGCCGGCCACTACGGCATTTTTTCGGGCCGCCGCTGGCGCACGATGGTGTATCCGCAATTGCGCGAGTTCATTCTCGAGCACGACAAGACGCCGAAGACCGAAGCCGTTCCGGCCTAAGGTACGAGCGGTACGAACGCACGAACGCGCCGGTACCGATTCCATCGCGGCAAACAAAAACGTCGCGCCTTGCAAAGGGCGCGACGTTTTTTCTTCCGACCGCGTCGATTCAGCGGCGCGTCAAAAAGGCCAGCAGCAACTCGGTATTCATCCGCACGATCTGCTCGCGCTGCGCCTGCTCGCTGAAATCGAGCCCGAAAGTCGCTTCCAGCGTGAAGCGATTCGAAACGATGTAATAACCGAGTCCCGACAGGATGATGTAGAACTTGAGCGGATCGACGTCGGTGCGAAACAGTCCGGCTTTCTGACCGCGATCGAGAATGGCCGTGAGCGTCGCGACGATCGGCGAAATGAGCTCGCGTATTCGATTCGATCCTTTGATATATCTCGCCTCGTGCAAATTCTCGTTGTTGATGAGGCGCAGCAACTCCGGATGATCCCGGTAGTAATCCCAGACGAAATGCGCGAGACGCGTCATCGCTTCGATAGGCGCAATGCCGTCGAGTTCGAGCGTGCGTTCCGCTTCGACGAGCGCCGATAGCGCATGTTCGAGCACGGCGGTGAATAACTGCTCTTTGCTACCGAAGTAGTAATAGAGCATGCGCTCATTGGTCTCCGCCCGACGCGCAATCTGATCGACACGGGCGCCGAACAAGCCACCGGCCGCGAACTCTTCTGCGGCGGCAAGCAAAATACGGCGCCGGGTGCCTTCAGGATCTCTTTTGATTTTCGGCTGATTCATGGTGGCATGACTCGGGAGCCGCGTTGCCGGATTAGCGTCACGCGGCCCGCATTGGGTACATGACGTGAACGGGCGCTGCCCAGGGTTATTGGGAAACACCGTCCTGCGGTCAAACGGAAAAGCGCTTCGATTATGCGCACATCGAAAGGACGTTGGCAATTGGGAGTAGAAGCCATTCGGCACGACTGTTGACGACTTCGGCGATAATGTCGATCAAAGCCGAGCGTGCGCCCGCGAAACGGGACGCGCGCCGAACAGGCAGCGTGCCCGTCGTCGTGGACGCCGAAGCGTTTTCCTCGCATCCGAAGCGCACCGCGCGATTCCCAACGCGATCTTCGCCCACGCTGCGCCAGTCCCCAAGGCATCATCGCAATTCCTCGTGACCGCAACCTTTTCCAAGACGCTCGCCGAGCGCATCGAAGACCTGCTGCCGCAGACGCAATGCACCAAGTGCGGCTACCCGGCCTGCCGGCCCTACGCCGACGCCATCGCCGCGGGCGAGGCGAGCTATAACCGGTGCCCGCCGGGTGGCGCCGAAGGTGTCGCGCGTCTCGCCGCGCTGCTGGGCGCGCCCGATATACCGCTCGATACGACGCATGGCGTCGAGCGCGCACGGCCCGTCGCGGTGATCGACGAGAACGTGTGCATCGGCTGCACGCTGTGCATGCAGGCGTGTCCGGTCGATGCGATCGTCGGCGCCGCGAAGCAGATGCACACGGTCATCGCCGAACTGTGCACGGGTTGCGATCTGTGCGTGCCGCCCTGCCCCGTCGATTGCATCGCGATGGTGCCCGTGACCGGCGATCGCACCGGCTGGGACGCGTGGAGTCAGGAACAAGCCGATGCTGCGCGCGCCCGGCACGACCGCCGCGTGGCACGTCTGGAGCGCGAGCGCGCCGAGGCGCAGGCACGCGCGAGCGCGCGTCAGGCCGCGCGGGCGGCGCAAACAGCGCAAGCGACGCAGGCCACGCACGAAGCGCAGCCCGCGAGCGACGATCCGGAAGCGAAGAAACGCGCGATCATCCAGGCCGCGCTGGAGCGCGCGCGCAAGAAGAAAGAAGAGATGGCGAAGCTCGGCGCCGGTCCCAAGAACACGGCTCACGTGAGCGCGGCCGTGCAGGCGCAGATCGACGAAGCGGAAGCGCGCCGCCGCCGTCTTGGCATTACGGACGACGCAAACGCGTCCCATCCCGATAAAGGCGATAAACCCGCGTAAGAACGGACATCGAATCATGAACGCCACGAAGCGCCGCGCGATCTACGAGACCTTGCAGAGCCTGAATCCGCACCCGGTGACCGAGCTCGAATACACGACGCCGTTCGAACTGCTGATCGCCGTAATGCTCTCCGCGCAGGCCACCGACGTCTCCGTCAACAAGGCGATGCGCAAGATGTTTCCCGTCGCCAACACGCCGGCAACGGTGCTCGCGCTCGGCGAGGAAGGCGTAGCGGAATACATCCGCACGATCGGGCTGTATCGCACGAAGGCGAAGAACGTGATCGCGACGTGCCGCATGCTCGTCGAGCAGCACGGCGGCGAGGTGCCGGACAATCGCGAGGCGCTGGAAGCGCTGCCGGGCGTCGGCCGCAAGACCGCGAACGTCGTGCTGAACATCGCGTTCGGGCAGCCGTCTATCGCCGTCGATACGCACATCTTTCGCGTCGCGAATCGCACCGGGCTCGCGCCGGGCAAGGACGTGCGCGCCGTCGAAACCGCGCTCGAGAAATTCACGCCGAAGGAATTTCTGCACGACGCGCATCACTGGCTGATCCTGCATGGACGCTATGTCTGCAAGGCGCGCGTGCCGGAATGCTGGCATTGCGCGATCGAGCCGCTCTGCGAGTATCGGCCGAAGACGCCCGCGCCCGTCGAATGAAGAGGGTTTGGGCAGAACCTGCGCATCGCGGTCTACAATAGCGGATTCAGAAACCCGCAATCGAATCAATACGTTATGTTCAACCCCAGCCGCGACGAAGTTCGCCAGTTCTTCACCGAAACGTGGCGCAAGGAGCGCGCCGGCGAGATTCTGACGCCGCTCGAAAGCATGGCCGCCGACTGGATCGGCGAGCATCCGGAATATCACGACGCGCTCGTGAACCCCGAATCGCGCGAAGCCGATTACTCGCCCGATCGCGGTCAGACGAACCCGTTTCTGCATCTGTCGATGCATCTCGCGATCAGCGAGCAGCTTTCGATCGATCAGCCGCCGGGCATCCGCCGCGCGCACGACAGGCTCGTCGCACGCCTCGGCTCGCCGCACGACGCGCAGCACGCGATCATGGATTGCCTCGGCCAGATCATCTGGGAAGCGCAGCGCTCCGGCACCCCGCCCGACACCGACGCCTATCTCGCGCTGATCGAGCGCCGTGCTTCGCGCGACTAAGCATCGAAACTGGACGCATCAAGCAAAACACCCCGCTTCGAGCGGGGTGTTTCGTTGTGCGGATTGCGGGAGAAATCGCGCTTACTTCTTCAGCACGAGACTGCCATCGAGCGATTCGATGTATGCCGCGAGATCCTTCAGATCGCTCTGCGACAGGTTCTGCACCTGCGCCGCCATGATGGCGTTGTTGCGTCCGAAGTTCGGGTTGTTGCCGCCGATCTGATACTGCCGCAGCGCCCAGTAGATGTACGTCGCGTGCTGACCCGCGAGACGCGGATACTCGCCGCTCACCGGCTTGTTCAGACCGGGACCGTGACAGGCCGCGCAGTTGTGGCTGTCGGAAAGCGCCTTGCCGTTTGCGACATCGGCTGCGTGCGCGCTGCCGAACGCCGTCATGCCGATGAGCGCCGCTGCGGCGCTCGCTGCCTTGAAGCTTGAGTGAAGTGCCTTGGACGGCTTCATGAATTCTCCTTCCCGTTGTCGCTTTGCGTTCACGCGCGGATCACTTGTCGGGATTGTTCTTCGATTGGGGAGTCTGCGCAGCGTAGTACGCGGCGATATCGGCGATATCCTGATCCGACAGCGTCGTCGCGATGGCGCGCATCGTGTCGAAATGACGGTCGCCCTTCTTGTAGGCATGCAGCGCATTGGCGATGTACTGCGCGTTCTGGCCGCCCAGCATCGGCACTTCGTACACCTCGGGGTACGCGGTGCGATAGCCGGGGATGCCGTGGCAGCCGATGCACATCGCAACCTTGCCCTCTGCGGCCTTCGCGTTGCCGACGACGTCGGCCGACGCCTCACTCGCGAAGCCGGCGAGACCGGACAGCGCTGCAATCACGGCACATTTGCCGACGAAATTGTTCATAGCTCTTCTAACCTGGCTTGAGGGGAAATCCGGCGCTCACAAGGCCGCGGCCCGCGCCGAGCGCAATACAACCTTCTCGGGACTGTTTGCTGTTGCAGGGTCTGTCGCCACGCAGGCCAAAAAAATCGCGCTAATTGTACCGCGCGACCTACCCTCCGTCCACACGCGAACCGCGCCGAAGCCCTGCTGACAAGGGGAATCGGCTGAAAAGCAGCCGTTTGCCCTGCGACAATTCGTCCCTGTACACGCGATGAACCCGCTTGCGCGCACGCTTCACCCGCGCTCGGGCATGCAGCGTCGACCTGCCGATAAAGCGGCTCAAACGATACCGGGCGCGCCTCAATGCGGAAAGGTCTTCTGACTTATACTGGGATTTTTTTGCCAACCGGATCTTCGTCATGCGTTTCGAAGGCTCATCGCAATACGTCGCAACCGACGATCTCAAGCTCGCGGTGAACGCCGCGATGACGCTGCAACGGCCGCTGCTCATCAAGGGCGAACCGGGAACCGGCAAGACCATGCTCGCTGAGGAAGTTGCGGGAGCACTCGGCATGCCGCTTCTGCAGTGGCACATCAAATCGACGACGAAAGCCCAGCAAGGCCTGTACGAATACGACGCCGTCTCGCGCCTGCGCGATTCGCAGCTCGGCGACGAGCGCGTGAAGGACATCCGCAATTACATCGTCAAGGGCGTGCTGTGGCAGGCGTTCGAGTCGGACCAGCAGAGCGTGCTGCTCATCGACGAGATCGACAAGGCGGACATCGAATTTCCGAACGACTTGCTGCGCGAACTCGACCGCATGGAGTTCTACGTCTACGAGACGCGCGAGCTCGTGAAAGCGAAGCACAGGCCGCTCGTCATCATCACGTCGAATAACGAGAAGGAGTTGCCCGACGCGTTCCTGCGCCGCTGCTTCTTCCACTACATCAAGTTCCCGGACGCGGAGACGATGAAGGCCATCGTCGAGGTGCATTTTCCGAACATCAAGCAGGATCTGCTCGCCGCGGCGATGCAGAGCTTCTTCGAGCTGCGCCAGGTCTCGGGCCTGAAGAAGAAGCCGTCGACGTCCGAACTGCTCGACTGGCTCAAGCTGCTCCTGGCCGAAGACATTCCGCCCGAGGCGCTGCGCTCGTCGGATCAGAAACAGATCGTGCCGCCGCTGCACGGCGCGTTGCTCAAGAACGAACAGGACGTCGCGCTCTTCGAGCGGCTGCTGTTCATGAACCGCAACCATCGCTGATAACGACATGAGCCGCTGGATCGAACCCGTCACGCTGCAAGGCGAACACGTCAGGCTCGTGCCGCTCACGCCCGAGCACGAGCAGGCCCTCACGGCCGCTGCGAGCGATGGCCAATTGTGGAAGCTCTGGTACACCTTCGTGCCGCCGCCCGACAAGACGCGCGCCTATATCGACACCGCGCTCGACATGCGCGACCGCTCGGGCGCGCATCCGTTCGCGGTGATCGATGCGAAGAGCGGCGACATCGTCGGATCGACGCGTTACTTCAACGTCGACGAAGCGAATCGTCGGCTGGAGATCGGGCATACGTGGTATGCGAAGCGCGTGCAGAAGACCGCGCTCAACACCGAAGCCAAACTGCTGCTGCTCACGCACGCCTTCGACAGGCTCGATGCCATCGCCGTCGAATTCCGGACGCATTTCATGAACCACGCGTCGCGCACGGCGATCGCGCGGCTCGGCGCGAAGCAGGACGGCATTCTGCGCAATCATCAGGTCGGCAAGGACGGCGTGTTGCGCGACACCGTCGTGTTTTCGATCATCCGCTCGGAATGGCCGGCGGTGCGCGCCAATCTGAATTTCCGGCTCGAACGTTAAGCACGATGGAGAGCGCGCCATGCTGATCGACTTCTTCTACTCGCTGCGCGACGCGAAGCTGCCCGTTTCGGTGAAGGAATATCTGACCTTGCTCGAAGGGCTGAAGGCGCAGGTCATTTCGCCGTCGCTCGACGAGTTCTATTTCCTCGCCCGCATGACGCTCGTGAAGGACGAGAAGTACTTCGACAAGTTCGATCGCGCGTTCGGCGCGTATTTCCACGGCCTGACGCAGCTTCCCGACGAAGTCTTCGACATTCCGCTCGACTGGCTCAGGAAGCGGCTCGAACGCGAATTCACGGCGGAAGAAAAGAAGCGCATCGAGGCGCTGGGCGGCCTCGACAAGCTCATGGAACGCCTGAAGGAACTGATGGACGAGCAGAAGGAGCGTCACGAAGGCGGCAACAAATGGATCGGCACGGGCGGCACGTCGCCCTTCGGGCATGGCGGCTACAACCCGGAAGGCATTCGCATCGGCGGGGAATCGGCGGGGAACCGCACCGCCGTGAAAGTGTGGGACGAGCGCGCGTACAAGGATTACGACGATCAGGTCGAAATCGGCACGCGCAACATCAAGGTCGCGCTGCGGCGCTTGCGGCGCTTCGCGCGCGAAGGCGCGAACGAAGAGCTCGATCTGCCCGGCACGATCCGCAGCACCGCCGCCAACGCCGGCTGGCTCGATCTCAAGATGGTGCCCGAGCGCCACAACAACGTGAAAGTGCTGATGCTGCTCGACGTCGGCGGCTCGATGGACGATCACATCAAGCGCGTCGAAGAGTTGTTCTCGGCGGCGAAGGCCGAGTTCAAGCATCTCGAGTTCTACTACTTCCACAACTGCGTGTACGACTATTTGTGGAAGAACAACCGCCGCCGTCACACCGAGCGCACGCCGACCTTCGACGTGCTGCACAGGTTCACGCCGGACTACAAGCTGATCTTCGTCGGCGACGCCACCATGAGTCCCTACGAAGTGCTGCAGCCGGGCGGCTCCGTCGAATACAACAATGCCGAGGCCGGCGCGGTGTGGTTGCGCCGTCTCGCGGATCAATTCCCGCATCACGCATGGCTCAATCCCGAGCCCGAGCGGCTATGGGAATATCGCCAGTCGATCTCCGCGATCCGCAACGTGCTCGGCAATCGCATGTATCCGCTGACGATGGCCGGCCTCGAAACCGCCATGCGCGCCCTGTCGAAGTAATCGAGACACCCGAATGAAAGCTTCCGCTCCGGCGCCCGCCGCGCCGCGTTTCCTCTTTGATACGTCGCTCTCCACGATCGTCGCCGGTTTCGTCGCGATGATGACCGGCTACACCAGTTCACTCGTCCTGATGTTCCAGGCGGGCCAGGCCGCGCATTTGTCCGATGCGCAGATTTCCTCGTGGATCTGGGCGCTCTCGATGGGCATGGCGGTCTGCACGATCGGCCTGTCGCTGCGCTATCGCGCGCCGATCGTCGTCGCATGGTCGACGCCGGGCGCGGCGCTGCTCGTCTCGTCGCTGCCGAACGTCGCCTACGCCGATGCGATCGGCGCGTTCATCGTCTGCGCGGTGCTCTTGACCGCCGTCGGCCTGACCGGCTGGTTCGACACGCTGATGAAGCGCATTCCGTCGGGCATCGCCGCCGCGCTGCTCGCGGGCATCCTGTTCGAGATCGGCATCGAGATTTTTCGCGCCGCCGAGCATCGCACCTCGCTCGTCATCGTGATGTTTTTCACGTATCTCACCGGCAAGCGCTTCCTGCCGCGCTACGCGATCCCGGCGACGCTCGTCGTCGGCATCGCGGTCGCGGGCGCGCTCGGGCTGCTCGACTTTTCGCGCTTTCATGTGGCGCTCGCGCATCCCGTCTTCACGATGCCCGCGTTCTCGATCGCCTCGGCGATCAGCATCGGCATTCCGCTTTTCGTCGTCGCGATGGCCTCGCAAAACGTGCCAGGCATCGCCGTGTTGCGCGCCGATGGCTACACGACGCCTTCCGCCCCGCTCATCTCGACGACCGGCCTCGCGTCGCTCGTGCTCGCGCCGTTCGGCTCGCACGGCGTGAATCTCGCCGCCATCACCGCCGCGATCTGCACCGGCCGCGAGGCGCACGAGAATCGCGACAAGCGCTACACGGCGGCCGTCTGGTGCGGCGTGTTCTATCTGCTCGCGGGCACGTTCGGCGCGACCATCGCGGCGCTGTTCGCGGCGTTTCCGAAGGAGCTCGTCGTGTCGGTGGCGGCGCTCGCCCTCTTCGGCTCGATCATGAGCGGCCTCGCCAACGCGATGCAGGACGCGCGTCAACGCGAGCCCGCGCTCGTCACGTTCATGGTGACGGCGTCGGGCCTCACGCTGCTGTCGATCGGCTCCGCGTTCTGGGGCTTGATCGCGGGCGTTGTGACGCATGTCGTGCTCAATGCCAGACGCGCCTGACGCAGCCTACAATGGCGGAATCGGCCCCGATTTCCGGCCGATGCTTCCGCAATCGTTTTTGGCATTTCCGTCATGGCTTTGATCGACAGACTGCTGGCGCGCTCCACGCCGCCTGGCACCGCACCTAAGCGCAAGACGATCGTGCGCGTGCTGCTCGACGACGCCGGGCACGTCCAGGACGTCGTCCTGAAGATGAACTGCGGCGATCCGGCGAAAGACGCGCACGCGCTCGACGAAGTGCGCAAGATGCGTTTCGCGCGCGGCCAGTTGGGCTCGGGCACGGTGCGGCGCTGGCACGAGCTCGCTTACGCGGCCGATTGAACGCGACTGAACGCGCTTGGACGCGATTGAACGCGCGAGGCGGCGCGCCGGTCGAATTCCGGCACGCCGCGTGCGTGCGCGCACGGTATCAGCGCGTTCGCCGCGCTCGGGACTAGAATGGGAAAATGAATTCAGGGGCGCGCCGCGCGAACGAAGTCGCCGCGCGGCGTCGCAATCATGGGCAATCCGCGGGTTGTTTACCGCAATTTGACAAGACGCCACGCGTCTGAGACTCGACATGACATCCGCTCTCGACCAGCTCAAGCAATACACGACCGTCGTCGCCGACACGGGCGACTTCCAGCAATTCATCGCATTCAAGCCGCAGGACGCGACGACCAATCCGTCGCTGATCCTGAAGGCCGTCCAGAAGGACGACTACAAGCCGCTGCTCGAAAAGACCGTCAAGGAGCACGCGAAGAAGCCGATGCCGCAGATCATCGACAATCTGCTCGTCGCGTTCGGCACCGAGATTCTCAAGATCATTCCGGGCCGCGTGTCCACCGAAGTCGACGCGCGCCTGTCGTTCGACACGAAAGCGTCCATCGACAAGGCGCACGACATCATCAAGCTGTACGAGAACGCGGGCATCAGTCGTGATCGCGTGCTGATCAAGCTGGCGTCGACGTGGGAAGGCATCCGCGCGGCCGAAGTGCTGCAGAAGGAAGGCATTCACTGCAACATGACGCTGCTCTTCTCGCTCGCGCAAGCGGTCGCGTGCGCCGAAGCGGGCGCGCAGCTTATTTCGCCGTTCGTCGGCCGCATCTACGACTGGTACAAGAAGTCGGCCGGCGCGGAATGGGACGAAGTGAAAAACGGCGGCGCGAACGATCCGGGCGTGCAGTCGGTGCGCCGCATCTACTCGTACTACAAGAAGTTCGGCTACAAGACGGAAGTCATGGGCGCGAGCTTCCGCACGGTGAGTCAGATCACCGAACTGGCGGGCTGCGACCTGCTCACGATCAGCCCCGATCTGCTGAAGAAACTCGCCGACAGCAACGAAAAGGTCGAGCGCAAGCTCTCGCCGGAGAGCGTGAAGAACGAGAACGTGGAGAAGATCGCCGTCGACGAGCCGACGTTCCGCTTCCTCGTCAACGACGACGCCATGGCGACCGAAAAGCTCGCGGAAGGCATCCGCGCTTTCGCCGCCGATGCGATCAAGCTCGAAAAGCTGATCACCGCGCTGCAATAAGCGCGCTGAAAACAGAACCGCGAATCGCGCCGGATCACTGGTGCGATTTGCGGTTTTTTCCATTTCGCTGCTTCTTGACGTAATTTGACCGTTTCCGAGTCGACGTAGGACGCCGTTGCAATAGACTTTCGGGCTCTGGCGGCATGTCCGCTTTATATGCACGGAGTCATTCGGTCATGCAACTGGATACCTATATCTTCTACAACGGCGACTGCGCCGAGGCGCTCGAACTCTATCAGGCCGCGTTCGGGGCGCAGATCGCCGCGCTGGTGCGCTTCCGCGATGCGCCGGACGGCGGCAACGCCCCGCCCGACTGGGCAGACAAGATCATGCATGCGGTATTCTGCGTCGGCCCGAACGCGATTCTGGTGTCCGACGGCCGCTATGGTCAGCCGCGCAAGGACTATTCGGGCTTCACGCTGTCGATCGCCGCGGACGACGCGCAATCCGGCGAGCGCATCTTCAACATGCTCGCCGAAGGCGGCAACGTGCTCACGCCGTGGCAATCCACGTTCTGGACACAAGGCTTCGGCATGCTGACGGATCGTTTCGGCGTGCCCTGGCTCATCAACGTGGTGCACGAAGCCGAAGTGCAGGCAGCCTGAGCATTCACTGCTTCATGGATTGAGCGGCCGCGCCCCTTCGATATTCCACTGCCGCTCGATTTCCGACAGCCGCATCCGCAAGCGATCCACCTGCTCGACGAAACGCATCGCGAGCCAGTGCATGCCCTGCGTCGTCGCGTTCTCGTCGTCGGCGGCGATCGATTGCGGCGCGCCCGACGCATCCATCGCGCGATACAGCAAACCGACGCGCCCGAAGCGCAGCGCGCGCGCCATCTGCAGGAGCTGTCCGCGCACCGCGTA
Source organism: Caballeronia sp. ATUFL_F1_KS39 (assembly GCF_023630985.1). Classification (NCBI taxonomy): domain Bacteria; kingdom Pseudomonadati; phylum Pseudomonadota; class Betaproteobacteria; order Burkholderiales; family Burkholderiaceae; genus Caballeronia; species Caballeronia sp. ATUFL_F1_KS39. The sequence continues at coordinate 214,161 of NZ_JALQDZ010000004.1, read as the reverse complement.
TTCGCCCGGCGAGCACGCAATCGCAAAACGGCTGGGCGTTGCGCCCGAGACTTCCGGCATCGACGTCACGAGCATTTCCAGCGCCGCGAGAATCGAGCGATGCAGGCGCTGGATCTCTTCCAGCCGCGCCATCGGCACATCGGTTTCCTTCGCGACCGACTCCATCAGCGCGCGCGCCTGCACGAGCCGCTGGCTCATCGCATACATGCGGCGCGCCGTGTCCTCGGCGACGAGCGGCGTGCCATCCAATAAAGCGCCGTAGATCCTCGCGCATTCGCGCAGATTGTCCGCGAGACGGTAGCGCCACGAATACGTCGCGTATTGCGGCAGCACGAACGAGAACGCGAGCGCGATCACGACGCCGATCATCACATTGGCCGTGCGCCACAAACCCGTGGAAAGCGGCAAGTCGCCGTGCCCGGAAACGATGACCATCGTGATCGCCGTGAGCAGCGCGACATAGCCCGGCTTGCCGATGGCGTAATACGCGCAGCCGCCCGCGACCAGGCACATCAGCACGAAGAACACCATCTGCGAGCCGGTCAGCGTCTCCGCGAGAATCAGCACGAGGCCGAAGCCCGCGCCGAGCGTCGTGCCGATGGCGCGTTCGGCGGCCTTCTTGCGGATGTTGCCGTAGTGCTGCAGCCCGCCGATCACGACGAGCACCGACACCGTCGCCCAGATGCCGTGCGGCATGTCGACGCCCGTCGTGACGGCGATCGACATCGCCACGGCAAGGCCGACGCGCAGCCCGTGGATCAGGTTCGCGTGCCGGTATCGGAAGTACGGCGACGTGACCCAGTGAACGAGGCGTGAGAGACGGCCGCGCCTGATTGACGTCGATGTCGGAGAAAGCATGGTTCGCTCACACGAAGGCTGTCCAAAAAAACGCCCGCAAAGGCGAGAAGCCTGTTACGGGCGTTTTACCAGCTTTTCGCGCGCCGCGCCGGGCAGGTGCGCGACGGCCGGAATCAGCCTTCCACGATGTCCAGATAATCTTCCGGACGCGTGCGGTCGTCGGAGCGCTTGAGGCCGAGAACGCGCACGAGCACGCTCACGACGATCGAAACGATGAGGTTCGCGATCAGCGCCCACACCGCCGCGTAGCCCGGCACGACATAGCCGAACAGATGCAGCGGATAGATCGAGCCCTTGAGTTGCAGCGACACGGCCATCCACGTACCGACGCCGATGCCCGTCGCCCAGCCGATCAGCAAGCCGCGATGATCGAGCACGCGCGTATAGAGGCCGAGCACGAGCGCGGGCAGCGTCTGGATGATCCAGATGCCGCCGAGCAGTTGCAGCTGGATCGCGTACGTGAGCGGCAGCGCGAGAATGAACACCACCGCGCCGACCTTCACGATCAGCGACACGAGCTTGGCGACGTTGGTCTCCTGCTCCGGCGTCATGTTCGTGTTGACGAACTCGCGATGCACGTTGCGTGTGTACAGGTTCGCCGCCGCGATCGACATGATCGCCGCCGGCACCAGCGCGCCGATGCCGATCGCCGCGAACGCCACGCCCACGAACCACGACGGGAAGTAGTGCAGGAACAGCGCCGGCACGGCGAAGTTCGCGCCGTAGGCCTTGAAGTACTGCGCGTATTCCGGCATGTCCTTCACGCCCGAGGCGAGCGCCATGTAGCCGAGCAGCGCGAGCAGGCCGAGCACGAGCGAGTACGCCGGCAGAAGCGACATGTTGCGGCGGATCGTGTTGCCCGAATTCGACGACAGAATCGCCGTCACCGAGTGCGGGTACAGGAAGAGCGCGAGCGCCGAGCCGACCGCGAGCGTCGCGTACGCGCTGTAGCCGTTCAGGCTCGCGGCATCGGGCGCTTTCAGCAGCAGCTTTTCAGGCGGCACGGTGCTGAAAATATGGCCGAAGCCGCCGAGCTGCGCTGGAATCACGATCATCGCGGCGATGATGGTGACGTAGATCAGCACGTCCTTCACCACGGCGATCATCGCGGGTGCGCGCAGGCCCGACGTGTACGTGTACGCGGCGAGAATCGCGAACGCGATGATGAGCGGCAGATCGCCGACGAAGCCCTGCGTCGAGAAGCCGAGCGCGCCGATCACCACTTCGATGCCGACGAGTTGCAGCGCGATGTACGGCATGGTCGCGACGATGCCCGTCAGCGCGACGGCGAGCGCGAGCATGCGGCTGTTGTAGCGCGCGTGCACGAAGTCGGCGGCGGTCACATAGCCGTGACGCTTCGCGATGCTCCAGAGCTTCGGAAACACGACGAACGCGAATGGATAAATGAGGATCGTGTACGGCAGCGCGAAGAAGCCCGTCGCGCCCGCGCCGAACACGAGCGCCGGCACCGCGACGAACGTGTAGGCGGTATAGAGATCGCCGCCGAGCAGGAACCACGTGACGATGGTGCCGAAGCGGCGTCCGCCGAGGCCCCATTCGTCGAGCTGGGCGAGATCGCCCTTGCGCCAGTGCGCGGCGATGAAGCCGAGAATCGTGACGCCGACGAAGAAGAGGACGAAGACGAAGGTTGCGGTGGTGTTCATCATCGCGCGCCTCCGTTCTTTCGTCCCGAGGGCAGCGCCTTCGTCTTCTTATAGACGACGGCGGTGATGACGGCGCTGATCAGCACCCACAGCAGCTGATACCAGTAGAAGTACGGAAAGCCCCACAGAACGGGCTCGATCTTGTTGTAGAAAGGCACCCAGACCACACCGATCCACGGAAGGATCAGAAGCCACAGCCAATGCTTGTTGCGCGGTTGTCCGGTGCCGGTCGTAGCTTCGTGAGCCATGAACGGTCTCCTCTTGTTTTGTCGTTATTGCGAGCCCGGCGGGATGCCGGTCGTCGGGTAGACATGCCGCTTGAAGCGCCCCGAAATAACAGAGGGAGTATATGGACCGATAAATAGCGCTCAAATCAGGGAGAATCCCGACTATTCAGATTCCGCTGATTTCTCTGCTTGCTTCTGTGATGGCCGCGAAAGGGCCAGAACGCACGTTCCGGCCCGATGCATGTTCGGTCAGATGGAGAACGAACCCGTCGTCGGGATGCCCGCGCTTTCGGCGAGACCCTTCACCCACTTGCGCGCGGGCAGGCCGAGTTGGGCTTCGATGAGCTTCGCGCGCGTTTCGAGCGCGGCGAATGGCACGTCGAGCGCGGGACCGGCGAAGGCGAGCGCGACGCGATTGCCGTCGTGCACTTCGGGCAGCGCGATCACGCGATGATCGAACGCTTCGTTCAGATGCCGCATGTTGCGCACGAAGCTCGGATGATCGCCGAACAGATTGATCGTGACGACGCCCGCCTCGGGCGTGAGACACGCGCGGCACGCACGATAGAACGACACGCTGTCGAGGACGGGGCCGCGCGCGGTGGCGTCGTAGAGATCGATCTGCAATGCGCCGATCGTGCCGTGGTTCGCGCGATCGTTGACGAACTCCCACGCGTCGCGCTCGGTGACGGTGAGGCGCGCGTCGTCATAGGGCAGTTCGAACATCGCGCGCGCGGCGATCACGACTGCGGGGTTCAGTTCGACCGCTTCGACCTTCGCGCGCTTGAGAAAGCGGTAACAGAACTTCGTGAGCGCGGCCGCGCCGAGCCCGAGCTGCACAATGCGCTCGGGCGTTTCGATGAAGAGCAGCCACGCCATCATCTGCTGCGCGTATTCGAGCTCGATGTGATCGGGCTTCTTCAAACGCATCGCGCCTTGCACCCATTCGGTGCCGAAATGCAGATAGCGCACGCCGCCCTCTTCCGAGAACGTCACGGGCGCGAAGCGCGGCTTGCGCGGCGCCTCGATGCGCGGGGCGTTCGCGAGCTCGTCATCGTCGCGATTGCGCTTCGATTTGGCGTTGTCTTTCTTGCGGCCGAACGCGCGGGCTTCGGCCGACGCGCGCTTGATGAGATTCGTCATTGTGCGGTGAGGATGTCGCGCCAGATGCGCAATTTTTGATCGAACGAGAGGATAGCATTGGCCGCGCTCGACGACGGCAGCACGAGCGTCGCGTAGCCTGCCGCTGCAAGGACGGGCGCGAACTTGCCCGAGGTCTTGCCGTTGAAGCAGACCTTGCGCAAGTTCGGGAAGCGCGTGCGGAACACGGCGAAGTCGTTGGGCGATGCGTTGCGGATCGCGGCATCGAGACTGCCTTCGCGTTCGCACGCGGCGAGTACGTCCCATAAGCCGATGCCGTGCTGCTTCACGCGCGCCAGACGTTCGTCGTAGCTCAGTTCGTGCAGCGATTCCCCGATCGCCGCGCCGACGAGCCGCCAGAACTGATTGCGCGGATGCGCGTAATACTGCGTCGCCGCCAGCGATGCGACGCCCGGAAAGCTGCCGAGGATGAGGGTGTGCGTGGCGTCATCGCCGACCGGTTCGAATCCCGCGAGCTTCATTTCGCCTCGCCGTGCGCGACGCGCTTCGCATGCGAGCTCAGATGTTCGAGCGAACGCGCGTGTTCCCAATGGTGCTTTTTCGCGGCTGATACGTCGAGGCGCGTCCAGAGCGCATCGAGCATGCATTCGGTGACCATCAGCGGCGCGCCGTGACGCTTGAACACTGATCGCCTCGCGACGAGCGCATGCGCGCTTTCCCCATGCGCCGATGCCAGCCGATGCAGCGGATGCCGCGCGGTGATCCTTCTGCTGACGAGCGCCGAGCGCGACACGCTGCCATCGCTATAAAGCAGTTCGGCAAGCGGACGCGTGCGCAGACGGCGCATCGATTGCCAGATACCCGTGCTGTGCGAAAGCGGCACGACGCTATGCGCGACGACGAACGGCTCGCCATCGACCTTGAGCGTGACTTCGCGCGTCCAGACGGGCGTGCGCGGCGTGACATCGAGCGCGCGCCATTCGTCGCGCCACGGCATATCGACGGCTTCGCGCGTCACTTCGACCGTCACCGCGCCGAGCGTGCGCAGATGCGCGGTCAGCGAGCCGCCGCGCGTGAGCCAGTCCTTTTGAGCGTCGGTGAGCGAGGCAAGCGGGACGACGCGCCAGTGTGCGTCGATGGGATCGTTGGGCGTGAGCATGCGGCGGATTATAGAGGCACCCGCTATTCGGACGTTTCGGCTGGAATTGCTCGCCATCCACGGATATAAGGGGATTGGCCGCGAACACTGCATCACCGAGGCGCGGCGTCCAGACGAAGAATGAATGAAACAAGACTATGACAATCAACAAGAAACAGTCGTCGAAAGCAGTCACCGAGATCGCCGAAAAGACATTGCATGATCCGCACGCATCGAAGATTGCGAAGAGCTTCGCGGGATCGGTTCTCGCGCAGCGCCACACGAACAAACAGACCGGCGCGGCAATGGAACACAAGGCATCGCAAGCATTGAGAAGCCCGAAGTATTCGGAAGAGACCCGAAGGATGGCGGCATCGCTCATCGCTCAGTCGAACAAGGAACGCAAGAGCAAGTAAAAAACGCGCCGCCGGTTCCCCGGCGGCGCGTTCATTCAAATCACCTGCAAGGACTTACCGCGCAAGCAACAACGCGTTCGTGCGCTTCACGAAGCTCGCCGGGTCCTCCAGCGCGCCGCCTTCGGCCAGCAACGCCTGATCGAACAGCAGATGACACCAGTCGACGAAATTGGCGTTATCCGCATTCAACGACTTCACCAGCGGATGCTCAGGATTCACTTCGAGAATCGGTTCCGCTTGCGGCGCGTTCTGCCCCGCTGCCTTCAGCATGCGTTGCAGATAACCGCTCATGTCGCCTTCATCCGCGACGAGACAGCTCGGCGAATCGGTGAGACGGAACGTGAGGCGCACGTCCTTCGCCTTGCCTTCGAGCGCTTCCTTCATCTTCTCGACGAGCGGCTTCATTTCCTCGCCGACCTTCTCTTGCTGCTGCTTTTCCTCGTCGTCGAGCGCGCCGAGATCGAGGTCGCCGCGCGCGACGCTCTGCAGCGGCTTGCCATCGAACTCATTGAGGAACGACAGCATCCACTCGTCGACGCGGTCCGTCAGCAGCAGCACTTCGACGCCCTTCTTGCGGAACACTTCGAGATGCGGGCTGTTCTTCGCGGCCTGCCAGCTATCGGCGGTGACGTAATAGATCTTCGTCTGCTCGGGCTTCATGCGCGCAACGTAGTCCGCGAGCGACACGTTCTGCTCGTTGCTGTCGTTGTGCGTCGATGCGAAACGCACCAGCTTCGCGATGCGCTCGCGATTGCTGAAGTCCTCGCCGATGCCTTCCTTCAGCACTTGCCCGAACTCGTTCCAGAACGTGGCGTACTTCTGCTTGTCGGCGTCTTCGGTGGCTTCGGCCGAAGACGTCGCGAGCTCTTCGAGCATCGACAGCACGCGCTTGGTCACGCCTTCGCGAATCGCCCTCACGTCGCGGCTTTCCTGCAGGATTTCGCGCGATACGTTGAGCGGCAGATCGGCGGAATCGACGACGCCCTTCACGAAACGCAGATACGCGGGCAGCAGTTGCTCGGCGTCATCCATGATGAACACGCGCTTCACGTAGAGCTTCAGTCCGCCGCGATGCTCGCGGTTCCACAGATCGAACGGCGCGTGCTTCGGTACGTACAGCAGTTGCGTGTACTCGCTGCGGCCTTCGACGCGGTTATGCGTCCACGCGAGCGGCTCGTCGTGATCGTGCGAAACGTGCTGATAAAACTGCTTGTACTGCTCGTCCGTGATGTCGTTCTTCGGACGCGTCCAGAGCGCGCTCGCCTGGTTGACGGTCTCGTCCTCGTCCTTCGAGACCATCTCGCTCTTTTCGGCGTCCCACTCTTCCTTCTTCATCAGGATGGGCAGCGCGACGTGATCCGAATACTTCTGGATGATCGACTTCAGACGATGCGTCGACAGGAACTCGTCCTCGTCCGCGCGCAGATGCAGCGTGATGGTCGTGCCGCGTTGCGCGCGCTCGATGTCCTCGACTTCGAAATCGCCCTCGCCCGCGCTCGTCCAGCGCACGCCCTCGTTCGCCGCAAGACCGGCGCGGCGCGTCTCGACCGTGATCTTGTCCGCGACGATGAAACCCGAATAGAAGCCGACGCCGAACTGCCCGATGAGCGCCGCGTCCTTCTGCTGGTCGCCGGAGAGCTTCGAGAAGAATTCCTTGGTGCCCGAACGTGCGATCGTGCCGAGGTGCGAAATCGCTTCGTCGCGGCTCATGCCGATGCCGTTGTCGTCGATGGTGACCGTGCGCGCGGCTTTATCGAACGACACGCGGATGCGCAGATCCGGATCGTTCTCGTAGAGCGCGCTGTTCTCGATGGCTTCGAAGCGCAGCTTGTCCGCGGCATCGGATGCGTTGGAAATCAGCTCGCGCAGGAAAATTTCCTTGTTGCTGTAGAGCGAATGGATCATCAGATGCAGAAGCTGCTTCACTTCTGCCTGAAAGCTCATGGTTTCTTGCGCCATGTCGGTTCCTCTTTGATTTCGTTGATGCGGATGCGTTGGCCGTGTTGGCCGAATTCGTCCGATATAAGGGCGCGCCGCTCGATTTCAAGAGCGATGTGCACGCCGTTATGATGCCTGCATGCACCGCACCGCCCGCGCACTCACACCCGGCGAGATCGACATCGCCCGTTCGATCTTCCGCGACGCCATCGACTATTCGCGGGTGCGCGTGCACGCGCGCGCCTATCTGCCGTTCGGCCTGCAGCCGCGCCGCACGGCGATGGCGCCGAACGGCAACCTCTATTTTCCGCGCGGATGTTTTCAGGACGACTTCTCCGCCTGCGACATCGCCGACCGCATGTGGTTCATCCACGAGATGACGCATGTCTGGCAATTCCAGCTCGGCTATCCGGTGCGGCTGCGCGGCGCGATTCGCATCGGCCTGCGGTATGCGTACACGCTCGCCGATGACAAGCGCCTCTGCGATTACAACATGGAAGCGCAAGGCAACCTGCTCGCGGATTATTTCGCGCTCAAGTTCTGCGACGGGCAAAACCGCCTTTACGAGCATCGCTACCGGCATACGCCCGGCGCGCTCGCGCTCTATGAGACCGTGCTCGCGGAGTTCATCCGCGCGCCCGCCGCGCGCCGCAATCTGCCAAGGCTTGCCGGACGGCGCCGCTAGGCGCTGCGCCGCGCGGCCTTTTCCAGATAGTTCGACAGCAAGGCGGGCAAGGCCGGATCGCCGCAATTGGCGATGTTGAAGCGCATCCACGTCGTCGGAGACTGATGCGGCGAAAACAGGCTGCCGGGCGTCAGCAGAAAGCCGGCTTCGTGTCCGGCTGCCGCGAGTCCATCGGAATCGATGCCCGCGTCCGCCCACAGGAACATGCCCGCCGCAGCCGGCGGCGCGAAAAGTCTGAGGCCGGTTTTTTCCAGCATGCGCGCGGTCTTGTCGCGCACGCCGTCGAGCCGGGCCCGCAGCCGCTCGACGTGACGCCGGTAATGCCCTTCCGTCAACACCTTGTAGACGACGCGCTCGTTGAGCTCGGGACTCGTCATGCCGACGAGCATCTTCTGATCCGCGAGCGCTTTCGCGACTTCCGGCGCCGCCGCGATATACCCGACGCGCAGATTCGCCGCGAGCGTCTTCGAAAAGCTGCCGAGGAAGATCACGCGCTTCAACTGATCGAGCGATGCGAGGCGCGTCGCGGGAAAGCCAGCGGGACACAGATCGCCGTAGACATCGTCCTCGACGACGATGAAGTCGTATTCCTGCGCGAGTTGCAGGATGCGGTACGCCTGCGCCGCCGTCAGCGACGTGCCGGTCGGATTCTGCAGCACCGAATTGATGATGAGCATCTTCGGCCGCCAGGTCGCGACGAGCGTCTCCAGCGCATCGAGATCGGGGCCGTCGGGCGTGTACGGCATGCCGACGAGCCGCGCGCCTTGCGAAGCGAAGCGGCCGAACATCTGAAACCACGCCGGATCGCCGACGATCACGGCATCGCCCGGCTTCACATAGAGACGAGAAATGAGATCGATCGCCTGCGTGATGCCCGACACGAGCACGATCTGCCGCGCCGCCGACGCGCCGATCTCGAGTTCCTCGAGCCGCGTCTGCAACTGCTGGCGCAGCGGCAAAAACCCTTGCGGCGTGCCGAAGCCCAGCATCTGCGCCCCGCTCTGGCGCGACAGCGAGCGCAGCGCGTTGGTGATCAATTCGCCGTCGAGCCAGCGGCCCGGCAAATAGCCGAGCCCCGGCCCTTTTTCAGGACTGGACGTATGCAGCATGTTGCGCAGCAGCCAGACCACGTCGATGGTGTTCTGCACCGGCTCGCGATCCGCCGCGACGGCGGGCGTCTCGCCCTTCGCGACGAGCGTCGGCGCGATGCGCTCGCGCACGTAAAAACCGGAGCCGCGCCGCGAATCGAGATAGCCGTGCGCGACGAGCCGCTCGTACGCCTCGACCACGGTAAAGCGCGACACGCCTTTATCCAGCGCGAGTTTGCGGATCGACGGCATCCGCATGCCCGGACGAAACACGCGCTCGTCGATGCGCCTGCGCCCCCATTGCACCAGTTGATCGACGAGCGTGAGCTGCGCGGCGTCGTGCGGGGCGGGAATCTGATCGAGCGGAACGGACATGCGGGCCTCCGGTCTGCGGCGCGCAGCGTGACTGGGCCGTCAAAAAGTGTACCGAATAGTATGGGGCCGATTGTACCGTTACTGTTCCGGTGCAAGCGGCTACATTTTGCTTTCGGGCTGCGCGTCGCGTGCGAACGAAGCGCTATGCTATCGGCCCTTTTTATCGCTTTGCCCGTCATGACCGACCATCGACTGAAACTCGATCACCTCGTAATCGCCGCACGCACGCTGGAAGAAGGCGCGCAGTTCGTCGCCGCGAAATTCGGCGTGGAAACCGCGCCCGGCGGCGCGCATCCGCTGATGGGCACGCATAACCGGTTGCTGAATCTGTGGGGCGGCGCGTATCTCGAAGTGATCGCGATCGATCCGGCGGCGAATGCGGAAGCAGCGCGGCCACGCCTTTTCGCACTCGACGATCCGTCGATGCAGCGCCGCCTCGACGAGCACGGACCGCAGCTCGTGCACTGGGTCGCGCGCGTGGACCGGCCGAAGTCGCTCGCGCGCTGGCGCGAGCAGTATCCGGAGCGCATCGCGCCCGTCGCGGCGATGTCGCGCGCAGGCAATACCTGGGGCCTGACCGTACCCGACGACGGCGCGTTCCCCGCGTGGCAGGGCGCCGGCGATGGCGTGCTGCCGTCGCTGATTCAGTGGGACACGCCGCGTCATCCGAGCGGCGCGCTGGCGGAAACCGGCATCGCGCTGCGTTCGCTGACGGGGTTTCATCCGCGCGCGCGGGCCGTGGCGGAGCAGCTCGCGTGGCTCGGCGCGGCGCATCTGATGCGCGTCGAGGAGACGGCGGGCGCGCCGGTGCTCGTCGCGCAGTTCGATCTGCCCGATGGCACGACGCTCACGCTCGGCGAATCGGCGGAACAGGCCGAGGCGCGGGCGGCATCGAAGCCACGTCGCCCGAAGAAAACGGATTCACCCGACATGACCGACCACGGAGACACCGCACAATGAAGACCCGCGAAACCGAAGGCATGCTGCTCGGCCTGATCGGCGTCGTCATTTTCAGCCTGACGCTGCCGATGACGCGCATCGTCGTCGCGGAAGTCAATCCGATCCTGAACGGCCTCGGACGCGCGCTCGTGGCGGCCATTCCCGCCGCCGCGCTGCTTTTGTGGCGTCGCGAAAAGCTGCCGACGTGGCCGCAGGTCAAGAGCCTCGCGGTGGTCGCGCTGGGCGTCATCATCGCGTTTCCGGTGTTTTCCGCGTGGGCGATGAAAACCGTGCCCGCGTCGCACGGCGCGGTCGTGAACGGCCTGCAGCCGCTGTGCGTCGCCATCTATGCCGCGTGGCTCTCGCACGAGCGGCCGTCGAAGGCGTTCTGGGCGAGCGCGATCGCGGGCAGCGGGATCGTCGTCGCGTTCGCGTTGCAGGCGGGCGGCGGCGGGCTGCAGGCCGGCGACCTGCTGATGCTCGTCGCGGTCGGCATCGGCGCGCTCGGTTATGCGGAAGGCGCGCGGCTCGCGCGTCAGATGGGCGGCTGGCAGGTCATCTGCTGGGCGCTCGTGCTCTCGGCGCCGTTCCTGCTGCTGCCGGTCGGCTGGCTCGCGTGGGCGCAACTGTTCGGCAGCCACGCGACGCATCCCGAACCGCTCGCTCTCAAGACCTGGCTCGCGTTCGGCTACGTGACGCTGTTCTCGCAGTTCATCGGCTTCTTCGCGTGGTACGCCGGACTCGCGATGGGCGGCATCGCGCGCGTCGGGCAAGTGCAACTGCTGCAGATCTTCTTCACGATGGCGTTTTCCGCGCTCTTCTTCGGCGAGCACGTAAGCGGGTCGACGTGGCTGTACGCGGCCGCCGTCATCGTGACGGTCGTGCTCGGGCGCAAGTCCGCCGTGCGCGCCGCGCCGCAGCCGGCCGTGGTCGCTGCCGGCACGACGCACGCAAGATGACGCCTTCGCGCGATAATCGACGTTTGCGGTACGTTCCGCGATAAGAAATCACCCCAGAGACAATCGAGGCATTTCATGAATCAAGCCGATCTCCGCGCCACGCCGTGGCAACTCTCCGAACGTGCTCGCAAGCTCACCAGTTCGGCGATTCGCGAAATCCTGAAGGTCACGGAGCGGCCGGAAGTCATTTCGTTCGCGGGCGGCCTGCCCTCGCCGGCGACGTTCCCCGTCGAGGAAATGCGCCACGCCTCCGAACGCATCCTGCGCGACCAGCCCGCCGCCGCGCTCCAGTACAGCGCGACCGAAGGCTACATGCCACTGCGCGAGTGGATCGCGAAGCGGTATTCGGTGAACGGCGCGCATATCCGTCCGACGCAGGTGCTCATCACGACGGGCTCGCAGCAGGCGCTCGACCTGCTCGGCAAGACGCTCGTCGATCCGGGCAGCCGCGTGCTCGTCGAAACGCCGACGTATCTCGGCGCGCTGCAGTCGTTCTCGCTATTCGAGCCGCACTACGTGCAGGTGCCGACCGATGAATCGGGCCTGATCCCCGAAGCGCTCGACGCCACGCTCACCGCGAACGCGCGCCTGCTCTACGCGCAGCCGAATTTCCAGAACCCGACCGGCCGCCGCCTGCCGCTCGAACGCCGCCGCGCGCTCGCCGCGCTGGCTCAAAAAGCGTCGTTCCCGGTGATCGAGGACGATCCCTACGGCGCGCTGGACTACGCGGGCGCGCCGCTGCCCACGATGCTGTCGATGGCGCCCGATCACATCGTGCATCTCGGCTCGTTCTCGAAAGTGCTGGCGCCGGGCCTGCGCGTGGGCTACATCATCGCGCCCGAGGAGTTGCACTTCAAACTCGTGCAGGCCAAGCAGGCGACCGACCTGCACACGCCGAGCCTCACGCAGCGCATCGTTTATGAGGTGGTGAAAGACGGCTTCCTCGACACGCACGTTCCCAAGATCCGCGCGCTCTATCGCGATCAATGCAACGCGATGCTCGACGCACTGGAACGCCACATGCCCGCGGGCGTCGAATGGAACCGGCCGGAAGGCGGCATGTTCGTGTGGGTGAAGCTGCCGCAACACATCGATTCGATGAAGCTGCTCGAACAGGCGATCGCGCAGAATGTGGCCTTCGTGCCGGGCGGCCCGTTCTTCGCCAACGAAGCCGAACACAACACCATGCGTCTTTCGTTCGTGACGGTGCCGCCCGCCACGATCGACGAAGGCGTCGCGAAGCTCGGCGCGCTGATCCGCGCGAGCATCTGATTTCAACGTTTAGAGGAGCAACCGATGGCATCGAACGTGTACGACAAGCTGAAGGAACTCGGCATCGACCTGCCCGTCGCGGGCGCGCCCGCCGCCGCTTACGTGATGAGCGCGCAGAGCGGCAACACGGTGTATCTCTCCGGACACATCGCGAAGAAGGACGGCAAGGTCCACGTCGGCAAGCTCGGCGACAACATCACGACGGAAGAAGGCAAGGCGGCGGCGCGCAGCGTCGCCATCGACCTGATCGCGACGCTGCACGCGCACGTCGGCGATCTGAACAAGGTCAAGCGCATCGTCAAGGTGATGAGCCTCGTCAACTCGACCTTCGATTTCACCGAGCAGCACATCGTCACGAACGGCGCGTCCGAGCTGATCGCGGAAATCTTCGGCGATGCCGGCAAGCACGCGCGCTCGGCGTTCGGCGTCGCGCAGATTCCGCTCGGCGCGTGCGTCGAGATCGAGCTGATCGCGGAAGTCGCGTAAGGCGCGCTTTCGCTTCTGCATGGAGGCGAACCAACGCCTGCACCAATGACAACGCCCCGTCTCCGGACCGCGAGAACGGGGCGTGCGTCACGTCACTTCATGTGAGTCTTACTTTGCCGGACGGCCGAAGCTCTGGAACTCGAGGTCCAGCCCCATCGGGCGCACCACGGCGACGCGGAAGGTCAGCGAATCGTATGCCGCGGCGGAGACGCCCTTCAGATCGGTGATAGTCGATCGCCAGCGAGATCGCGTACTTCGCATTGTCGACCGTCGAAGGTGAAACGCCGACGAAGCGGCTTGCCGCCGCATTGGTCGCTCGCGCCCGGCGCCAGACCGCAACGTGAAGCGCGGACCGCGGCCTTTCACAGACCGCGCCGGAGTGTATTGGGGGCAGAATGGCCCTTCCATCGAACTCATTCCCAAACCATGTCCTCACGCACCGTCCAGTTCAAGCAGGTCGATGTCTTCACAGCCGTTCCATTCAAGGGCAATCCGCTCGCGGTGATCTTCGACGCCGAAGGCCTCACGGCCGAGCGCATGCAGGAAATCGCCCGCTGGACGAATTTGTCGGAGACGGCGTTTCTCCTGCCGCCGAACGATCCGCGCGCCGACTACCGCGTACGCATCTTCACGACGGCAGTCGAACTGCCGTTCGCCGGACATCCGACGCTCGGCAGCGCGCACGCGCTCATCGATGCCGGTTACACGCCGAAGACGCCCGGCCGGCTCGTGCAGGAATGCGGCGTCGGACTCGTGGAGCTCGCGCAACGCGGCGATACCAATGGCGATGCCGATGGCGGCGAGTGGGCGTTCGCCGCGCCGCCCGCCACCATCGCACCGCTTTCAGATGCGCAGTGCGAGCGCCTCGCCGCCGCACTCGCGCCCGCCGTAATCGATTTCAGTTCGCCGCCCGCCGCCTTGGACAACGGCGTGCCGTGGCTCGTCGTGCGCGTGAAGGACGCGGCGCAGTGTTTCGCGACGTCGCTGCAAGGCGCGGCGCGCGAAACGCTCGCGGCGCTCGTCGCCGAGGTCGGCACGCACGGCATCGCCATGTATGGGCCGCACGAAGCCGGCGGACCCGCGACGTTCGAATTGCGCGTGATTCTGCTCGGCGCGGAGAACATCGAAGATCCGGTGACGGGCAGCGCGAACGCGGCGCTCGCGACGCTGCTGCGCGCGCGGGACCAGCGGCCCGGCCAGCGCTTCACGGTGAGACAAGGCACGGCGCTCGGCCGCGATGGCCGCGTCAGCATCGAATATGACGATGGGGCGGACTGCGCACCGATCTGGATCGGCGGCGCCTCGGTAACTGTGATCGACGGCACATTCCGCATCTGAAACAATGACCTACGCGCTGCCCGACGCCGCGCGTATACCCCCAAGCGCGGCCCCTTTCTTAATCCCGGCGGCTTCGTTAATATCTGAACAATCGGGGATCGGAACGCAATGGCGGTTCACATCGGCGGGCGACAGGCGTCGTGAGGGTGAGCCGCTCGCGCCGCAGCGCAAACGTATGCACGCGACGACACCGGATGCTCGCCGTCTCGCTCATGCCGGGCTTCGGGCGCTGCAGCGGCAAACGGCTCGCCGAACGGCCGTCGCGCGCGGACCTGAGGTGGATCGAGATGTGGATCGGGTCTCGGAGAAAATATCCGCCGATCATCCGCTGTGCGCCGCGCGCGGTATATTCACTCGTTTCGGTCGAACGCCTCAGAACATGCATCGCTTCATCCACCTCGCGCAGTCCGCAGCACGCAAGGCGCCACGCGACAGAGCGCCGACGGACACCCCATGAAGCGCACGCGCTCCCACGCCTTTTCCGACACCGTCCTCGGCGCGCCGTCGGCGCGGCGTCGGCGCGCGCTTCTCGCGATTCCCGTGCTCGGCACCTTCGTGCTGGTGCTGCTGTGGGCGGTGATCTTCGCCCGGCTGTCGGTCGAGCGCGAAGCGACCACGCATGAGTCGATGTCGTCCGCCGCCATTCTTTCGTCGGCGCTCGAACAGCACACCATCAAGGCGATTCACCAGGTCGACCAGATCACGCGCTTCGTCAAATACGAGTACGAGAAGTCGCCCGACAACTTCGATCTGATCGCCACCGTCGAAAAAGGCGTCGTGCAAAGCGACACGCTCGTGCAGGTTTCGCTGATCGACGAATACGGGACGCTGATCGCCAATACATCCGATCCGCATCCGAAACCGATCGATCTCTCCGACCGCGAACACTTCAAGGTCCACGCGCATTCGAACGACGATCTGCTCTACATCAGCCGCCCGGTGCGCGGGCGGGTATCCGGGCTCTGGACGCTGCAGATCACGCGGCGGCTCAATCATCCGGACGGCTCGTTCGCGGGCGTCGTGGTCGTGTCGGAAGACCCGGCGTATTTCACGAACGACTTCTACAACGTCGCGTCGATCGGGCACGAAGGCGTGATCGCGGTCGTGTCGGACAACGGCTCCGTGCTCGCGCGCAGCACGGGCGGCAGCCTGGCCGAGAGCGCCGCCGCGAATGCCGCCGCGAGCGCCCCGGCGAAAGGCAGCGCGCGCAGCGGCCCGGCCGATCGCTCGCACGCCGCGTTCAGCGCGACCGGCGTGTATCCGACGACCGATCACGCGTCGGGCATCTACGTCGATCCGATCGATCACGTGAAGCGCATCGTGTCGTACCGGCATATCGACGGCTATCCGCTCGGCGTGCTCGTCGGCCTGTCCGAGCGCGAGGAGATGGTCGACTACAACCACACGCGCAATGTCTATCTGCTGATGGCGAGCTTCATTTCGCTCGCGATGCTCGGCTTCTTCGCGGTCGCGACGGGCCTCATCGGCAAGCTGCTCGGGCGCGAGCGCGAGATGACGCATCTCGTCGAATACGACCTGCTCACCGGCCTGCGCAACCGGTATTCGACGCTGCGCGCGCTCAGGCTCGACGTGGCGCAGCCGGAAAACATCGGGCGCCTGGCGCTGCTCTTCATCGATCTCGACAACTTCAAGACCGTCAACGACACGCTCGGCCACAACGCCGGCGACATCGTCCTGCAGATGACCGCGTCGCGGCTCGCCGAAACGGTCGGGCAAAGCGGCACGCTGTCGCGCATCGGCGGCGACGAGTTCGTGGTCGTCGTGAAGGGCGACGACGTCGAGCAACGCGCCGTCACGCTCGCCGACGACATCTCGACGATGTTCGCCACGCCCTTCGACGTGCGCGGCAGCGCGTTCGTGCTGCATGCGAGCATCGGCATCGCGCTCTTTTCCGTGTCGAACGAGAGCGAAATCGATCTGCTGAAGAAGGCCGATCTCGCGATGTACAGCGCGAAGGACGCGGGCCGGAACTGCTATCAGTTCTATTCGCCGCAGTTGTCGCATCGCGCGGACCATTTGATGAAGTGGGAGCAGCAACTGCGCGTCGCGTTGACGGAGCAGCAGCTTTTCCTCGTCTATCAGCCGAAGATCGATCTGACGCGCCGCTGCATCACCGGTTTCGAGGCGCTCGTGCGCTGGAATCATCCGCAGCACGGGCTCATTCCGGCGAACGAGTTCATTCCGGTGGCGGAATCGACAGGACTGATCGTCGCGGTCGGCGATTTCGTGATTCACACCGCGTGCATGGAGCTCGCGCAATGGCAGCGCGACGGGTATACGGGACTGTCGCTCGCCGTGAACATTTCGGCCGTGCAGTTCTGGCGCGGCGATTTGCTGGAGACGGTCGCGCGCGCGATCGAGGCGAGCGGCATTCCGCCCGACAAGCTGGAGCTCGAAATCACCGAGACCGTGATGGTGGAGTATCCGGAGCTCGTGCAGGAGAAGATCGTCGCGCTGAAGCGGCTGGGCGTGCGTATCGCGCTCGACGACTTCGGCACGGGATATTCGTCGCTGTCGTATCTGAACCGCTTTTCGGTCGATACGCTGAAGGTGGATCGCTCGTTCATCCAGGCGATTCCGGAAGATCGCAGCGTCTGCGTGATGGTGTCGGCGATCGTCAATCTGGCGCGCTCGCTCGGGTTGACGGTGATTGTCGAAGGCACGGAGCGCGAGGAGCAGATTGCGTGGCTCGCCGCGCTCGGGCCGGTGGAAGCGCAAGGCTTCCTGTTCTCTCGCCCGGTGCCGGCGGATGGCGTGCAGGCGCTGCTCGACCGTTTCGGCGTATGCGGATGGCCGCGCGGACACGCCCCGCGATCGCGCAAGGACGCCGGCCACGAATCGAGCACCGCGCTCAGCGACGAGCGCGGCGTTTAAGCGACGGGTCGAATCAGAAGCCGCGCGAAAGAACCGCCGTGCCGATCGTCACGACGCCCAGCACGAGATTGATCACGACGAGCCTTCTCACGGTGCCGACCGCCCTCGCGCCATCGGGCCAGTTCTGCGCCTGCACCGCGCGGCGGATGCGCGGAAAAACGGCGAAGCGGATGTGACCGAAGATCAGCATCATCACGATGCCGAGACCGGCCATCGCGTGCAGCGGCCACGCCGCATGACCGCCGCCGAATTGCATGAGCAGGAAACCGCCGGTGAGCAGGATGACGATCACCGAGGCGCCCACCCAGTTGAAGAAGCGCGCGAATACCGACTCCCAAAGCGGAAGACGCAGTTGCGGCGTGAGATCGCCGAGCGCGGGACGCAGGCAGAAATGCGCGAAGATCATTCCGCCTATCCAAACGGCGACGCCGAGCAAATGCAGAAAGAGCGCCGCTTCGATGGCTTTGTTCATTGTGTATTCCGGGGCTGATTTGAGTTGTTGAGTACGTGCAGGCACAAGGCATAGGAATACGCGCGGAGTGTGGAGTTCCCCGCCCGGCCGATTTTGTTCGACGATGACAGCGTGGCACGCGAAAGAATCAGATTATTCGTGACCCTAAGGATCGCGCGAATGGGATATGTTTTGCCGATGCCTCATGCCAGTCCGAGGCTTGCCTTAGTGACGGATATCGGCCGCCGGGCAGCTTTCCCGCCCCGGCTTCGCCGAGCGCCGCGGTGGACCGACGACGATCTGCACATTGCGACCAAGGCGCGCGAGCAGTTCGAGCATCTTCGCCTCGCCGAGCCCGCGAAACTGGCCACGCATCAGCTGCGAGAGCTTGGGCTGACTGATGCCAAGAAGCGTTGAAATGATTGATGTCTGAATCTCGCGAACGACAGACGATAAAAAGCCCGCACTGAGCGGGCTTCATGCTGTCATGGAGCGCGCGCGGCGCCCCATTGAAACATCACCCCTCGAACACCGGCCGCAGCTCCGTCACCTTCAACGACGAATCCGGCGCCCTTCCCTTTCTCGATCGCTTGCCGAGATGCAGTTGCAACTGCGATCCGCTGAGCTTCTCGTCCCTCACCTTCCCGCCGCGCCCGGTGCCGATCATCATCACGCCGCGCGCATCGATGGCGAGCGCCTGGCGCAGCGTTTCCTTCGGATCGAGGCCCATCAGAATGACGCCGCGACCGCCGCCCGACAACGTCTTCATCTCGTCCATGCCGAAGACGAGCAGTTTGCCTGCGCTCGACAAGCACGCGACATAGATTGCGCCCGGAATGACGGGCATCGGCGCGAGCGGTGCCGCGCCTTCATCGATCGTCATGAACGCCTTGCCGGCCTTCTGGCGGCTCACCATGTCGCCGAGCTTCGCGATGAAGCCGAAGCCGTTACTCGATGCCAGCAGCAGTTGTTGTTCAGCATTCGCCGCGAAGTAATGCAGCAGATGCGTGCCCGATTCGAGCTCGATCAGCGACGTCACCGGCACGCCATCGCCGCGTCCGCCCGGCAACGCCGAAACCGGCACCGAATACACGCGACCCTTGCTGCCCCACGCGACGAGCGAATCCGGCGTGCGCGCCTGGAACGCGGCGTACAGCCCGTCGCCCTGCTTGAACGTGAAGCCCGCCGGATCGAGCCCGTGGCCCTTCAGCGCGCGCACCCAGCCCTTCTGCGACACGACCACCGTCACCGGTTCGTCGACGACACGCGCCTCGAACGTCGCGCGCTTCTCCTGCTGAATCAGCGTGCGGCGATCGTCGCCGTACTGCTTCGCGTCCGCTTCGATTTCCTTGATCAGCACGCGCTTCATCGCGGCGTCGCTGTTGAGCAGTTCTTCGAGCTTCGTCTTTTCGTCGCGCAAGTCGGACAACTCTTGTTCGATCTTGATCGCCTCCAGCCGCGCCAACTGACGCAGGCGGATTTCGAGAATGTCTTCGGCCTGCCGGTCGGAGAGATTGAAGCGCGCGATCAGCGCCTGCTTCGGTTCCTCCGACTCGCGGATGATGCGGATGACTTCATCGATATTCAGGAAGACGATCATTCGTCCTTCGAGAATATGGATGCGGTCGTTGACCTTGCCCAAACGATGCTGCGTGCGCCGCGTCACCGTGACGAAGCGAAAGCCGATCCACTCGTGCAGGATCTCGACGATGCCCTTCTGACGCGGCCGGCCATCCGAGCCGATCATCACGAGGTTGATCGACGCGTTCGATTCGAGGCTCGTGTACGCGAGCAGCGTGTTGACGAACTCGGTCTGATCGATACGGCTCGACTTCGGCTCGAACACGAGCCGCACGGGCGCGTCCTTGCCCGACTCGTCGCGCACGGCGTCGAGCAGCGCGAGCATCGACTGCTTGGTCTGCACCTGCTCGGGCGTGAGCGTCTTCTTGCCGAGCTTGATCTTCGGATTCGTGAGTTCCTCGATTTCCTCGAGCACTTTCTGGCTCGACACGCCCGGCGGCAATTCCGTGATGACGACCTGCCACTGGCCGCGCGCGAGATCCTCGATCTTCCAGCGCGCACGCACCTTCAGGCTGCCGCGTCCGGTTTCGTAGGCCGTCGAGATTTCCGTCGGCGATGAAATGATTTGCCCGCCGCCGGGGAAATCCGGTCCGGGCAGTTTCTCCATCAAGCCCGCGTGGCCGATCTTCGGATCGCGGATCATCGCGACAGCGGCTTGCGCGACTTCGCGCAGATTGTGCGACGGAATTTCCGTCGCCAGCCCGACCGCGATGCCCGATGCGCCGTTCAGCAACAGGAACGGCAAGCGCGCGGGCAATAGCTTCGGCTCTTCGAACGAGCCGTCGTAGTTCGGCATGAAATCGACCGTGCCCTGATCGATTTCATCGAGCAGCAAACGCGCGATCGGCGTCAGACGCGCTTCGGTGTATCGCATGGCCGCTGCGCCGTCGCCGTCGCGCGAGCCGAAATTGCCCTGGCCGTCGATGAGCGGATAGCGCATCGAAAAGTCCTGCGCGAGACGCACCAGCGCGTCGTACGCCGATTGATCGCCGTGCGGGTGATATTTACCCAGCACGTCGCCGACCACGCGCGCCGACTTCACCGGCTTGGCGTTGGCCGCGAGGCCCATCTCGCTCATCGCGTAGAGAATGCGGCGCTGCACGGGCTTCTGTCCATCGCACACGTCGGGCAGCGCGCGGCCCTTCACCACGCTCACCGCGTAGTCGAGATAAGCACGTTCGGCGTAATCGCCGAGCGTCAGTTGTTCGCCGTCCGGTGCAGTCTGTTCGGCGAAGAGATCGTCTGTGATTCCCATCGAATGTCCGTGTTAATGCGTTCGCGTCAGATGTCCGCTTCGACTTCGTTGCCCTTTTCTTCGAGCCAGCTTCGGCGCGAGGCCGCTTCGCCCTTGCCCATCAGCATCGTCATGCGCGAAACGGTGAGATCGAAGCCGAGATCGCCGAGCGCGACCGGCAGAAGACGGCGCGTGTCCGGGTTCATCGTCGTGTCCCAGAGCTGTTCGGCGCTCATTTCGCCGAGGCCCTTGAAGCGGCTGATGGTCCACGCCGTTTCGCGCACGCCGTCCTTGCGCAGCTTGTCGAGGATCGCTTCGAGTTCGCCTTCGTCGAGCGCGTAGAGCTTCTGCGCGGGCTTCTTGCCGCGCGCGGGCGCATCGACTCGGAACAACGGCGGACGCGCGACGCACACATGGCCGCGCTCGATCAGTTGCGGGAAATGCTTGAAGAAGAGCGTGAGCAGCAGAACCTGAATGTGCGCGCCGTCGACGTCCGCATCGGAGAGAATGCAGATCTTGCCGTAGCGCAGATTCGACAGATCGATCTGATCGTCGGGACCGTGCGGATCGACGCCGATCGCCACCGCGATGTCATGCACTTCGTTGTTCGCGAAGAGCCGGTCGCGTTCCGTTTCCCACGTATTCAGCACCTTGCCGCGCAACGGGAGAATCGCCTGGAACTCCTTGTCGCGGCCCATTTTCGCGGAGCCGCCCGCCGAATCGCCCTCGACGAGAAAGAGTTCGTTGCGGGAGATATCCGTCGATTCGCAATCGGTGAGCTTGCCCGGCAACACGGCGACGCCCGAACTCTTCTTCTTCTCGATCTTCTGGCCCGCGCGCGTGCGCGCCTGCGCCTGGCGAATCACGAGCTCCGCGAGCTTCTTGCCGTATTCGACGTGCTGATTCAGCCACAACTCCAGCGCCGGCCGCGAGAACGACGACACGAGCTTCACGGCATCGCGGCTATTGAGGCGTTCCTTGATCTGCCCCTGGAACTGCGGATCGAGCACCTTCGCCGACAGCACGAACGACACGCGCGCGAACACGTCTTCCGCGAGCAGCTTGACGCCCTTCGGCTGGAGATTGTGAATCTCGACGAAGTTCTTCACCGCCTGAAAGAGACCGTCGCGCAAACCGGATTCATGCGTGCCGCCCGCGGGCGTCGGAATGAGGTTGACATACGATTCGCGCAGCAGCGGGCCTTCCTCGGTCCACGCGACGACCCACGACGCGCCCTCGCCTTCCGCGAAGGTTTCCTCGGTGTTCTTCGAGCTTTCCGCGTAGCGTTCGCCTTCGAACAACGGAATCAGCAGTTCGCTGCCGCCCATGCCTTCGAGCAGATAACCGCGTAGACCGTCTTCGTATTTCCACGTCTGACGCTCGCCCGTTTTCTCGATGACGAGCACCACTTCGACACCCGGCAACAGCACGGCTTTCGAACGCAGGAGGCGCTGCAATTCGCCGAGCGGCAGATTCGGCGAGTCGAAATACTTCGGATTCGGCCATGCACGCACGCGCGTGCCGCTCTTCTTCGCGCCGCGTTCGGCTGGGCGCGTCGTCAGTTCTTCGATGACGTCGCCATTGGAAAACGCAAGCTGCGCGACCTTGTTGTCGCGCCAGACGGTGACTTCGAGACGGGTTGCGAGCGCGTTCGTCACCGAGACGCCGACGCCGTGCAGACCGCCCGAGAACGTATAGGCGCCGCCCGCGGCCTTATCGAACTTGCCGCCCGCATGCAGCCGCGTATAGACGATCTCGACGACCGGCACGCCTTCTTCCGGATGCAGCCCGAAAGGAATGCCGCGGCCGTCGTCCTCGACGGTCACGGAGTTGTCCTGATGCACGGTGACGGTGATTTGCTTGCCGAAGCCGCCGAGCGCTTCGTCGGAGGCGTTGTCGATCACCTCCTGAATGATGTGCAGCGGATTCTCGGTCCGCGTGTACATGCCGGGCCGCTGCTTGACCGGCTCCAGGCCCTTGAGCACCTTGATCGATGCTTCGCTGTAGCCGGCTGCCTTGGCGTTCATGACCTGGCGCTTGCCTCGTTCAGTGCCTGTCGCCATTGCGCT
Organism: Caballeronia sp. ATUFL_F1_KS39; assembly: GCF_023630985.1. NCBI lineage: Bacteria > Pseudomonadati > Pseudomonadota > Betaproteobacteria > Burkholderiales > Burkholderiaceae > Caballeronia > Caballeronia sp. ATUFL_F1_KS39. The sequence continues at coordinate 191,447 of NZ_JALQDZ010000004.1, read as the reverse complement.
GGATTTTTTCGTGGACATAGTTGAACGTTGATCCGGCTCTCGAACGCCTGACGGAATGTCACGACATGACGCCCGATCTGCCGGCAAATGCTTGATGTTGTGCCTGGCCGGATGCGTTGAAAGCGAGGCAAAAAAACGCCCGCCGATCCGAGCCGCGCTAGGAGAATAGCGGTTTTCGCCCGCCGCGCCCACCTCGGCGCGATAAAACGCGCTTCGTTCGCGTACATGCGTTCAGCACACGCACAGCGGGCGCGAGCCGCTATTTGCGCTTCGCTTCGAGCTCTTCCCAGCGCTCGAGGGCGACGAGCAACTCCTCTTCGATCGCCGCGTGTCGCTCGGAAAGACGCGCGCCTTCCTTCGCGTCCTTCGCGAAGATCGAGCCGTCTTCGAGTTGCGCGCCGATAACCTTCTGCTCGTCTTCGAGTTCGGCGATGCGCCCCGGCAGCGCTTCGAGTTCGCGCTGTTCCTTGAACGACAGCTTCACCGTGCGCTGCGCATTGCGGCCGGCGGCGCTGTCTTTCGGCGCATCGTCTTTCGGCGTGTCCTTCGCGGTCTGACGCGCCGCTTCTTCGGCAATGCGCTCCGAACGTTCGCGCTGAACCTGCCAGTCGGAGAAACCGCCGACATATTCGCGCCACTTGCCGCCGCCTTCCGCGGCGAACACCGACGTCACGACGTTGTCGAGGAACGCGCGGTCGTGGCTCACGAGCAACACGGTGCCGTCGTAATCCGCCAGCAGTTCTTCGAGCAGTTCGAGCGTCGGGATGTCGAGATCGTTGGTCGGCTCGTCGAGCACCAGCACGTTCGCCGGCCGCGCGAAAAGGCGCGCGAGCAGCAGGCGATTGCGCTCGCCGCCGGAGAGCGACTGCACCGGCGAGCGCGCGCGTTCGGGCGCGAACAGGAAGTCGCCGAGATAGCTCATGACGTGCTTCTTCACGCCGTTCACTTCGACCCATTCGCTGCCGGGACTGATGGTGTCGGCAAGCGATTTGTCGAGATCGAGCTGTGCGCGCATCTGATCGAAATACGCGACCTGAATGTTGGTGCCGGTCCGCACGCGGCCTTCGTCGGGCTGCAGTTCGCCGAGGATGAGCTTGAGCAGCGTGGTCTTGCCCGCGCCGTTCGGGCCGACGAGACCGATCTTGTCGCCGCGCATGACAGTTGCCGTGAACCGGTCGACGATCGTGCGTTCGCCGTAGCGTTTGGTCACATCGGTCAGTTCAGCGACGATCTTGCCGGACTTCTCGCCCTGCCCGACATCGAGCCTGACATTGCCCTGCACGTTGCGGCGCTCGGCGCGTTCCTTGCGCATTTCGACGAGCCGTGCGATGCGTCCGACGCTGCGCGTGCGCCGCGCCTCGACGCCTTTGCGGATCCACACTTCTTCCTGCGCGAGCAGCTTGTCGAACTTCGCCTGTTCGATCTGCTCGACTTCGAGCTGTTGCGCCTTCCTCGTCTGATACGCGCTGAAATTGCCGGGATACGACAGCAACCGACCGCGATCCAGTTCGACGATGCGCGTCGCCACGCGATCCAGAAACGCGCGATCGTGCGTGATGAAGAGCAGGCCCGTGCGCAACGTGACGAGCAGATCCTCCAGCCAGCGGATGCCGTCGAAGTCGAGGTGGTTGGTCGGCTCGTCGAGCAGCAGCACGTCGGGCTGAACGACGAGCGCGCGCGCCAGCGCCACGCGCTTTTTCATGCCGCCGGACAGATCGCCTGCGCGGGCATCGCCATCGAGACCGATCTGCGCGAGTGTCGTCGCGACGCGCGTGCGCCAGTTCCACGCGTCGCGGGTATCGAGCGCCGACTGCAGCGCGTTCATGCGCGCGAGCAGCTCGTCGTGCTTCGCGCCTTCGGGCGTATCGGCGAGCGCGTGCGCGACGGCGTCGTACTCGTCGAGCAACGCGCGCGCTTCGGTGAGGCCGGACGCGACGACATCGAACACGGATGCGTCGAGATCGAACTCGGGTTCCTGCGGCACGTAGACGGTCGTGAGCTCGCTCTGACGCGTGACGAGCCCGTCGTCGGGCGCGGCGAGCCCCGCGACGATCTTGAGAAGCGACGACTTGCCCGCGCCGTTGCGGCCGATCAGCCCGACACGCTCGCCCGCTTCGAGCGAGAAGTCGGCGTGGTCGAGCAATGCGACGTGGCCGAACGCGAGCTGCGCGTCCGAGATGGAATAAAGCGACATGGGAAAACCGGATGAATGGCGAAGAATCGGCGCCGAACACGCGAGCAACCGATGGAAGCGGCCATTGTACCGGGCGCGGCGCGCGATCACGCACGCTGCCTCCGCCATTGGCCGAACGGACGAGGCGCGCAGCGCCAGCAAGCGCGAAAGGCCGCCCGGATGCGCTCCGTGGCGGCCTTTCCTCGCGTCGTGCCGAAACAACTTACTGCACGTGCACCTTGATCGTCTGGCTCATTTCGGGGCCGTACGAGCGGTGCGCGCCGTCGCCGAACTGCATTGTCAGCGTGTGATCGCCGGGCGGCAGCTTCACGTCGGCTTCGGTCTGGCCCTTGCCGAAGTGCAGCGACGTGTCGTTCGCGGGAATCACGGTGCCTTTGGGCAGCGGCTTGCTATCGATCAGCAGGTGGTGATGGCCGGTTCCATCGGTCATCGTGCCCGCCGGAGCGACCGACATGCCGTCGACGCCGAATCTGACGTGCACGGGGCTCGTGACGGTCGCGCCATCCTTCGGTTCGACGAAATAGACGCGCGCCTGCGCATGCGCCGCGCCGGCGTACTGGGTGAGCAGGACCGCGCCCGTCAGCATCGCGCCCAAGAGCTTTTTCTTCATCGTTTTCTCCACGTTGTGAAACCGGTCGATGGCGCGAGTCGGCGCCGGAGCCTCGAAAAGCATACACCGGGCTTTCGGCACGCCGGAATCGGGACCATCCTGCCTACGGCGATCGGGGAACGATCGCGCCGATTACGGTAAGATGCCGGCTCGCTGCGCCGCGCATCGTCTTCGAACGCACGCGGTCCGTTTATTTCTTTCGAATCAAGAGTCTGTCGTGAGCGAAGTCATCGAATTCAAAAGCTGGGTCTGCCTGATTTGCGGCTGGATCTACAACGAGGAAGAAGGTCTGCCGGACGATGGCATCGCTGCCGGAACCCGTTTCGACGACATCCCCGCCGACTGGCGCTGCCCGCTGTGCGACGTGGGCAAGGCCGATTTCGTCGTCGTCGAGTTTTGATGCTGGCGCCGCGCCTAATTGGCGGCGCGGCGCAGGCCCTGTCAATCGCAAAGTTTTAGCATCGCGACAAGGTGGCGGGTGCGCCATCTGGTTGTGACCAATCTACTTTGCAGATATGACGCTACGATGCGCGCGGCATGAAGCAGTCGGTCATGGCGCAATTCTAGCGCCGCCAGCCTGCTACTCAACATCACCGCATCGCTTTCTGCTTTCTCGCGCAACGCGACTTCCGTTGCTTTCTGCGCGTTGATGTTTGCAAATTCCTCCCTTAAACGCTCGTGTTCTTGCTTTTCAATTTCCCGCGCTTCCTTCGACTCCGCCAACTCCAGCCGTAACACTTCGGCTTCTGCCGACAGCCGATCAAGCGCAACGTTGCGGTCATTCAGCGCGAGTTCCTCGGCAGCGCTTCGGCCATCCGGTCTTTCCGAACTTGCGTTGTGCTCGATGCCGCAGGTTTCCAGCACCCGAATTCTGGCGTCTCGCTCCTCGATCCACTGATCACGCTCTTTGATCCAGCCGTCCCTATCGCTTATCCAGCGATCACGGTCGAGAATGAACGTTTGCAGTTGTGAGATACTGGTATTTTGCTCAGCGCACTGACGTCTCAGATTGAAGAGCTCATCAAGGAGTTTATTTGGAGCATCAACCTCCAGCGTTCGGCCGCTAGTTTCCGGAACTGGCTTTTTGCCCACGAGCCGTTCACCGCGCCGTTGATTCTGAAACGAAACGAAGTGCTTTTCTGCGATGTCCGCAACTGAAGGGTTCGATAACCGCCATAAGTAGTATTTAGACGAAAACAACAGCGAATACGGTATCAAATAAGTCAGGAAGAACCATATCCGAAATAACCGTGACGACTCGCCGGACTCGTCGAAAAAAGTCTGAATAGGGGTGCTACCGAAGAATCGAACCTTTTTGCGCCACAGTACCGCCTCGATCCCGAGGCTCGAATTGATGGTCCATAATTCCTGAATCGCGCCAAGGAATTTCAATGGCGAGCTTCCCAGGTCGACCTTGCCGGGATAAAGCGCCTTTCCGTTCGGATGATATCGGACAAGCGGAGTGTGTTCGGAGGTTGATCTCGACGCGAATTCGAGCAGCGAGAGATTGTTCCATCCTTTGCTGAAGGCGAGCGCGTTAGAGTCCGTTTCCACCTGCAGCGCGACGCCGATCGTATGCGAGCCTTCCGAAGAACGATACATCTCGCGCGCTGCATCCGAGATCAGTACCGATTCGAGAGTCTCGGAAATCGCGGCGTCACCTCGATCGCCGACCCAATCGCGAAATGCGGCTTTCTCGCGCTGCCACCGGATGCCGACTTCAGTATCTCCGTTGACTCCGCTCGTGTCCCAGTAGGCGCATTGTGCGTAATACGGTTTTCGCAGTGGTCCGATCTCATTGAAAACAAGCGCGCAACCGGACTCTTGGGCCGCGCGTCGCATTGACGGACAATTGAGCCATGTGACCGCGACAACTTCTTGATGCAGCGCTTTCAAGCGCGAAAAGGCGTCTGCGAAATATCGATGCAATTCCGAAAAGTCTCGTGTCACGTAAGAGATGAACCGCTCAAGCGGTGCTTTGTCAAGTGACCAGTCCGTCAAACCGTCTTCATAGCAAACCAGCCGGACCCTTTCAGAATCCAAATTCCCCACGTTATACTCGTGAAACTGCTTTGACCAGTCCGACAGTTCCCAACGAGAAAGGTCGGATTCGATATTCAAGTAGTACCGCGGTAAAAGAATGGTCGACTGCTTTGCTCTGAACGCGTGAAGCCATTTCAGGATTACCCAATAGTAATGAGCAGTTCCTTCCACCGGAGCGACGAGTGGAACGAACAGGACGAAATGCGTCATACGATTTGCCGGTCTGATGCTTCGTTATTTTCGATGGGACTTGAACGAAGCGTGCAATGCGTCCTCGCGTCGTGCGCGAGCCATTTGCGGCGCTTCTTCCTCTCAGCAATCCAGCTACTTGTTTTAAGTTAGCGCATTCAATACATCAAAACCAGCCTTCCAGAAAGAGCGAGCTCTGCTGAGCGCGATTTCCTCGTTGCTCGGCCGGCCATTTTTGACGTCAAGCCGTTCGGCGAGGCTCGTTCGTGCGCTGGTGTCGCCTGCAGAATCCGAGTGCGTGAGCGCGCCGAATAACGCCGCCTCGCTCTTGCTCGGACGCTCGACCAGTCGGCTGAACGGCTGCGCCCATGCCGGCGAGATGAATTTCTCGTAGCCGAAAGCCAGGATCGTCGGCAAGACCGTATGCACATATTCGAGCGCGCCAGCTTGAACCTCCGCCGCAAGCTTTTGCACGGCGATGTCTTCGTTGTTCTCCTCGAGTATGGGAACGATCTCCTCTCCTTCACGACGGTATCCCAATGTCGTGCCGTGCGGTGCTACCGTCGCAAACTCCAGAATTTCGACGCCCCCCGCTTGCAAAAGCTCCGTTTCGTGACGGGGATCGCTGTTCTGAACCATGAAACCGAAGTAGGCGTCACTCGGTAGCTGATTGATTCTCACCGATTCGAAAGTCCCGAAATAATAGCCAAACGTACGGAAGTCGCTTCGAGACGTCTGGAGGATACGTGAGAGGCCCCCTTGCATGTTTCCTCCCCAGCCAATGTCAGACACGGCGATTCTCTTGCATCCGATAACTGTCTTCGACAAGTACGCAGATACCAGCGCACGCTGCTCGGCTGCGACGTCCATGAGTTGCGAAAGAAGAATACTGATCAGCCGGTGCATTCGCATGTCGCCGCCTACTACTCGCTCGTCTTCGCTTGCGAAGCCGACCGCCTTTATCGCGGCACGATTACGCGAAACGTCGAGCCCCAGACGTTTGAAATGCTGCTTGACCGTTCTCTCCGTTTTTCCACCGAAAAGATGCCACACACGATCGGGCGGAAAATCGACGAAGCTCGGCAGGAGCGTGGCGGCGCGCGAAATGTAAACGTACTCGCTCGGAATTTTGACACCCATTTGCTCCGCGTACTGCTCATACAGCTTATGGAACAGGTAACTGTCACGCGCGAAGAACAGAACCTTGTCAACGTTGTCCAGCTTCAACTGATGCATCATCCAGATGAAGTAGCCGAGGAACAACGGCCCAAACACCTGTGCGCCGATGTCGAACCATGGCTCCGCCACCTCGCGCTTTCTCTGCATAAGTACTGCCCGCGTCCCGCCGGCGATGAGACTGGCGGTGTGCGGCATGTCCACTGACGACACTATCGGATTCCGTAAGAAATCGGACTCGATGCGGGCGAGATAATCGAAATGCACGCCCTTCACGCCAGCGCGCTTCGCCATTTCTACATCTGCGTGGAGGTTGTCACCGAAGTGCAGCATGCCCCGCGTCGTGCCGCCTGCCCTTTTTGCAGCGATCGCGAAAAGAGAGCCTTCGTGCTTGCTGGCTCCCTCCTCGCAGGACACCACCAGTTCTATCTTTCCGTATCCGCATGCCTGAATGAGTTCGAGAATGACCGTCGACGGGAGATACATGTCGGAGCAAAGCACCACGGGCTTGCCAATGGCTTGCGCGTATTGCACTAGCTCCCGCATGACTGGGTTGCAATAGACGATTGCCCGCTCCACCTGGAGTTCTACCACCTTGAACCGGTCAACCAGGCGATCCGCTCCCAGTTGCGATGCCAACTCTTCATAGATCTCGTCGTAAGTCACTTCGTAGGAGTTGCGGAGCCTGTAGTACTTCTCGCGCGTCTGAATTTCTGCGAGAAGTCGATTCGCCGGAAACGAGTCGACCATCCCGTAATCCAATTCAGTGTACTCATCGTGCCGCAATTGAGCCGCCACCCAGTCGAAAACGTCAGCAGGTCTTGCAACCAGACGATGAATGAGCGTATCGAACACGTCGAACGACACGATTCCTGCTTCGTCGATCAGACGTTTTGCGTCCTCAAAACTGCAATTCTTGTTTATGCGCCACATATCTATCGCTGCAGGAGTAACCAGGTTTTTGTTCGGTCCACGGCTTGCCGCAAGCCGACCGAATTCGCCGTCCGCAAGAACTGAAGCAAGTAATGAAGTGCGCGGCCAGAGCGCAGCCACAAATAGCCGAGCTTGAACACGTTTCGCACTGGACGACGTGAGACTCTGCCGGACACGTTCGACAGCTCCGCCCCCAAGGCCCCTATGTCGCCGTGTAATCGTTCGAGCATCGCTCGGGACGCGTTGCTGCTTTGCGTCGCGTACCACGACAAGTGCTCAAGAACCGGTCGAATGCTGTTCAGAAACCCAAGGCCGACTGTTCCCGATGAAATGTCGGCTCTAAGCCAGGCATTTCCCAAAATCGTTGCTTCTGCGACGGTCCCGGCAAATGCACGAGCGGCGGCCGAACGGTTTGCATAGGGGCCGCGTACCGAGCTTCGGACGTGAGAAAACACTAGCACCTGCGGAATAACATAGATATCTCCTGCCATGAGCAGACGAAGGTGAAAATCCCAGTCTGACATTCCGCCGAATAGCGAATTGAAGCGAATTTTGGCAACCGCACTTTTCTTTACGAGTAGCTGAATGTTCTTGAACTGATTTTCGACCACCATCGCATTAAGCGAAATAAATCCCGCGCTCATATGCGGCCGCATCAGCTCCGTGCTTTTGGCACGCACCACGTTACCGTCGATTTCCTCATCGACGCGTTTTCCCAAAGCTATCACGGCCACCGTTGCCGGATATATTTCCGATAATGTTTCTAATTGCCTAACGCAGATTCCCAGAAAATCCGGGGCCCAGCTATCGTCATCGTCGTGAAATGCGATATGCTCTGCGCCGCTCAGACGCTCCAGCGCCGCGTTCGTTGCATCTTCCGCGCTGAGCTCCTTGTCCAGATGCACTATCTCGATAGCTAGACCGTCGGTGGCTCCCAAGCTTTCCAGCACGCGTTGAACGACTCGCGGATCACCGGTATTAGCAATGACGACGTGCCATTTTTTCCACGATTGCCGCATGACGCTTTTCAGCGCTCTACGCAGAAGGACTGGCCGGTCCTTCGTACGCATCACAATCCCGATCATGACGATTCCTTGACCGCTGACTTGTAGAGGTTTCGCGACATCGAGAAATCCGATGCCGAGATGGGACGGGTTGAATTCATAAAGTGCGAACCATTTGCTTTTATGCGCCTTAAGGCCCGAACCAGCCGGATGTCTAACTGGGTCTCAAATTGACGATCCGAGCCATGCGCGATAATTGCCGAAAATCAACAGACGCTTGCCCTTCAGCAGACCTTCGGAATTAACCTTCGCATCTTCCGCTAAGGCCTGAACACTATAAGTGTAATCGCCGACGCTCACAGGTCGATCATGATGCGCCGAATACAACGATGATTTAGGAAATTTCGGCGTTTATTCTGTGATAAATTGTTTTCCGATGTACAGGTTTAGATGCGCAACTGCTATTTTTATAAAGCCTATTATCAGGATAATATCGCGAATTAGATTGCAAACGTCCGAGGTTTTCGGCGCGTCAACTTATCGATCCCGGCGAAACGCATAGGGTTCGCGCATGACACCGCGCGCGCCGAGGTTCAAGCAATGCGAAGAACATCGATCCGCTGGACAGAATGCCAACGCGTTAAGTCAGGCGATTGAACTTGATCCAGTCAGCGCGCCACCGCGATCAACTCGCGGCTCACTTCATCGACCGGCGCGCGGTTCCAGTCTCCGAACCAGTCGATTTTTGCGAAACCCGCATCGGTCAGCAAGCGCGCAAGTTCGTCACGCGTGCGAAAGCGCAGCTCGCTCACGGCGCTCAGCGTTTCCTCCGGCGCATCGGGCGTCGGCATGAAGCGGTAATGCGTCGTGAACGCGACGCGTCCCGTCGAAAGCGGATCGGGCTCGGCGTGCCGCTCCTGCCACACTTCCACCGCGCGTCCATCGGGCGCGCTCACGCATCTCGACGAACGCTCGCGCGTCCAGTTGTCCCACGCGCGCGCCGCCGGATGGCGGCTCTCGAACGCGATCGCGCCGCCCGGCCGGATCGCCCGGCGCGCGGCTTTGAGCGTCGCGAGAAACGCGTCATCGTCGAGAAAGACTTGCGCGACGTGGCCCGTCATCACGAGCAGATCGGCCGCGCCGACGAACGGCAGCGCGCTCGCGTCGCCTTCGATCCACGTCACCTCGTCGCCGTCGGGACGCGAGCGCGCGACGCGCAGCATCTGCGGCGACGGATCGATGCCCGTCACGCGATGGCCGCGCTTGGCCAGCTCGCAAGCCAGCAACCCCGTGCCGCAACCCAGATCGACGACGTGCCGCGCCGATTGCGCCAGCGCGAGATAAAACGCCGTGTCGGCGGCGAACGGATTGAGGACGTCGTAGAGCGCGACGAGGCGCGGATCGTCGTAGAGCATCAGCGGGATTCGTAGGAGAGCGCGTCGCGCATCGGCTGGCTGCCGACCATGATCGGCCCGGTGAACGGCGTATCGAGATCGAGGATCACGAGCACCGCCGACGCGATCGACAGCGCGCCGAGCATGATCGTCACGAGCGAGAGCGCGTTGCGCGGCGCGATCAGCCCGAAGCACAGAAAGATGATGAGCAGCCAGCCGACGAGAATCCGGTCGAACGGATACGAAATCGATCCGTGCGCCTCCTCGATCAGCTTCCAGCGCAGCGCGATCAGCTGCTCGAAGCGCGCGGCGGCTTCGACCGCGAGCTGGCGATGATAGTCATCGCGCGGAACCAGCAAGCGCACTTCGCGCTGCGCCTCGCTCAGCATGGCGCCGAGCGTGCTGCTCGCGAGACTGTCGTTCTTGTTCGGTGCCTCGACCGCCGGATATTCGCCGGGCGGCCGCGGCTCGCTCGGCCACGTGCTCGCCACCGCCGCCGCCGTGTATTTGCGCAGGAGTTGCCGCGCGTGACCGAGTTCGGCGCCGTAGTCGCGCATCGTGCGATCGAGTTCGATGATCGAGGACGCGTAGCTGCGCATGTCGTTGTTGGTCGTGTCGAAAACCGTTTTCGCCGATGCGGTCAGAAGGCCGAGCACGAGCGCCGCGAACGTGACCAGCATGCCGACGAGCAACTGGACCAGTTGCACCGTCTCCTGCGCCTTGTGTTCCTCGGGCAGAAGCGGCCGCACGATCGCGCCGATGCCCGTGCTGGCCAGAAGGAGAACGAAGACGAGCACCGCGGATTGAATTTCCGTCATGAGCGCGCGAGCCGTGATGGCGTGACCGGAGTGGACGCATTATCGACGGGAAAGCGCGCGCGGTCCAATGCGGACCGGATACGGCGAAGAAAAAGAAGGGGGAAAAACGGCGTGCGGGAATCGTGGTCCCCCCGGCAGGAATCGAACCTGCATCTAGCGCTTAGGAGGCACTCGTTCTATCCATTGAACTACGGGGAGCGGACCGCGCAGGGCCGACAGCGTCGGCGAAGCGAGCGCAGAGTATAGCAAACGCTTTCGTTCGCCGCGTATCCGAAAAATCGGCGAAAACCAGGGTTTGCACCTATCAAGTTCCGCCTGATCGCGCCGCCATCGGAGTAATGGACCCATTTCCCGATACAAAGCCGCAGGGCGCGTTTTCGGCGTTGCTGGCAGACCAAGACCTGACGCACCTCGAACTGGTGCTGCGCCGTTCATTGTCGTGCGATCTCGGCGGCCCGCTGCTGCCGCCTTCGTACTGGCGCGAGCGGCTCGCATCGATCACGCGTCGGTCACATCTCTCTCATACGCAGATCCAGACCGTGCATCGGCTGTTTCTGCACATCGACGCGTTTGAGGCCGCCGGCCGCGCCCGCGAAGAAGAACTCAGGCGCGAGCGTGAACTCGCCGCGGGCAGCGGAAAAACCGCAAGCGCCTGAGCGTCTTCAGGCCGACTGACGCGCGCGCTGTTGCGCGTGCGCGGCGAGCCGCACCGCCGCGTTGGCCGCGCCGTAGCCGTCGTAGCCGCCGCGCCGCTCGATCACTTCGAGGAAGAAGCGCTGATCGAGCTGCTCCGTGTACGCATGGAAGAACTCGCCGCCGCGCTCGTCGCGGTCGTAGAGGATATTGTGCTCGCGCATCTGATCGATCTGCTCGTCGGGCAGGCCGAAACGCGCGACAAGGTCGTCGTAGTAGTTGCGCGGGATTCGCAGGAATTTGACGCCATCGGCTTCGAGGCGCGGAATCGCGTCGAAGATATCGGGCGTGCTGAACGCGACGTGATTCAGACCCGAGCCCCGATACGTCGACAGCGACTCCGACACCGCCGTATAGCGATCCATCGACGCATTCAGCGCGATTCGCACCGAACCATCGCGGCTTCGCACCGCGCGGCTGCGCACGAGCCCGTACGGATCGGGCACGAGCACGGCGGGCTCGGTCTCGAAACCGAACGCGCTGCGAAAGAAAAGCACCCAGGTATCGAGCGCATCGGCGGGAAGCGACAGGCACACGTGATCGATGCGCGACAGCGGCCCGACTTCGTACGGCCCGTCGATGTCCGTCAGGATGAAATCCGATTCCCACAACGTCGGGCCGCCTTTCGCTTCGTCGACGAAATAGTCGAGGCTGCCGTCGGGCGACTGCACGCCCGGCACCACGCGCTCGTTCGGACCGACGCGCCCCGAGAACGGCTGCGAGCCATACGCGGCGGCGCGCTCGAACGCCTGCTTCGCGTCATCGACGTGAAACGCCGACGCGCACAGCGACAAGCCGTGCTTCTGGAAGAACGCGCTCGCGAAGGAATCGGCCTCGGCGTTCAGCACGATCGAACCCGCGCCATGCCGATACAGCGCGACATCCTTCGAGCGATGCTTGCCCGCGAGCCTGAAGCCGAGCCGTCCGAGCCATTGCGACAGATGCTCGCGCGTCGAATCGTCGACGGCGAATTCGAGGAACTGAAAGCCGATGTGCTCGGGCGGCGCGGGCGGATTGAACAGCTCCGGCGGCACGGCCTTGCCTTCGGAAACCAGCAGCTCGCGCGTCTGCTCTTCCAGAAAGCGCAGCGAGCGATAGCCGTCCGCCGCCGTGATCGCGGTCGGCGCGGCGCGAAAGCCGTCGTTGAAGATTTCGAGCGACAGCGGCCCCTTGTAGCCCGCTTCCAGCACGCGCGCGGTGAAGCGTGCGACATCGAACGCGCCTTGCCCCGGAAAGCACCGATAGTGACGGCTCCATTCGAGCACGTCCATCGCGAGAATGGGCGCATCGGCGATTTGCACGAACGCGATGCGCTCGCCCGGAATCGACGCGATCTCGTCGACGGAATCGCGGATCGACAGCGTGTGGAACGTATCGAGCGCGAGGCCGAGACTCGGATGATTCACGGCATCGACGAGTTTCCACGCGTGCTTGTACGAGTTGACGTAGCGGCCCCACGCGAGCGCTTCGTACGCGACGATCACCCCCGCTTCTTCCGCGATTTTGGCGAGCACGCCGAGCTGGTCGACGATGAGCGCGTCGTCGCGAATCGTATCCGGCGACACGTTGCTGCAGACGAGAATGCGGTCTGTGCCGAGCTCGTGCATCAGCTCGAACTTGCGCTTCGCGCGCTCGACGTTGCGCGCGAGACGCTCGGCGCTCACGCCGTCGAAATCGCGGAACGGCTGAAACAGATAGATCTCGAGGCCGAGATCCGCACACATGCGGCGCACGTCGGCGGGCGTGCCGTCGAAATACAGCAGGTCGTTCTCGAAGATCTCGACGCCGTCAAACCCGGCGGCCTTGATAGCGTGCAGCTTCTCGGGAAGCGTGCCGCTGATGGAAACCGTCGCGATGGAAGTGCGGATCGAACGCAGCATCGCTGCCTCCTCGTTGCAATTCAGTGAATGCGGGATGGATCGAGCGGTGCCTTCCAGTGTAGGACGTCCGCATGGCGAACGCGCGCAATCCATGTCATTCTGCGAGATAATAACAAACTAACTAGACCGTACAAATCAGTGGAAACACGAACCGACAAGCCTCGCGCGGGCGTTCACACTGCGACGTATTCATCTCGCACTGCAGCATGCAGTGCTCATCCATGCCGGAGCGCTCGCATGACCAACAAGACTTCGTATCTCATCGGCCTGATCGGATCGGGCATCGGCGGCTCGCTCACCCCCGCCATGCACGAAAAGGAAGGCAGCAACCTCGGACTCAATTACGTCTACCGGCGCATCGACCTGCAGGCGCTGGAACTGGAGCCGTCCGCCCTGCCCGATCTGCTCGATGCCGCCGAGCGCATGGGTTACGACGGCCTGAACATCACGTATCCGTGCAAGCAAAGCGTGATCCCGTTGCTCGATGACCTCGATCCCGACGCGCGCGCGCTCGGCGCGGTCAACACCGTCGTGCTGAAGGACGGCAAGCGCATCGGCTACAACACGGACTGGTCGGGCTTCGCGCGCGCGTTTCAGCGCGGTCTGCCGGACGCGCCGCTCGAACGCGTCGTGCAACTGGGCGCGGGTGGCGCGGGCGCGGCCGTCGCGCACGCGGCGCTCACGATGGGCGCGCGCGAACTCACGCTCTTCGATTCCGACGACGCCCGCGCGGCTTCGCTCGCCGCCGAGCTCGCGGCGCGCTTTCCGGATCGCGTCGTGAAAAGCGGCGGCGACTTGCGCGACACGCTCGCCGGCGCGAGCGGCCTCATCCACGCGACGCCGACCGGCATGGCGAAACTGCCCGGCCTGCCGTTGCCGGCCGAGTATCTGCACAAGGAACTGTGGGTCGCGGAAATCGTGTACTTCCCGCTCGAAACCGAGCTGCTGAAAGTGGCGAAGGCGCTCGGCTGCCGCACGGTGAGCGGCGGCGGGATGGCGGTGTGTCAGGCGGTCGATGCGTTGCGCATCTTCACCGGGCTGGAGCCGGATGCCGAGCGCATGTTCGCGCACTTCCAGAGCCTGCTGGAACGCTGATGCATCGGCAGCAATGAAAAAACGGCGACCTCGCGAGAGCGTCGCCGTTTTGCTTTGCGCGCGGGGAAATCAGCCGTCGCGCCGCATGAACCGCAGCACCGCATCGACGATCATCTCGCGATGACGCGCACGCGAGCGCGCGCCCGACGGATCGCGCCCGAACGCCGCGCCCCAGGTATGACGGTTCGCCACGCGATGAAAGCAGAACGAGCTGATCATCAGATGCAGGTCGATCGGATCGACGTCTTCGCGAAACTTGCCGGCAGCGACGCCACGCGCGATGAGATCTTCGATCGTCTTCACGACCGTCGAATTGCGCGCCTTGAAGGTCTTCGATTGTTCGATGTACTTCGCGCCGTGGATGTTTTCGATTGTCACGAGCCGCACGAAATCGCGATGCTTGTCGTGATAGTCGAACGTGAAGCCGACGAATTCGCGCAGCGCTTCCTCCGGCTCCATTTCTGCGAGCTGCAATTCCTGTTCGAGCGCGCGGATATCGCCATAGACCTGCTCCAAAACCGCTTCGTACAGCCCTTCCTTGCTGCCGAAGTAGTAATACAGCATGCGCTTCGTGGTGTTGGTGCGCTCCGCGATGGCATCGACGCGCGCGCCCGCGAGTCCCATCGCCGAGAACTCCTGCGTGGCGATGTCGAGAATGTTCCGCTTGGTCTCCTCAGGATCGTACTTGCGCCGCCCCTGCTCCGTGGTCGACGAGGGCGCGGCGCTAGCGGCCTTGCTTCCTTTTTTCATTTTTCTGTCTGAGAACGGCGTTGAAAATCGATTCTAGCACGCGATATTGACGCATCCTCGCCATAACAGACGTTGCGCACGGAGGGCTTCACCTATAATTTTTTGACCCCACGAACAAAGCGAAAAATCACATGCCGACGAAGCGCTCGACCCTACTCGTTCCCGCCGTTCTGACCACATGGTGCCTGTGTGCGATGGCGCAGACCGCGATGCCGCCGGGCCATCCGTCATCGAAGGAACTGGCGGCTGCGGAAGGCGTGATGACGAGCGCGAACATCGCTCGGGGCGCGGCGGATGTCTGTCATATCGACGCCGCCAAGGTCGCGCGCTTCAAGAACGTCGTGCGGACAAGCTATCCCGACGCACCCGATTTCGATGGCGAATGGAAGCTCGGCCTTGCGCAGGCGCAACCGACCGTCGATCGCTTCGACAAGCTGAAGACGAGCAATCCCGCCGAGTACAAGAAGCAGATCGGCGAAGCGTGTCCGGCGCTCAGCCGCGGCATCGACGAAGTCACACAGTCGCAGTGATCACTCGCTCGCGCCGTCGTAATGCGCGCGCTTTTCCGCGTACATCGCGGCATCGGCGCGTTGCAGCATCGGTTCGAGACGCTCGCCTTCGTGCGCGGTGGCCGCGCCCGTCGCGAAGGAAAGCGGATTGCCCGAATAGAACTGATTGTTCACTTCGAGCAACTGGCGAATGCTCTCGATGACCGTCTCGCCGCCGCGTTCGTCGGTGCCCGGCAAGAGCACCATGAACTCGTCGCCGCCGATGCGCGCCGCCTGGAACGGCTTCTCCACCGCCTTGGCGAGCACTTCGCCGGCGCGCCGCAGAAGCGCATCGCCGGCGGCGTGGCCGAGTTGATCGTTGACGGCCTTAAGGCCATTCACGTCGATGGCGATCGCCGTCACCGGGAACGGGCCTTTGCGTTCGAGACGATTGATCTCATCGATATAGAACGAGCGATTCTTGAGCTTCGTGAGCACGTCGTGCTTGCCGAGAAACTCCAGATACGCCTCGGCCTTCTTGCGCGCGGTGATATCCGTCAGCGCGACGAGCACGAGATCCCAGCGCGCCTCGTGCCCCGGAAACACCGAGAACTGCAGATGCACGTGCACCTCGTGGCCTTCGAGCGAATAGTTCAGCACTTCGCGCTGCTGGAAGAGCTTGCCGTCCCACAAATCGATGAGCTGTTCCTGAAAGTACTGTTGCATGTCGTCGCGGAACACATCGGACAGGCGCGCGAGCAGCGTCGCCTTGTCGGGCGCGGCGAACATCCGCAGCGTGTGCTGATTGACGTCGAGAACGTGAATCTCCTGCATGCAGCGCTCGACGAACTCCGGGTGCACGTTCGTGAAAGTGCGAAAGTCGACGATGCCGCGCTCGCGCACATCGTCCAGCAACGACTTGACGGAACTGAAATCCTCGACCCACAGCGACACCGGCGAATGCTCGAAGAGCCCGCGTGCATAGAGCTCGCTCGCGGCGGCGCTGCGGCGCATCGCTTCGAGCTCGGTGATGTCCTCGATCGTGACGAGCACGCGGCTCCATGTGTCCTCGTGTCCCGGCAGCACGACCGCCTTGAGCAGAACGTCGAGACGCTTGCCGTCGAGCGTGTAGTTGACCGTCTGACTGACGAAGCGCGATTGACCCGCCCAGAGTTGCTCGAGTTCGTCGACGTGCGTGGTGAGCATGTCGTCGCGGAACACGCGATCGAGGTTCTGCACGAGATGATCGACATCCTTCGCGTGAAAGAGCGACAGCGTGCGCCGGTTGACCTTCACGACCCGAATGCGCGACGAGCACTCCGCGATACGCCCGGGATTCTCCGCGAGAAACGACCGCAGATCGGCGACGCCCGCCGCGCGCCAGCGTTCGAACTGCTCGCGCACGGCGCTGAAATCTTCGAGCCAGAGCGAAACGGGCGCGAGCTCGAACATGTCGGCGTCGTCCGCCGGCATGCTCGCCGGCACGAATTGACCGGCAGCGCGGCGCGGGTCGTTTGGCATGGTCGTCCTTTCGGCTCGCGCCGGCTGAATTCATCTCATTATTGTAACGCGCGTCATATTTCGAGGGCTCGATCGCCCGCTTCCGGCCGTCTTCGCGCATTCCGTCCGGCGGCATTCGCGCTCATGCGGGATATCGGGGGCGGATGCTACACTCGACTGGCTTCGTCCTTGCCGCCTCGGGCACGTTTGCTGCACCGGCTCACGCGAGGCTCGCGGCGCCACGCAGTCCGATGCGCCGTGCCGCATCCATCCACATCGCTATAAGAAGGAGGCTCGACTCTCATGGCTGATTTCCGCATCTGGTCCGACGAATTTCCGGCGAACGGCTTCATGACGCGCGCGCAGGAATTCGACCAGCAGGCCTTCGGCGGCTCGGGCGAGAACGTATCGCCGGCGCTGCAATGGGAAGATCCGCCCGCCGAAACGCGCAGTCTCGCGCTCACCGTCTACGATCCCGACGCGCCGACCGGCAGCGGCTTCTGGCACTGGATCGTCGTCAACATTCCGCCCGACGTGCGCTCGCTGCCGCGCAACGCCGGCAAGGCCGACGGCAGCCTGCTGCCGCCAGGCGCGCTGCAGTTGCGCAACGACTACGGCACGGTCGGCTTCGGCGGCGCGGCGCCGCCGCGTGGCGACAAGCCGCATCGCTACATCTTTCGCATCCACGCGCTCTCGGCGGAAAGCCTGCCGCTCGATGTCAACGTGACCAATGCCGTCGCGCGCTTCATGACGCATCTCAACGAGATCGATTCGGCAACTTACACCGGCCTCTACGAACTGAAGTAAGCACGCGGGCGAAGACGCGGCCCCGCGTGGCGGCGTCTTCGTCCTGGCCATTCGAAAAAACGGCGCGACACACGATGCGCCGCCCGCCACTTCCCGCCCATCGATGGACTCCGATAAAGGTCTGCCGCTGCCCCAGCGATACTGGGCCATTGCCGTCGTCGCGCTCGGCATCACGCTCGCGGTGCTCGACGGCGCCATCGCCAACGTCGCGCTGCCGACCATCGCGCGCAATCTGAACGCGTCTCCCGCCGACTCCGTCTGGATCGTCAATGCGTATCAGCTCACGATCACCATATCGCTGCTGCCGCTCGCCTCGCTCGGCGACCGCATCGGCTACCGGCGCGTGTACATGACGGGGCTCGCGCTCTTCACGCTGTCGTCGCTCGCGTGCGCGCTGTCGGGCTCGCTCGCTGCGCTCACCATCGCGCGCGTGGTCCAGGGCTTCGGCGCGGCAGGCATCATGAGCGTGAACACGGCGCTCGTGCGCATCATCTATCCGCAGGATCAGCTCGGTCGCGGCGTGTCGATCAACGCGACGGTCGTGGCGATCTCGTCGGTGATCGGGCCGACCGTCGCGTCCGGCGTGCTTTCGGTCGCGACGTGGCCGTGGCTCTTCGCGATCAACGTGCCGATCGGCGTCGCGGCGTTCGCCATCGGCTGGAACGCGATGCCGCGCACGCCGGGGCATCGGCAGCCGTACGACTACATCAGCGCGATCATGAACGCGCTCTTTTTCGGCCTCGCGATCGTTGCCGTCGACGGCATCGGGCACGGCGAGCATCGGCCGTATCTCGTCGCCGAATTCATCGCGACGGCGGTCATCGGCTATTTCTTCGTGAAGCGGCAACTGACGCAAAGCGCGCCGCTTCTGCCCGTCGATCTGCTGCGCATTCCGGTGTTCGCGCTGTCAGTCGGCGCGTCGGTGTGTTCGTTCTGCGCGCAGATGCTCGCGTTCGTTTCGCTGCCGTTCCTTTTGCAGAACAATTTCGGCATGGGCCAGGTCGAGACCGGGTTTCTGATGACGCCGTGGCCGCTCGTGATCGTGTTCGTCGCGCCGCTCGCGGGCGTGCTCGCGGACCGGTATTCGGCCGGCCTGCTCGGCGGCATCGGTCTCGCGATACTGACCGTCGGACTCGTGCTGCTCGCGAGCGTCGGCGCGCATCCGACGGCCCTCGACGTCGCATGGCGCATGGCCGTGTGCGGGCTCGGCTTCGGGCTGTTCCAGTCGCCGAACAATCGTCAGATGCTCGCCTCCGCGCCGCGTCATCGCAGCGGCGGCGCGAGCGGCATGCTCGGCACCGCGCGCCTCACCGGTCAGACGCTCGGTGCCGCGCTCGTCGCGCTGATCTTCGGCGTCGCGCCCAAGCAAGGCCCGGTGATCGCGCTCGGCGTCGCAGCCGTGTTCGCGGCTGCCGCAGCGGTCGTCAGCGTGCTGCGTCTGACGGGCAAACGCAGCGTCGAGCCCGCCTGATCCGCCCTTCCCGCTCAAGGCCGCCCGGCCGTTCCGCTGGGCACAGCCTTTGCTGAACTTCGACCATGGATTCCGCACGCGCGGAAGAGTCGAAATCAGCAATAAGGAGTGTGTTCATGGCCAATTCCCTCAACGGTTGCAAGGTCGCGATTCTCGCCGTCGACGGCTTCGAGCAGGCCGAGCTCGTGGAACCGCAACGCGCGCTCAAGGAAGCGGGCGCGCAGGTGGACGTCATATCGCAGAAAGCCGGTCAGATTCAGGGCTTCAAGCATGTCGACAAGGGCGACAAGGTCGATGTCGACGTGACCTTCGACGCCGCCAATCCCGCCGACTACGACGCGATTGTCCTGCCGGGCGGCGTCGTCAACGGCGACGCGATCCGTCTCGACGCGAAAGCGCAAGCCTTCGTCAAGGACGCCGACCGCGCGAAGAAGCCGATCGCAGTGATCTGCCACGGCGGCTGGCTGCCGATCTCGGCTGGCATCGTCGCGGGCCGCACGATGACGAGCTGGCCGAGCCTGCAGGACGACGTGCGCAACGCGGGCGGAACGTGGGTCGATCAGGAAGTGCAGATCGACGGCAATCTCATCACGAGCCGCAAGCCCGACGATATTCCGGCGTTCAACGAGGCGCTGATCGACGCGCTCGGCAAGGCGCGCGCGTGAGCGCATGTTCATCGGAGGCCCGCCGATGCCGAAATACTTTCCATCCGTGACGCGCGTGGTCGTGCTGTCGCTCGCCGCTGCTTTCGCGCCGCTCGCGCAGACACAGACGCCAAGCGAGAAGCTCTCGCTCATCGATCAGCAATTCCTGCAGGACGCGGGTCAGGCGGGCGCAACCGAACTCACGGCGAGCAAGCTCGCGCTCACGCATGCGAGCGACCGGCAGGTGCGGGAGTTCGCACAGCGAATGATCGTCGATCACACGAAGCTCGCGCGCAATCTCGACGTGCTCGCGAAGCGTCACGGCATCACCGCGCCGCCCGCCGCCGATACCGCCGTGATTGGCAGCCTGCAAAATCTCCAGGGTGCCGAGTTCGACAAGGCCTATATTGAAAAGGTGGCCGTGGGCGGGCATCAAAAGGCCGTCGAACTGTTCAGAAAAGAGAGCGAAACCGGCAACGACACCGCGCTGAAAGCCGCGGCGACCAAGGCGTTGCCGATCATCAGCCATCACTACGAGATGGCGCAGCAGCTCGCAAAAGCGAAGGCGGCGTCATGAGGATCGCGCACGTCGCCGGTCGCGCCGCCTTGCGTTCCGTTTCCCGTCCCGCTTATGAGGACTCGACCATGCACATCACGTTTGCCGACGAACCGCCTGTCTACGACGGCGACGATCTCGCGATTCACTTCGCCGCGCTCATCGACGGCGAGCCGGTCGTCTGCTCGATCACCGCCGAAGCCCTCGAAGATCACTTCGGCGCGAAATCGCCGCGCGAGGACGATCTGCTCGCCGCGTTCGAACAAGGCGCGTCGCGCATCCGCGCGGTGTGCGCCGAAGTGCTCGACGACAACGGCGGCCAGCCCGCCGTGCTGAGGAGCGGATTGTTCCGCGTCGCCGGCCTGGAGCCCGAGTGAGCGGCCTCGTCGTCTGAACGACGCATTCCCAAAACCCAAGCCAACAAGGAGGGAACATGTCCCTGATCATTGCGGGCCGATTTCAGACTTTTCGCGCGGCCGAAACGGCAGCGCAGAAGCTCTTTGCGCGCGGCTTCCTGGAAGAAGACGTGACGCTTTTCTTCGTCAATCCGAGCGGCCAGCACGCACGCCATCCGATCGGCGGCGATGTCGGCACCGATGCGGGTGCGAGCGGCGCGCCCAAGGGCGCCGGCAAGGGCGTGACGATCGGCGCGGTGGTCGGCGCGGTCATCGGCGCCGCGATCTTCGCCGTCTTCAAGGCGCCGCTGCTGGTTTCGGTGATCGCGGCGGGCGTCGGCGCGTACGTCGGATCGCTCGTCGGCGCGATGTCGCATACGAAGAAGAAGCCGCACGGCGCGGCGCAAGCGGAAGAGCCCGCGCGTCATGCGGGCGTGCTGGTGGCCGTGCACGTTTCGCCGGAAACGCACGATCAGGCCGCGGCGGTGCTGCGTGAAGCAGGCGGAATGGACATCGAACGCGCGTCGGGCCGCTGGCAACAAGGCCGCTGGAGCGACTTCGATCCGCTGAAGCCGCCGCAACCGGCTGGCGAGTTCGCGCAATCGCGCGTGTGATCGTAGTTTCGCGCCGTATCCATGAAACGCCCGCTTCGTGCGGGCGTTTTCGTCTGTGCTAGACCCAGGGGGCGTTCGGCCGATTCGGCTGCACGTTGGCGCGAATGGCGCAGTCGGCCGGCAGCACGCGCCCCTTCTCCGCATGTGCGATGGGCGGCTCGCAGATGCGTCCGTATTCCGCGCGCGAAACGTGTGTCGAGCGCGCGTGCGCGTCGATGCTTTCTTGTCGGACATGCAAGGTCAGCGCCGATGCGGCGACAGCCGCCAGCACCAGAAACTCGCGATGCGCGAGCCGGTTGAAAAATTTCACTGCGTTCTCCTGTTGCCTTGTCGTGCGCGCGTCCCGAACCGGTCGCGCGCTGTAGTGCGGTGACGGCAGCAAGGCGTATGCCGCGCGGCCCGCGATCGGGCACGCGGCGTGCGTCATGAATCCGCGAGCCGCATCCCGCAGGGGTTGCGCAGTGGCAATGTCCTAACGAAAAGGAGGTCTCATATGAGCACGAATGTCGTATCGGTACTCAACGATCTGGTCGAAACCTCGAAGGACGGCGAAAAGGGTTTTCTCAAGGCCGCCGAGGATACGCGTGATCCAAGCCTCAAGCTGCTGTTTCAGAATCGCGCGCAAAAGTGCGCAGAGGGCGCGCGCGAATTGCAGGACATCGTTGCACGCCTGGGCGGCAAGCCCGAAACCGGCGGATCGGTGTCGGGCGCGCTGCATCGCGGCTGGGTCGACGTGAAGTCGGCCGTAACCGGCCATAGCGATCACGCGATCCTCGCCGAATGCGAGCGCGGCGAGGATGCAGCGAAGAAGAATTATCGCGAGGCGCTCGACAAGGACCTGCCCGCCGATGTCCGTGCCGTGGTGGAGCGCCAGTATCAGGGCGTGCTGGAGAACCACGACCGCATCCGCGATCTGCGCGATCAATACGCAGCCGCGAAGTCCTGATGCTGACGCGGTGAAGCACGCGGCCCGGCTTTCCGGGCCGCTTCGAAAGCAAACGGCCGCACGAAGCGGCCGTTTGTTCATCAAGCGGCAGTACGACGCGGGTTACTGCGGCTGACCCTTGTCATTGGTGCCGAGCGCCGAAGCCGCTGCCGCTGCGGATGCGCCGTGCAGCTTATGCGCCTTGTTCTGCTGATGCAGATTGGTGCCCTTCTGCTTCTTCGCCACCGGCGCCGAGGCTGCCGCATCGGAGGCTGCCTGGGCGAATGCCGTCGTCGAGAATGCCAGCGCGAGCGCGCCGATCAATGCCATCTTTTTCGTCTTCATGAAGAGCTCCTTTTTGCCGGGGCCTCTGAACGCCGGGCTACTGCGCATTCGTGAGCCGCCTGTTTGAGTGTCGACCTGAACGGCCGTCTCGTTTTTGAGTTTCGAAGTGCTGCGAGGTGCTGCGCACTGGTGAAGCGTCTTGCGAGAACTTGCGACTGAAGCACCGGACGACGAAAACGTGAACCGATGCCTCCAAGCGAGAACCCGCGCTTCGTCCGAGTCATCGCCTTTTGCGGCGAATCGTCGAACCCGCGCGGGTTCCGGTACTGCTGGCACTCAACCGCGGCCCGCCGAGGCGAAGCCGGGCATACGAACTATGCCATTACTTGGCGGCAATTTTAAGATGGTTCTTCACGGAAGCAACACCCGAGACGTTCGAGACGACTTCTTCGGCGGCGGTCTTGTCTTCCGCCGACGGCACCGTGCCCGTCAGCGACACGACGCCCGCGTGCGTCTTGACGTGGATATGCGTGGACTTGACGTTCTTCGCGCCGAGCAGTTCGGCCTTCACTTTGGTGGTGATCGCGCTGTCGTCGACCTTCTGGCCCATCGACGTGCCGGAACCGCTCGTCGACGACGCTGCGTTGGTCTGTGCGCCGACGTTGAGCGCGAACACCACGCACGCGATACCGCCGGCTGCCTTCAGGATTTGAGTCGTCTTCATGTCGATACTCCCTTTTTTCGATTTTGGTCTGACGCCGCGTTCACGCATTCCGTGCTAGACGCGGCTCTTCGATGACGTCCGCGCCGTAGCACGCGGATCGTGAACTTCGTTCCGCAACTTGCGTGCCAGATCCGGCGGCCGCGCGAGCCGACCGAAGCCGAAGCGTCCTGAATGCCCCGCGCGGCAAGGCCTGAGTGCGTAGGCGAACAAATCTTCGACGTTCATCGGAAGGCTTGCCCGCGCGCAACGCGACGCGCCTGAAACCCGCAGCGGTTTTGTCTGAGCGCGTGTAAAAACTGCGTGAAAGCGGCCTCGGAAAGGCTTCAAAAGAAGGGTGCCGGTGACGAAAAACGTAGTCCCTGCACGACCTTAACGTTCGATGGCATGGCTGTTGCTTTAGTAGTCGCAAACCTGCCCATCACGTCTGGAACAATCGAGGATTAGCAAGCAATGCCGCCTACACTCGAACTACGCGCGAAGCAAACGCTCGCACTCACGCCGCGCCTTCAACAGTCGGTTCGCCTTCTGCAACTCTCGTCGCTCGAGTTCCAGCAGGAACTGCGAAACGCACTGGATACCAACCCCTTTCTCGAATACGACGAGTCCCAGACCGAGGACAACGCGCTCGGCGCCGACAACGGCAGCTCGATGTCCGACTCGACCCTGTCGACCACATCCGACAACGCCACCGAGACGCCGCTCGCGCCCGAAGCGAGCATGGAAGCCGAAACGAACGTGGATTCCGGCTCGCGCGACGATTCCGTCAGCGAATTCTCGTCCGATCCGTTCGGCCGCGGCGCGTCGCGCAACAACGGCGACGGCGAAGGCTCCGATCCCGCCGACTGGGTTCGCATCGAACCTTCGTTGCACGAAACGCTCCACGACGCGCTGCGCCTTTATCAATTGAACGAACGCGATCGCGCCATCGCGCAGCTCATCATCGAAGCGCTCGATGACGACGGCTATCTGCGGCAGGACTTGAGCGACCTCGCGAATGTCGTGGAGATCGAACCCGCGCTTCACGAGGACGAACTCAACATCGCGCTGAAGCTCGTGCAATCGCTCGACAAGCCGGGCGTCGGCGCGCGCAATCTCTCGGAATGCCTGACGCTCCAACTCCAGGCGCTCGACGAGGACACGCCGGGCCGCGCCGTTGCGATGGAAATCGTCGCGCATCATCTGGAGCGCCTCGCGCGCCGCGAGCAGGCGGAACTGCAGAAGAAGATCGGCTGCAGCGCGGATGAACTGCGCATCGCGTGCGCGCTCGTACGCCGCCTCGATCCGAAACCGGGCGAGAACTACGGGTCGAGCGAGGACAACTACGTCGTGCCCGACGTCATCGTGCGTCAGGTGAAAAAGCAGTGGGTCGTGACGATCAATCCGGCGGTGTTGCCGCGTGCGCGCATCCATCGGATGTACGCGGAACTGTTCGCGCAGTCGGCCGGCGCGAGCCGTTCGCCGCTCGCGCAGCAGTTGCAGGAAGCGCGCTGGCTGATTCGCAACGCGCAGCAGCGCTTCACGACGATTCAGCGCGTGGCCGAATGCATCGTGTCGCATCAGAAGGCGTTCTTCGATTACGGCGAAATTGCGCTGAAGCCGCTCGTGCTGCGCGATGTCGCCGATGAACTCGGCCTGCACGAATCGACCATCTCGCGCGCGACGGGCAACAAGTACATGGCGACGCCACGCGGCATCTTCGAGTTCAAGCACTTCTTCCCGCGCGAGCTGTCGACGGAAAGCGGCGGCACGTGTTCGGCCGCGGCCGTGCGCGCGCTGCTCAAGGAAATGATTTCGAAGGAGAACACGCGCGATCCGCTCTCCGACGTGAGTCTCGCGAAGATGCTCGCCGATCAGGGCGTGATCGTCGCGCGCCGGACGGTAGCGAAGTATCGCCATCTGATGAAGGTGCCGCCTGCGGAATTGCGTCGTCAGGCGTAAGGCGTTTCACGCATCACAGCCGGTAACTGCTGAAGAGGCCGTCCCTTCGCGGACGGCCTCTTTCATTGATGCTCAACGCCAGCCCGATGCGCGATGCGTGCGCTTCCTCGCCGCCGTCGCCGCTAGCTCCGCGCCTAGCAGAAACACCGCCGCCGAGTAGTACAGCCACATGAGGATGATCGCGAGCGAACCGGCCGCGCCGAACATGTTCGCCGTGCCCGCGTGCGCGAGATAGAACGCGAAGAGGCGCTTGCCGGCTTCGAAAAGCATCGCGGCGGCGGCGGCGCCGAGCGCGGCATCGCGCCAGAGCATGCGCGTCGTCGGCAGGAATTTGAGCAGCACGGTGAAGGCGATCATCAGCACGCCGAGCGATATCGCGCGTCGCGTGAGCCCCGAGAGCACGACGAACGGACTGCCATCGCCCAGCACCCAATGTCCGAGCAACTCGACGAGCGCGTCGAGCACGAGCAGCACCGCGACCAGCAAACCCGAACCGACCACGAGCCCGAACGACATCAGCCGCACGCGCAGCAGCGTGACGATGCTTTCGCGCGTGCTCACGGCGGGCGTCGGCCAGATGACGTTGAGCGCGCTGTGCAGCGACGAGAATGTCGCCGATGCGCCGATCAGCACGCCCGCGAGCGACAGGATCGCCGTGCTGCGCGCGATGTCCGCGTGCCACGCGTTCGCGACGATCGCTTCCAGCGCGTGCGCCGCATCGACGCCGACGACGCCGCTGATTTCGTCGAAGAGCCTGCCTTGCACGGCATCGGCGCCGAAGAAGACGCTCGCCACCGCGATCACGATGACGAGTGTCGGCGCAAGCGAGAACGCGGCGAAGAACGCGATCGCCGCCGAGAACATCAGGCAGTGGTCCTGCGACCATTGCATGACGGGATCGACGATCCACGAAAGCCAGCCGAAGCGCGACGTGCGGCCCGATGCGACGGGCGCGGATTGTGTGGCGGAGACGTCCTGATCCATCGTGAGCGTGACTGGGAGCAATCCGACGATGTTAGCCCCGCGATGCGAAGCGCGTGTAAAAAGCGGCGCGCTCCGTCCGGAGCGCGCCGCTTGCAGTGTGCCTCAGCCGATGCGTGTCAGGATCGATCGGCTGCGGGGTCGGCGTCCTCGTCGGGGAGATCGCGCGTTTCGTCCTCGATTTCGTCGGGCAGGATGTCGGCATCGGCTTCCAGATTGTTGTCGCCATCCGCCGATGCCGCCTCGCCCGTGCCGAAGCGGTCCGTATCGCTGTTCAGCTCCGCCTCGGACTGCCCGAGCGCGTGGGCGTCGAGCTCGTCCTCGATGTCGCCGGGATAGCGCTTTTCGCCCTGCACGTCGGAGCCGCTATCCGACGAGTCGCTCGGGCCGAGCGCGCCGGTGCCGTGTCCCTTGCCGTATTCCGCGCCGTCGTCTTCGGGCGGGTTCAATGTGCTTCCGCTCATCATGACCTCCTTCGTTCGTGTCCACGATGAATCCGCAAGTCCCGTTCCGCGCGTAAAAAAACCCGCGCTTCTTTCGAAGCGCGGGTTCTCTCTATCGGCGAATCGGAGCGTTCAGGCCTTGGCGGCCGGCCGCTTGGCTTCGGACGCGCCCTGCTTCACGGTCTTGACGGTTTTCTCCGTGACGGAAGTCGCCGTCGCGACGCTGCGCAAGTCCGACAGGAACGAATCGCGCCAGACCGAAAGATTATTCTCGCGCAGCGGCGCCATCATGTCGGCGTGACGCGCCTGGCGTTCGGCGAGCGGCATCGACAATGCGCGCTCCAGCGCTTCGGACATCTGCGACAGATCGAACGGATTGACGACGAGCGCGCCCGGCAACTGGTCCGCCGCGCCCGCGAACTGCGACAGGACGAGCGCGCCCGGATCGGCCGGATCCTGCGACGCGACATATTCCTTCGCGACGAGATTCATGCCGTCGCGCAGCGGCGTCACGTAGCCGACTTGCGAGAGCCGGAACAGCGCCATCAGCAGATTGCGCTCGTATTTGCGGTTGAGATACTGGATCGGCGTCCAGTCGAGCTGCGCGAAACGTCCGTTGATGCGCCCCGCCTCGCCTTCCAGATTCTGTCGAATGCGCTGATAGGTCTGCACGTCCGAGCGCGTCGGCGGCGCGATCTGCACGAGCGATACGCGCCCATGCCAGCCGGGCGCATTCAGCAGCAGGCGCTCGAACGCCTGAAAGCGCTCGACGAGACCCTTCGAGTAGTCGAGACGATCGACGCTCATGATGAGCTTGCGGCCGCGCATGCTGTCACGCAGGCTTTTCACCGGCTTGCGGTTCGAGAACTGCTCGGCGGCCTTGGCGATGGCGTCCGGATAAATGCCGATTGGATACGCGCCCACCTTGAGCATGCGGCCGAAGGCCTGAAGCATGCCGTCGTCGTCGTTGTAGTGGCCGCGGCTCGTGCGTTCCACGTAATCGATGAACGACTGCTTGTCGGCATCCGTCTGAAAGCCGACGACGTCGTACTGGCACATCGCCGCGATCAGTTCCTCATGCGGCGGAACCGTACGCATCATCTCCGGCACCGGAAACGGAATGTGCAGGAAGAAGCCGATCGGATTCGCGACGCCGAGCTTGCGCAGCTCCTGCGCGAACGGGAGCATGTGATAGTCGTGCACCCAAATGATGTCGTCGGGCTTGAGCAGCGTCTTCAGCTTGGCCGCAAGACTCGCGTTCACGCGCATGTAGCCCGCGTACTCCTCTCGATCGAAGCGCGAGAGGTCGTTGCGATAGTGAAAAGTCGGCCACAGGGTGGCGTTCGAGAAACCTCGGTAATACTGGTCGTAATCGCGGCGCGTCAGGCCGACGGTCGCGTAGGTCACTTTTCCGCTGTTCTCCAGAACAGGCGCGCCCGATTCGCCGACGATCTCGCCGCTCCATCCGAACCACACGCCCCCAGTCTCCTTGAGCGCGTCCAGAACGCCGATCGCGAGGCCGCCCGCGCTGGGCTTGCCTTCCTGGATCGGTGCGACGCGATTCGATACCACGATCAATCTGCTCATTACAGCATCACCTCATCAGTTGTCGTTGCATGCTCGAATTGGCGATCAAGGGTATGCAAAAGCTGTGCCTTTTTGTTGGTTTTTGTAAACGAAAGTTTGTATGGAGATGTTACGGACGAACGAAAACACGCGGCGAAGGCGCGCCGCGTAGAAATTTTTGTTCTTTTGCCGGATGCTGCCGCCGGCTGAAATCACGAGTCCTGCTCGGAGCCCAAATCGCGCTGATAGTCGATTCCTTCGCGCCGCACGCCGCCCTGATTGTGTTCGCCATCGGGCGGTACGCCAGGCGCGGGGCGGTTCTGCGAGGCGGGATCGTGTTCGGCGGAAGGTGCGGACGCGCTCTGCGTGCCGGCCGACTTGGCGGCTTCGGCGCGCGCTTCGCGCTTGGAAGAATGACGCGCGGAGCGTCGAAGTGCGGGATGCCTCATGATGCCTCCAGGTAAGAAGGCCGTCGCGATTGTGACGTCGGCGGCGTCGGACCGATGCGCTGCGATGAGCGCGGCTTCAGAAAAAACGACCGGCGACAGAACGTGTCGCCGGTCATCGTTGCGTCATCGTTGTAATCCCTACGTCCGGGATGGAAACTTATTCAAACCTTGCACGAATTCTGGGCATTGTCCAACGTCTGCGGTTCAACATCGTTCTGACACGCTACTGCACATGCGGCTGATCGCCCGGTCCAGGCGGCGGATCGCCGATCGGCTGCGACGGCGGTTCGGGCGGCTCGCGCGTCGGGTCCGGATTGGTGTCGGGCGGAATCGGCGTGGGCGGCGGCTGGTCCGGCGGCGTCACCGGCGGGTCCGGCGGCTGCGGCGTCTGAGCTTCGAAACGGGCATCGTCGGAAGCGCGGATCGACATGTTGAGTGACATGATGGGCTCCTTGCGGTCTTGTGATCGTACTTTTCCCATCCGCGACACGCACTGGCGCGACTGCGCGGATGTCATTCGATCGGCAGCAAGGGCCATGCCCCTGAGACACATCGGCTACGTTCGCTTCTGAGACATTATCGGCGTAGAAAACGCGCCTGCCAATGAAAAACGCCTGCGGTTTTACAAGCCGCAGGCGTCGATTTGTCTAAAGATACGCGAAGTTCAGGGATTTTCGCTGTCGGAATCGCTTATGTCGCCGCCTTCGCCGACGGCAGCCTTGTTCGCATCCTCGCCGTACTCGACGAGCCGGTTATAGAGCGTTTTCAGGCTGATGCCGAGGATTTCCGCCGCGCGCGTCTTCACGCCGCCGCATTGATCGAGCGTCGCCAGAATGAGCTGACGGTCGGCCTGCGCGAGCGACGTGCCGAACGGAATCGTCACCGCCGTGCCCGCCGACGGCTTCGAAAGCGAAATCTGCAGCGGCACGGTCGCGGTGCTGTCCGAGTCCGACGCCGACATGATGTACGCGCGCTGCACGTAGTTCTTCAGTTCGCGCACGTTGCCGGGCCAGTTGTACGACGCCAGCATCTCGCGGACGGCGGGCGGGAAATCCTTTTTCGTGTTGTACCGGGCGTTCAGTTCGTCGAGAAACGCCTGGCCGAGCAGCTCGACGTCCTTGCCGCGCTCGCGCAGCGGCGGCAGGTTGATCGGGAACACGTTCAGACGGTGATAAAGGTCGAGGCGCAGCTTGCCTTCGAGCACGGCCTGCTCGGGATCGCGATTGGTCGCGGCGATCAGGCGCACGTCCGTCTCGATTTCCTTGGTCGTGCCGACGCGCATGAACATGCCCGTCTCCAGCACGCGCAGCAGTTTCACCTGAAGCTCGATCGGCATTTCGGTGATTTCGTCGAGGAACAGCGTGCCGCCGTTCGCGCGTTCGAAATAACCCTTGTGCTGCCGATCCGCGCCCGTGAACGAGCCGCGCTCGTGGCCGAACATCTCCGATTCGATCAGGTTCGGCGAGATCGCGCCGCAGTTCACCGCGATGAACGAATGCTTGCGGCGCAGCGAGAGCTCGTGCAGCGTCTGCGCGGCGACTTCCTTGCCGGTGCCCGACTCGCCGATGAGCAGCACCGATGCCGCCGTCGGCGCGACGCGGCCGACCTGGTCGTAGACGGTCTGCATGGCAGGTGAATTGCCCAGCATCAGACCGAAGCGGCCCATGCGGCGCAATTCGCCGCGCAAGGTGCCGATTTCCGCTTTCAGGTCGCCGGCGCGCGGCAGGCGCGAAAGGATGGCCTTCACGCGCTGCATGTTGATCGGCTTGACGAGGTAGTCGGCGGCGCCCATCTTGAGCGCGCTGACGGCGGATTCCACCGTCGCGTGTCCCGTAATGACGATGAACTCGACGCCCGAGCGCGGATCGAGATCCTCGAACAGGTCGACGCCCGTGCCATCGGGCAGTTTGAGATCGGTGAATACGACGTCCGGCGTTTGCCGCACGAGCTGGATGCGCGCCTCGCGCAGATCGCTGGCGGTGGCCGTCGTCAATCCGTCTTCGCCGATGATCGCGGCTAGCGCCTCGCGGGTACTGGGATCGTCATCGACAATCAATACGTGTGGCATTGCGTTTCGAATTCTTCCTAAGCGTTTCAGGGTCACACGCCAGGTGGCGGCGTGGTCTTCTCCGCGCGGCGGCGCTGCCGCACGGGCCGGTGCGACTCGCGGTTACGGCCGAAAAAAGATAATCGGCGTCACGCAGAATGCGCGAAAAATAAAATAATTTCCGATTTCTGCACGCTTGATTCGGCCCAAGTAAGTTTTTCCATTTAGGCAACTTATGGCCGAAGTTTCACTGATTATAAGCGTTTATCAAGATGAAAACGCACGCTGGTCCAGCGTGCGTTTGATTGATCGGACCATTAATTCGGCCGAATGTCTGAAATGAATCAACTCCGCGGAAAATGCCATGCATCGGCGGTGCCGCCGACCGCACCGTGGCCATTTACGGCCTGCCCGCTCGCGCCGGTGGCGGGCGTGAGCACCTTGCCGCCCTCGTCTTCCCAACGGCTCAGATCGCGTGCAGTGCGCCGCCCGGCGTCCTGAGACTGCACCCACTTCCATGCGAGAACGCCGCCTAGCGCGAACAGCGCGCCGAAAATTCCGATTGAAGGCCGTGCCATTTGTGTTCTCTCCTTCGTCTAATGAAAATCGCCGCTGTCAGGAAAGCCGGCCGGAGCGATAAAGCTGTAAATCACCGCGAAACCAGAAGTCCCACCAGAAAACCGACGCCCGCCGCCATGCCGAGCGATTGCCAGGGATTGTCCTTCACGTATTTCTCGGTGCAATCGACGCCTGCGCGGTATCGGCTTTGCGCACTCGCCTGTGCATCTTCGAGCGCGCCGCGCGCCGAATCGACGTGATCGCGCAGACGCGAGCGCAGCGCATCGACGCCCTCGCCTGGCAGCGTCGCCGACAAGCGCAGCAATTCCTCCGCGTCGTTCAGCAGCACCTTGATGTCTTCGATGATCTTTTGCTTGCCCAACGCAAGCTGGACAGTCGTTTGACTCATGGAATGTAGTCCTCGCCCAAGTGGGTTTGTCGGGATCGTCGGCGCGCGTCAGCGCGTTTCGGCGACAGGCACGCCCGCGACGCGGAGGCGCTCGCCCGCCGCGCTCCGCGCGCGCAGGCTGCGCACGACGCCGCTCGCCATCAACGCGCCGCCCATCGCGGCGAACACGAGGCTCGTCACGTTCGCGGCACGCGCGAGCGCTGGCGTGCCCGCCGCATAGCCTAGCACCGCGCACATCAGCGCGGTCACGAGCGCGACAGCGGCCCAGTGATAGATGTCGATCGGCTCGCCGGCCGTGAGTTCCTTCCGGGTCCGGGCCGGCCGCGTGGGAATCGAGCGCGGATGTGCGCCCCCGTCGAAGTTGAAAATGTCTTCCATGATGCGTTGCCTCTCTCGCCCATCCTCGTGTGTGCGCCTCCGAGACCGCGCCCTTCGGCAATTTTTCGAATATGAGTCACGATGTGAGCCCTATCATGCAGCTTTCGTGCCAGATCCGGCGACACCGCGCGGGACTGCCGATGGGAGGCAAACCCGCCGACGATCGGGTAACAATTACGTCGTCGCCTTGTAAATTTTCAGTACGGCAAGGAGAACCTTTCCGGAAGCGCCGCGAGGGCCCGCGCGATGCAGACAAAATGCGCTGAACGGCCGGCCCGCGCATTGCCGCAATGTCGTTGCGAATGGTTAAATAGCGTTTATGAGATAGGTGCGTTTGCAACGAACCGGCTCTGAACAAGCAGCCGATGCAGACGCGCCTGGACCGACGCTCAACCAGGAACGACGCTCACGGATCGCGTGAGTCTCAAGGGCAGCGCGCAAGGGCGCGTCATATGCCGATGCGCGCGGTCATCCACGGTTGCGCCGCTCGCGCGCGCCGAGCCGCGCCAGGCCGATTGCAACCGGAAGCGCCCGCGCGAGTCCGCCGCCCGCCCACTACATACGCAGCACTCAGGAACGATCAGGACACATGGCGTCAACCGATCTGGATCAGCCGCCCGCCGCGGTCGGCGATACACCCGCGCAAAGAAAACGCAACACGGGGGAAGTGCCGGGCTTGAAGTCTTATGGACTGCTCTATGGCTCGTCGCCCGTGATGCAGGAGTTGTACGCGCAAATCGAGCGCGTGGCCGCGACCGATGCGACCGCGCTCATCATCGGCGAGTCGGGCACAGGCAAGGAGCTCGTCGCCCGTACGATTCACGACCACAGCGCGCGCAAGGACGCGCCGTTCATCGCGGTGAACTGCGGTGCGATTCCCGACAATCTCATCGAGGCCGAGCTCTTCGGCCACGAGAAAGGCAGCTTCACGGGCGCGGTGCAGGGACGCATCGGCTATTTCGAGCATGCGAACGGCGGCACGCTCTTCCTCGACGAAGTGACCGAGATGTCGCCCGTGCGCCAGGTCAAGCTGCTGCGCGCGCTGGAAACAGGCACGTTCTTTCGCGTCGGCGGCAACGATCTCATCAGCTCCGATGTGCGCGTGATCGCGGCGACGAACCGCGATCCTGTCGCGGCCGTGAAGGAAAACGGCCTGCGCGAGGATCTCATGTACCGGCTCGCCGTATTCCCGCTGCGCGCGCCGCCGTTGCGCGAGCGCGATTCGGATCGCGAACTGCTCGCACAGCATTTCCTGTCCGAAATGAACGCGCAGGAAGGCACGAACAAGGTATTCAGCAAACGCGCGCTCGACGTGCTGCGAACGTATTCGTGGCCGGGCAACGTGCGCGAACTGAAGAACACGGTTTATCGCGCGTTCATTCTGGCGGAGAAGACGGTGGAGATCGCGCATCCGCATCTCGCATCGCGCGTGAAGAAGCCCGTGACGCAAGGCGACGCCATGAACGTCTGGGTCGGCACGCCGCTCGCCGATGCGCAGAAGCAGATCATCCTCGGCACGCTCAAACACTGCGGCGGCGACAAGCGGCGCGCCGCGAAAGCGCTCGGGGTGAGTCTGAAGACTTTGTACAACCGCTTGGGCGCGTACGAAAACGAGGACACCGAGGGCAGCGACGCGTCGTCGAATAGCGAAAGCTGAAGCGTATCCGAGGCGATATCCGCATGACCGGGAAGCGAGCGCAGACATCCGCGCTCGCTTTTATTTCGCCCTCGGTGCGGTACGTGGATCGAAACGTGCTCTTCACGCTTGCAATTTCTTGCAATTTTCTCAAACCGGTAATTAGAAGCATGCTTCAAAATGCGCGGAGCCCGCGTGCGCGTTTCGTCGCTTCGCGTTGCCGGGCGGTGACTTGAGGGCGGAACCTCAAGTAGATTCGAGGCCCTCGAACCCCGATCGCAAGCGTCGGGAAACGGAAGACGAAGGAAAAGCAACATGCAGATCAGGGTTCATCGGAGCGGGTCGCGTGCCGCCGCGCTCGCCGCGATCGTTTCGGGCGCCATCGCTTGCGTGAGTCTCAGCGGATGCAACTCGCTCTACAGCGAAGGCGCGACGGCCGGCGCCGGTATCGCGGGCGCCGCGGTGGCAAACAGTGTCACCAGCAACGCCGCCGTCGCAACGGGCATCGGCCTCGGCGCGGTCGCCGCCGCGCGCGCGGGCGTGCAGTACACGCAGCGCGTCGCGCATACCTACTCGCAGGATCAGATTGCGACG
Organism: Caballeronia sp. ATUFL_F1_KS39; assembly: GCF_023630985.1. Classification (NCBI taxonomy): domain Bacteria; kingdom Pseudomonadati; phylum Pseudomonadota; class Betaproteobacteria; order Burkholderiales; family Burkholderiaceae; genus Caballeronia; species Caballeronia sp. ATUFL_F1_KS39. The sequence goes on along the minus strand of NZ_JALQDZ010000004.1, from coordinate 157,260 downwards.
GTCGCCGGTCCGCTCGCGGTCGGCGCGGTTGCGCCGTGGAAGGCCGTGCATTCAGTGCCGATCGAGGACGACGAAAAAGGCCGCGTGACGGTGAGCCGCACCATCAGCAGCGGCGTGCTCGAATGCAAGGAGATCGTGTTTTCCGTCGATCGCGACGCGACCAAGGACCGCCCCGCCGACAGCGCGTTCTACGTGGCATCGGTTTGCCGCGACGGCAACAAGTGGAAGTGGGCGTCGGCCGAACCGGCTACGCCGCGCTGGGGCGCCCTGCAATGACGCTGTCTTTCGACGTATCTTTTGCGCTGCGTCTTGGGCTCGTCGCTGCCGGCGCGGCCGCGTGCGTGACGATGAGCGGCTGCGCATCGATCGGCGCCGCGACGGGTGCGGTGGCGGGCGTCGCGACCGGCGCGTTCACGACGAACCCGGCTGTGGGCCTGGGCGTCGGCATCGCGGTGCAGGCCGCCACCGACGAACTCGTCGCGCGCACGATGAAATCGCTGCATCAGGATCAGCAGGTCATGATCGCGGTGACGGCGGGCATGTCGCAGGTCGGCGAAACGCGGCCATGGAAGGTCAAGCATACGTTGCCGGTCGAGAACGGCCACGGCGAGGTGCGCGTGCTGCGCGAGTTCAATAGCGCGCTCGCGAGCTGCAAGGAATTCGCGTTTTCGGTCGTCGATGGCGACGATGCGAAAGCGCCCGCCGAGTGGTTCGTCGCTACGGCCTGCCAGCAATCCGAAGGATGGAAATGGGCGTCGGCGGAACCGGCCGTCGAGCGTTGGGGGAATCTGCAGTAAGTTTCCCGCGGCTGGATATCGAACGCGCGGCGCTCGTCACGAGCGCCGCGCTTTTTTGCGGTCTCAGCCGTTCGCGATCGCTTCGAGCGCGACCCGCGCCAGAAAGCCGCTGCGGGTTTCGTGGCGCGCCTCGACGTAGCTGTCGATCTTGCGCAGCACGAATCGCGGCAGGCTGATGTTGATGCGCTCGGGACGCGAGTCGAGCTTCGAGAGATCGACTTCGACGTAGGCCCAGATTGCCGTGGCGAAGTCGGGATCGACGATCAGTTCCTCGATGCTTCGCGACGTGATTTCGACTTCCCCGCCGTCTTCGATAATCGACTCGATGTGGAAGAAGATGGCTTCCCGGGCGTTATGAATCGCTTCGTCGATCGTATCGCCGGCCGAAAAAACGCCGGGCACATTGGGCACGGTCACGCCGTAGCAGCTATCAGGATCCTTGTGAATGGCGAGGGCAAACTCCATGTCCAACTCCGTTACGACGAATACAGACGGTTGAGCAATCCGGCGGCTTTGAGTACCGATCTGACGGTCCCGATCGCCACGTCTTTCTTTTGATGAACCACAGTCACACAACCGGTCTTGGTCCTGTGTCTGAACTGGTGATGACTGCCGCGCGAGCGAACGCGCTCCCACCCGTCATCCAGCAGCATTCGTATCAAGCGCGATGAATCCATCTCGTCTCCGAACGCTGCGTGTGTAGCTTTACACACGCAGCAACACTGTTCAAGACGAAAACGGTACGATTCAACGCACCGCGCGAACATTCAGCCAAACGGCCAACGCGCAAAGAAAAAGCGCGGCGCCGTCGCCGGCAACCGCGCTTCGCGTGCTTGCATCCACAGGAAACTCAAGCCTCCACGTCCTCCAGGCTCAGCATCTCGGTCTGATCGTTGTACGAGAAAATTTCCCCGTAGCGGCCCCAGTCGATAACCGCATCGAGCGTTTCCTGCGCGGCCTTGTCGGAGAGAAAGTCCTCCAGTTCCTGCTCGAAGCGCAAGCGCGGCGCGCGATGCCCAGGCCGCTCGTTCAGCACCTTCTTGATCCGCGCCGCCAGCGGCACGTGCCGCAGCAGATGCTCCGCGAACATCATCTTGCGCTCCTGCGTGCCGAACTCCGCGAACACGCGCGCCTGCGGCGTCAGATAGATGTCGCCCTCGCGCACGTCCGCGAAACCGAGATGTTGCAGCACTTCCGCGATCGGGAAGAGATCGTCCACTTCGAGATGCAGCGACCGCGCGATTTCCGGCATGTCCGCGCGGCCGTGGTACGGCTCGGCCGCGAGCGTTTCGATGAGACCCGCCATCAGGTTCGTCGAGACTTCGGGCAGCCAGCTTCCCAATTCCAGCCCCTTCTTCTTCGCTTCGCCCATCTGCCGCGCGGTCATCTTCGCGTAGATATCGTCGACGAGACGCCGGAACGCCGGATCCAGGCGATTGCGCGGATGCTTGAACGGCACCTTGATCTCGGCCATCACGCGGCCCGGATTCGACGACAGCACGAGAATGCGGTCGCACATGAACACCGCTTCCTCGATGTTGTGCGTGACGATCAGCACCGACTTGATCGGCATGCGCCCTTGCGTCCACAAATCGAGCAGGTCGGTGCGCAGGTTTTCGGCGGTGAGCACGTCGAGCGCGGAGAACGGCTCGTCCATCAACAGCAAGGTCGGATCGACGACCAGCGCCCGCGCGAAACCCACGCGCTGACGCATCCCGCCCGACAATTCACGCGGATACGCGTTCTCGAAGCCGTCGAGACCGATCAGGTCGATCGCGGCCAGCGCGCGCTCGCGCCGCTCGCGCGCGGCCACGCCTTGCGCTTCCAGACCCGCTTCCACGTTCTGCAGCACGGTCAGCCACGGAAACAGCGCGAAGGTCTGAAACACCATCGCGACGCCCTTCGCGGGACCACGCAACGGCTCGTTCAGATAAGTGACTTCGCCGCCCGTCGGCTCGATCAGCCCGGCGATGATGCGCAGAAGTGTCGACTTGCCCGAGCCCGAACGTCCGAGCAACCCGACGATCTCGCCTTCGCGCAGCGAGAGATTCGCATCGTCGAGCACGAGCAGTTCGCCCTGCGTCTTGTTGAAGCCGCGGCTCACGTTCGCGACGCGCAGGATTTCCGCGCCGAGACGCGGCGGCGTGCCCTGGGGTCGCCGCGAGTCTTGCGCAGCGGACGTCTGCGTAGTTTTCAGGTTCTGCATCGGAACTCGTCCTCAATCCAGCCGGAGTCTTGCTTCGGCGTAGGCGTATAGCGGGCGCCACAACAGTCGGTTGAACAGCGTGACGAACAGCGACATCACGGCGATGCCAAGAATGATTTTCGGATAGTCGCCCGCGGCGGTCGTCTGGGCGATATATGCGCCGAGACCATGCGCGACAACCTCCGTCTTGCCCCACGACACCGCTTCCGCGACGATGCTCGCGTTCCACGCGCCGCCCGAAGCGGTGATCGCGCCGGTGATGTAGTAAGGGAAGATGCCGGGGAGCATGCATTTCTTCCACCACTGCCAGCCGCGAATCTGGAAGTTGGTCGCGGCCTCGCGATAATCGTTCGGGTAGGAAGACGCGCCCGCCACCACGTTGAAAAGGATATACCACTGCGTGCCGAGCACGATCAGCGGCGAGAGCCAGATATCCGGGTTCAGATGCCAGCGCACGATCACGACGACGAACACCGGAAACAGCAGGTTCGCCGGGAACGCGGCGAGGAACTGCGCGAGCGGCTGGATCTTCTCGGCGAGCGCTGGGCGCAGGCCGATCAGCACGCCGAGCGGCACCCAGATCACCGAAGCGATCGCGATCAGCACGACCACGCGCAAGAGCGTGATGAAGCCGAGCACGAACACGTGGCCGACTTCGCTCCACGTGACGCCCGTCGCGACGAACGACGCGACCTTCCACACGACGAACACCGTGACTAGCAGCACGGCCGTGCCCCACGCGATATCGCCCGCGCGCGTGGACGGCACCTTCGCGCGCAGCGGCAGGCCGACGTTTTCCAGCGCGCCCTGCAGCGACGGCAGCTTGATCGGCACGCGCGCCGCCTTCGCGAGGATCCAGCCGGCCGGAACCAGCAGACGGTGAATCAGGCGCGTGCGGCGGATCAGGTCGAGCAGCCACGACTTCGGCTCGTCGCCGGAACTCGTGTTCTCCATGCGGAATTTGTCCGCCCACGCGACGAGCGGGCGGAACATCAACTGGTCGTAGGCCAGGATGACGACGGTCATCGCGAGAATCACCCAGCCGATCGCGGAGAGATTGCGCTCGCCGATGGCGGTCGCGAGATACGCGCCGATGCCCGGCAGTACGATCGTGCGGTTGCCGACCGTGATCGCCTCGGAGGCGACCACGAAGAACCAGCCGCCCGACATCGACATCATCATGTTCCAGATGAGGCCCGGCATCGAGAACGGCACTTCGAGCTTCCAGAAGCGCTGCCAGTTGGTGAGATGAAAACCGCGCGAGACTTCGTCCAGATCGCGCGGCACCGTGCGCAGCGACTGATAGAAGCTGAACGTCATGTTCCACGCCTGGCTCGTGAAGATCGCGAAGATCGCCGCGCATTCGGCGCCGATCACGCGCCCCGGGAACATGGCGAGGAAGAACGTCACCGTGAACGAGATGTAGCCCAGCACCGGCACCGACTGGAGAATGTCGAGAATCGGCACGAGCACGATCGACGCGCGCCGGCTCTTCGCCGCGAGCGTGCCGTAGATCAGCGTGAAAATGAGCGACGCGACCATCGCCAGCAGCATGCGCAAGGTCGTGCGCAACGCGTATTCGGGGAGATTCGCGGGGTCGAGCGAGATCGCCTGGGTCTGCAGGGTCGAGATCGGCGCCAGGGTCTCGTGGAAACCGACTGCGGCGAGCGCGATGATGCAGATGATCATCGGGAACGCGACGAAATCCCAGCGGTTGGGCAGGATCCGCCACGCCGACGCATTCGCCGTGCGATTCAGATTGAAACCAAATTCCATGCAAGGCCCTCCCCGTAAGGCTTTGTTCCGACCGCGCCGGGCGCGGGATGTTGCTTCCGACGGCAGATAACCGTCAGGCGGGCAAGAAGCCTCTGCCCGGGACGACCCCATGCTCAACGCACGGAGCCGCCGAAACGACGACACGTTCAGCTCGCAGCGCGGCGCCAGGCAGTCGCCGCGTCAGACGATCCCCGTTCTGAACCGCGCGACACTACACCAACCCGCGTGACAGGCACAACCTTCATGCGGTCCGGCACGCGAATCATGCGATGTTTCTGTTGCTCTTCGGCACGGCACGGGCAAAATGAAGGGCAGCCCGCGTCGAATGCGCCCGGCGCTCGTGCTTTCGCTTCCTTTCAGTTTGGCTGCGGCTCGCCGCTATTCGACGAAGAAGCGCCAGCGCGTGCGCCCGGCGCGCGTCCGTTGTGTTGGACAGACGTCGCACGCCGTGACATGGCGCTTGATAGGCGGCAAAAAACATCGTCCAATCTGGGCTTATCACAAACAATAATTTGAGCGCCGATGCGATGCGAGACGCCAGATCCGAGCCGAATAACCGCCTGAGCCGCGCCCGCCGCCCCGTTGCGAGCACAAGCCGGAATACGGCAGACATCACGCGCTGCAATCCACACGCCCGCGTCGACCGCCATGTGCACACCGCGCCGAATGGCCGGCATGGCGCATGCGACCTTTGTCTCGCGTGAACCTCCCATGCGCGCGCGTCCGATGAACAAACTCATCCTGCACCGTGTGATCGCGACGCTCGGCATCGCCGCGTTGGCGTGCGCGTGCTGGGTGGCCGCCGGCTTGTTGTCGGACCGAATGGTACAACAGGAGATGACGGCGACGGTGCGTACCGAGCGTCAGATGGCGGGGTCGATCGTCGACAACATGGCGCAGATCATCGCGAGCGATCTGGCGATGTCGCGCGCCATTCCCGCCACGCTCGCGCAGATGGACCTCACGCAGCGCGCGCTCGCGGAGTCGCGGAATTATGCCTCGAACCCGGCCGGGACGGAACTCGAACGCCGCAAGGACTGGACCGCGCGCCCCGCGCTCGAAAAGGTCAATCACTTCCTGCACGACGCGCAGGGCTTCTCCGGCCTCGACTCGATCTGGCTCGTCAACGAGCGCGGCTTCTGCATTGCGTCGAGCAACGCCGCCGACGACGACAGCTTCATCGGCTACGACATGAGCGCCCGGGGCTATGTCGCCCGCGCGCTGCTCGGCGGCTTCGTCGAGATGTACGGCGTCGGGCGGCTGTCCGGCGAGCCGGGCATCTTCATCGCGGCGCCCGCTTACGAAGACGGCATCCTGGTCGGCGCGGTGATCGCCAAAGTGAGCATCGACCGGCTGCGGCACTGGGTGTCGCGCGCCGGCACCTTCGTGACCGATGAAAACGGCGTCGTCGTGATGGCGCACGACGGCCGGCTCGAATACCAGGCGATGCCCAATGCGCCCATCGCGCGCATGACGGAGCGCGAACGCGTCGAGCACTATCGGCGCGAGTCGTTTCCGGAGCTGCGCATCGCGCACATCGGCGAGCAGATGCGCGCCTCGGAGCACTGGCTCGCGCCCGCGCTCGCGCAAACCTTCTACGCCGCGAACGGCAGCAACGTGCCTTCGCTCTACGACGAGCGCACGGGTCTCAATTCGGGACTGTCGGCGCATATCGTGCATCCGCTCACGAGCTGGCCGGAGATCAGCCGCAATCACAGCCGCGACCGCTTCCTCGTGTTCCTGACGATGCTCGGCGTCGTGACGCTCGCGATCGTGATCGCGACGTCGTATTCGCGTGAGCGGCGCCTGCACCGCGCGACCCGCGATCTCGCTGAACAGCTCCAGTCGGCCAATACGCTGCTTTCGGCCGAAGCGCGCCACGACGCGCTCACCGGCGCCCTCTCGCGCCGCTATTTCCTCGACACGCTGCGTCACGAAGTGGAGCTCGCGCGCTCGGTCGGCACCCCGCTGTCGGTGGCGATCGCGGATCTGGATCACTTCAAGCAGATCAACGACCGCTTCGGGCACGCGTCGGGCGATCGCGCGCTGGAGCATTTCGTCGAAGTGTGCCGTGCGCAGCTTCGTCCGAGCGATGCGATCGGGCGGCTCGGCGGCGAGGAATTCGGCATCCTGCTGCCGCAAACCCCGCTCGCCGACGCGCACGCCGTGCTTGAGCGCCTGCGGAAGCGCTTCCATCACGAGCACTGCGCGCATCTGCCGGACGACGCGGCGCTGTCGGTATCCATCGGCATCACGGAGCTCGCGCCCGACGACGCGCTCGAATGGATTCTCTCGCGCGCCGACCTCGCGCTTTACGAGGCGAAATCGCGCGGGCGCGACCGCAGCGAAATGCGCCCCGCCGATCCCGGCCCGTCCACCCGGCATCCCGAAGACACGCTGGCCGGCAAGTAGCCGGCCGAACCGGCGCGTCGAGTCACCGCACGGTCATGCGCGTGCCGCGACGCGCACGCATCGCGCAGGTATCATCGATGTTCGAAATCGAATGCCGCTGGCGTGAATCGGGAGGATTGCATGAAGGGAAATCTGGTCATCGTGTGCCGGGATCAGGACGCAGAAACGTTCGACCATCTGCTCGCCGAGTACGGCTCTTTTCAGACGCGGCTGTCGTCGACGACGTGGTTCCTGAAGATCGATCTCGCGCCCGAGGTGATTCAGGAGGAGATTCTCTCGCGCCTCGGCAAGTACACGACGCACTACATCTTCGAGGCGTCGACGGTGACGTACAACACGGTGGACAGCGAAGCGGCGTCCGCGCTCGAAACCCTATTCGACTGACGCCGCTCCGCCTCTCTGACCGAGCGCGCCGTTACAGCGCGCGCTCTTCGTGCTGCGACCCGGCGCGGCGCTCCTGCACCGGCCGCGTGGCGCTGTCGAACGGAAAGGTCATCGTGACCTGCAATCCGCCGTCGGCACGATTGCCGATCTCGCACTCGCCGCCCGCACGTCGCGCGAGCCGCTCCACGATCGCGAGTCCGAGCCCGCTGTGGCCGCTGCCGCCGCGCGCCGGATCGAGCCGCACGAAAGGCCGGCTCGCCTTGATGAGATCGTCCGGCGCGATGCCCTTGCCGTGATCGGACACCGACAATACCCAGCCCTTGGCTTCCCGCCGCGTCTCGATGACGACCGGCGGCGCGCCGTATGCATGGGCGTTATCCAGCAGATTCGACAACAACCGGTCCAGCGACGCCGCCGGCAGCGCGAAAGCGGGCCCCGCTTCGAGCTTGAGGCGGATCGGCTGCGCGTCCGGCGACACCGCGCGATACGCCCGCGCGATCCGCTCGCACTGCTCGTCGACGGGAACCGGCTCGCTGCCGTCCGGGCGGTCGTGCGCGAACACGAGGAACTGGTCGACGATATGCGCCATCGAATCGACATCGCGCACGACGCCGTCGCGCATTTTGTCGTCGTCCATCATTTCGGCGCGCAGACGCAGGCGCGCGAGCGGCGTCTTCAGATCGTGCGCGACGCCTGCAAGCATGACGGCGCGATCGTTCTCCGTCTGCGAGACCTCGCGGACCATCTGATTGAAGCCGTGCGTGAGCTGCCGCAATTCGCGCGGACCGCGCTCCGGCACGGGCGGCGTCGGCTGGCCGCGTCCGAAGCGCCCGACCGCCTGCGCGAGCGCGCGCAGTGGCGACTGCAACTGCCACGCGCCGAAAAGCGCGGCGAGCACGGCGGTCGAAAAGATCAGCGCGAGCCAGACGAGCATGCGGTCGCGCGAGCGCGGCGGACGCAGCGGCTGCACCGGCACGACGACCCAGCCTGCGTCCTTCGCGCCGTGCACCCAGACGCTCGGCGGGCCGCCGGGCTCGTTGAGACGCACGTCGGTGCCGTCGGGCAGACGGTCTTTCAGATCCTCGACAAAGCGCTGCAGCGGCGGCGGCGTGCCCTCGTCGGGCTGCTTCGGCACGTCCGGGCTATCGAGCGCCACGAGGCGCACGCGCGGCGGCAGCGGTTGATCCGGCGTATTGGCGATGTGCTGGCGCACCGCCTCGACCAGGAACACGGCCTCCTCGACGGCGAAGCGCGTCTGCACGTTATCGCGCTCGAAGCGGATGATCGCGAACCACGCGACATGCGACAACACCAGCATGCCGATGACGATGACGACCAGCCGGCCGAACAGCGTGTCAATTGCCCGGCGCATTTTGCTCGCCGTCCGGCACGAACACGTAACCGCGTCCGCGCACCGTCTGGATGAAGCGCGGCGCCGACGGATCGGTTTCCAGGATGCGGCGCAGGCGCCACACCTGCACGTCGATGCCGCGATCGGTGCCGTCGTACTCCGGACCGTGGAGCAGTTCGAGCAGGCGCTCGCGCGTGAGCGTGCGCATCGGGTTGTTCACGAAAATTTTCAGAAGCGCGAATTCGCTGCCCGACAGCGTGAGCGGCCTGTCGTCCTGTTGCAGCGTGCGCGACTGGAAGTCGAGCCTGAAGCGGCCGAACGAATACGGTTCGCGCTGCTCCGGCGCGGCGGACGGAATCGTGCGGCGGCGGCGCAGCACGGCCTGCACCCGCGCGAGCAGTTCGCGCGGATTGAACGGCTTGCCGAGGTAATCGTCCGCGCCGAGTTCGAGGCCGACGATGCGGTCAACGTCGTCCGCGCGTGCGGTCAGCATGATGACGGGGATGTCGTCGCCGGATGCGCGCAATGCTTTGAGCGCGGTCAGCCCGTCGACGCCCGGCATCATCAGGTCGAGCACGATGAGATCGGGCCGCTCGCGTTCGATGCGGCGTTCGAGACCGCCGGCGTCATGCAGCACCGATACCTCGATGCCCTGCCGGACCAGATAGTCGCGCAAAAGGTCGCGCAGTTCGGCGTCGTCGTCGACGACAAGTATTTGCGTAGTCATGGAATGGAGTTTAGCGCGTGCGTCAGACCTCGATTGATGACAGGCCTGCCATAAGGGTTACGGGGTGTTACGACGAAAGCGAGGCGTAAACCTGCGTAACAAGCCTAAACCATGCCGTAACACGCCGTGCACGGCGAACCCCTACGCTGTGTCTCACCGACAAGCGCGAGACCTCCACGCATCAACCCGTACGTCGATGCAGGTTTCGCGGCTTCGGCTTCGAAAACAATCAAGGGAGTACCAAGATGGCCAAGCAATATCGCATCCTCACCGCCGCCGCTGCAGCAATCGCGCTGACGTTCGGCACGGCCTACGCCGCGACGAACGACGCGCCGCCCCCGCCGCCTCCGGGCGGTCCGGCCATGATGGGCGGCCCCGGCGGTCACGGCGGCCACCGCATGGAAATGCGGATGCAGAAGCAGCTGGACGAACTGCACGGCCAGTTGAAGCTGAACGCGGATCAGGAAAAGCTGTGGCAGACCGCGCTCACGACGATGAAGCAGAATCGTCAGGCGATGCGCGAAAGCTTCAGGCAGATGCACGATCAGATGAAGTCGATGGAAAACCAGCCGATCCTCGACCTGAACGCGATGCACGCCGCGCATCAGAAGATCGAGCAGCAGAACGAGCAGTTGCGCGAGCAGACCGCGACCGCGTGGTTGAACTTCTATAACGCGCTGAACGACCAGCAGAAGACGACGGTCAGCACGGCGCTGAAGAAGCACTTCGCGAAGATGCGCGAGCACGAGCAGAAGATGCACGAGCGCTGGGGCAAGCACCGCGGCGGCCCGGACGGCGCACCGGGCGCGGCGGCGGGCGCATCCGCCACGGCCAAGCCGTAAGCCGTCTCGGCGCATGAAAGAAGGCCGCGGAGCATGCGCTCCGCGGCCTTCTTTACATCAGTGGAACGATCAGGCGAGGTCGAACAGCAGCACTTCCGCGTTATCGCCCTTGTCGATCGTCACCTTCGACACGTCTTCGAGCTTCACGGCGTCGCCCGCGCCGAGCGCTTCGCCGTTGACCGTCACCGCGCCGCGCGCCACATGCACATACACGCGGCGGCCCGCCGGCACGTCGAAGTCCGCGCGCTCGTCGCCGTCGAAAAGTCCCGCGAAGATGCGCGCGTTCGCGCCGATCTTCACCGAACCGTCGGTGCCTTCCGGCGATGCGATCACCCGCAGGCGGCCGCGCTTTTCATCGTCGGCGAAGCGCTTTTCCTCATACCCGGGCGCGCCGCCCGGCGCATCCGGAATGATCCAGATTTGCAGGAAGTGCGCGGTGTCCGTCGGCGAACCGTTGAATTCGCTGTGACGCACGCCGGTGCCGGCGCTCATGCGCTGGACATCGCCGGGACGGATCGTCGAGCCGTTGCCCATGCTGTCGCGATGCGCGAGCGCGCCCTCGAGCACGTAGCTCACGATTTCCATATCGCGATGGCCATGCGCGCCGAAGCCCTGTCCGCCCGCGACGCGGTCCTCGTTGATCACGCGCAGCGCGCCGAAGTGCATGTGCTCGGGATCGTAGTAATCGGCGAAGGAGAAGCTGTGATACGAGTCGAGCCAGCCGTGGTTGGCGTGACCCCGTTCGTTGCTGCGGCGAATCTCGATCATGGTGTTTGCTCCCGCCCAAGGCGTTGTTTTGCGATGGAGAGAATGTAAGGGCGACGCCCTTCCGAAACAACGCGCGCCACGGCACTACATCGTTCCGCTGATGCATGTAATCGGACACATCCTGCTTCGAACTCGCGCCCTGGCCGGCTTCGGGTAAAATACCGCGCTTTTCCGGGCGGCGACGGGTTGGGAACGCCCGCGAGACGCCGGGAACGCGCCGCGATGCGCCGGAAAAACGCATCGGAAACGTTGGCAGGGTTAGCAGCAGCGGCTGCTCGCAATTTTGGCCATCTAGAATACCGACCGCCGCGCTCGTCACACTCCATGCACGTCAGGCACCTTACCAAGGAATCACCATGTTGCAAGGCTACGGTCCGCTGATCCTCGCGGGCACCTGGCAGACCGTCAAGCTGGCGGTGCTGTCGCTCGTGTTCGCCTTCGTGATCGGCCTGATCGGCGCGGCGGCGAAGCTGTCGAAGAACCGCGTCGCGTCGGGCGTCGGCACCGTCTACACCACGCTCATCCGCGGCGTGCCCGATCTCGTGTTGATGCTGCTGCTCTTCTACAGCATCCAGATCTGGCTGAATCTCTTCACCGACGCGATGGGCTGGGATCAGATCGACATCGATCCGTTCCTCGCCGGCATTCTGGTGCTCGGCTTCATCTACGGCGCGTATTTCACCGAAACCTTCCGCGGCGCGTTTCTTTCCGTGCCGCGCGGCCAGCTCGAAGCGGGCGCGGCCTACGGCATGACGCCGTGGCAGACCTTCGCGCGCATCATGTTTCCGCAGATGATGCGTTTCGCGCTGCCGGGCATCGGCAACAACTGGCAGGTGATGGTCAAGGCGACGGCGCTCGTGTCGATCATCGGTCTCGCGGACGTCGTCAAGGCCTCGCAGGACGCGGGCAAGGGCACGCTGCGTTTCTTCTTCTTCACGCTGCTCGCGGGCGCGATCTATCTCGCGATCACCACGATCTCGAATCTCGTGCTGATCTGGCTGGAGCGGCGCTATTCCATCGGCGTGCGCAAGGCCGACCTCTAATCGGTCCATTACAGGGCGGCAGGGATCATGATCGAAATCATCCAGGAATACTGGAAGAATTACCTCTTCACCGACGGCTACCGCATCACCGGTCTCGCGATCACGATGTGGCTGCTCGTCATCTCCATCGGCCTCGGCTTTTGTCTTTCGGTGCCGCTCGCGGTCGCGCGGGTGTCGAAGAACAAGCTGCTCTCGCGTTCGGTGTGGCTCTATACCTACGTGTTTCGCGGCACGCCGCTCTATGTGCAATTGCTGCTCTGCTACACGGGCCTGTATAGCCTCCAGGTCGTGCGCGATCACATGCTGCTTTCCGAGTTCTTCAGAAGCGGGATGAACTGCACGCTGCTCGCGTTCACGCTGAATACGTGCGCCTACACCACCGAGATTTTCGCCGGCGCGATCAAGGCGACGCCCTACGGCGAAATCGAAGCCGCGCGCGCGTATGGCATGTCGAGCTTCACGCTGTATCGGCGCGTGATTCTTCCGTCGGCGTTGCGGCGCGCGCTGCCTTACTACAGCAACGAAGTCATTCTGATGCTGCACGCGACCACCGTCGCGTTCACGGCGACCGTGCCGGACATCCTCAAGATCGCGCGCGATGTCAACTCGGCGACGTATCAGTCGTTCGAGGCGTTCGGCCTCGCCGCCCTGCTCTACCTCTGCATTTCGTTCGCGCTCGTGTGGCTGTTCCGCCGCGCCGAGCATCGCTGGCTCGCTTATTTGCGGCCGCAAGGCAAATAAGTTCACCGCCGCTCAAGGACCGTTCATGATTTCCCAGCAGCACAAGCTTTTCGTCGATGACATTCACAAGCAGTACGGCAGCAACGAAGTTCTCAAGGGCGTGTCGCTGAAGGCGAAGGCCGGCGACGTCATCAGCATCATCGGGTCGTCGGGCTCGGGCAAGAGCACGATGCTGCGCTGTATCAACTTTCTCGAACAGCCGAATCAGGGGCGCATCTTCGTCGACGGGAAAGAAGTCCGCACGATGAAGGACAAGACCGGCGCGCTGAAGGCGGCGGACCCGCAGCAATTGCGGCAGGTTCGCTCGAAACTGTCGATGGTCTTCCAGCACTTCAATCTCTGGTCGCACATGAACGTGCTGGAGAACGTGATCGAGGCGCCCGTCAACGTGCTCGGACTTTCGCGGAAAGAAGCGGAGGAGCGCGCGCGTACCTATCTGGAGAAAGTCGGGCTCGCGCCGCGCGTGGAGAAGCAGTACCCGTCGCATCTGTCGGGCGGGCAGCAGCAGCGCGTGGCCATCGCGCGGGCGCTCGCGATGCATCCCGATGTCATGCTCTTCGACGAGCCGACCTCCGCGCTCGATCCGGAGCTCGTCGGCGAAGTGCTGAAGGTGATGCAGACGCTCGCCGAGGAAGGCCGCACGATGATAGTCGTCACGCACGAGATGGCGTTCGCGCGCAACGTGTCGAACCATGTGGTGTTTCTGCATCAGGGGCGCATCGAGGAAGAAGGCCATCCGGATGCCGTGTTCGGCAACACGAAGAGCGAGCGCCTGAAGCAGTTTCTGTCGGGCAGCCTGAAGTAAGCGATCGCTGCCGGAAGCAGCCTTCCACTCCAAAAAAAGCGTCCGTGAGGCGCTTTTTTTACGCCCGGCCGCAAGGCTTTAGACCTCTTTCGCGCCCTGCCTCGACCTAGCGCCGCGGCGAGCGCGCGTCAATAGGCGACAAACCTGACCCCGAAACTTACATGCCGCTGAAGCCCTGATGGAATAAGGCTTTGCGGCGTATTTCCCATCCTGTGGGTCGACTGCCTAGCACATGGGCATTGCATTTTTGACACAAACGGTCGGCGATCGTCATTTTTCTTTGGCGACCATAACGTAATTTGTTAAATTGGTAACGAAAGTACCAAAACGAAGTACACAAAAAGTAGTTTTACTTCAAAAGTCCAAAAGAAACTGAGGAACGGCACCGATCGACGGATCGGGGTCAGATTCGCGCCCACGACGTGCGAATCGTCACTAGCACTACAGCCCGCGCGTGTCCTTCCTCTGAAAACATTTTCGGTTGGGTGCGCTCGCATCGAACCACACAGCAGCACTTGGGTTCTATTTCTTGACAGGGTTGGAGGAGATGATGAAGAAAGCTTTGCTCGCGTCGGCAGCACTGCTGGCGTTCAGCGCGGGGGCGCACGCTCAGAGCAGCGTGACGCTGTATGGCCGCCTGGACGCGGGGCTCGAATACATGAACGGTGTGCCGACCGGTCCGGCCGGCGCGCCCGCCACCGGCTCTTCGCACCGCTTCAAGGCGGAAAGCGGCGATTGGGGCACGAGCTTGTGGGGTTTGAAGGGCGTCGAAGATCTGGGCGGCGGCTATCGCGCCGTGTTCCAGTTGGAAGGCAGCTTCAACACCATGACGGGTCAAGGCCCGGGCGGCGGCGGCCTCTTCAATCGCTGGGCGACGGTCGGTATCGCGAACAATCAGTTCGGTACGCTGTTGCTGGGTCGTGAACTCTTCATCGCCAACGGCGTATGGGACTTCGATCCGTTCGGTCAGTCGAACTGGTCGTCCGCATCGCTGGTGCGTGGCCGCAACTGGCCGCAGTCGAGCAACAACATTTCGTACCAGTCGCCGAAGTTCGCGGGCTTCGACTTCTACGGTCAGTACTCGCTCTCGAACGCGACGAACTGGAACGGTAACGGCACGACGCCGCAAGGCCGCGAAGCGGGCGCGTACATCACCTATACGACGCCCCTCTTCCAGATTCGCGGTATGTACGACGAAATCCGCAACCCGGCAAACGGTACGCTCGGCGGCGCGTACAACCCGATCGACGGCGGCTCGGGCGGCAACGGCGTCTATGCGTACTCGCGCGAGTACACGGCGATGTTCAACCTGTTCCTCGGTCAGTTCAAGGTACAGGGCGCTTATCAGGCAATCCGCAGCTCGGGCATGACGGGCCAGTTGCCCGGCCAACCGACCACGCTCGATCACGAATGGGGCGGCGTGACGTGGCAAGCCACGCCGGCAGCAGCGCTGATCGCGGCGGTGTACCACGTCAACGGCAACAACGGCGCGGGTAACGCGACCATCTACACGGTCGGCGGCTCGTACAACCTGTCCAAGCGCACGCTGCTCGACCTGCAGGTTGCGACGGTGCAGAACAGCAAGGCCGCGAACTACGGTCTCAACGCCAACAACTATGGCTCGGCTGCTTCGACGGACAACCCGTTCCCTGGCCACAGCCAGACGGGCGTGTACGCAGGTATCCAGCACTCGTTCTAAGCAACGGGTCTGACAGAAAAGTCTTTTAGAAGGTTTTCACGCTGCTGCGAGAGGCGCGTATCGGTGCGGTGCCCGAAAGGGTATCGCACCGTTTTTTATTGGATCGCGAGACTTTCGGGCGTTTGCAGCTCGGGCATAACGAACGTCGATGCCGACGGTATCCTGCCCGCGCACGACATTTGTCAACTCGGCAACTAAAACTACAAAATCGGGCATCCGACAAAGTAG
Organism: Caballeronia sp. ATUFL_F1_KS39; assembly: GCF_023630985.1. Taxonomy (NCBI): domain Bacteria; kingdom Pseudomonadati; phylum Pseudomonadota; class Betaproteobacteria; order Burkholderiales; family Burkholderiaceae; genus Caballeronia; species Caballeronia sp. ATUFL_F1_KS39. The sequence continues at coordinate 141,481 of NZ_JALQDZ010000004.1, read as the reverse complement.
TTCTACTTCACAATCCCTCCGAATTCGAGAAATGACGCGGATCGCGGCGTGATCGCGATGCTTCGTCATGCACATGTTTTCTTTGACAGCGTTTTGGAGGGGATGATGAAGAAGGTATTGCTCGCGTCGGCAGCACTCATGGCGTTCAGCGCAGCGGCACATGCACAGAGCAGCGTGACGCTGTACGGCCGCATCGACGCGGGACTCGAATACATGAGCGGCGTGCCCGACGGCGCCGGCGGCAGCACGCATCGTTTTCGCGCCGAAAGCGGCGATTGGGGCACGAGCCTGTGGGGCATCAAGGGCGCCGAAGACTTGGGCGGCGGCAACCGCGCCGTTTTCCGGCTGGAAAACGGCTTCAACGCGATGAACGGCCAGGCGCAAGGCAACCTCTTCAATCGCTGGGCGACGGTCGGTATCGCCAACGATCAGTTCGGTACGGTTCTGCTCGGCCGTGAGCTCTTCATCTCGAACGGCATATGGGACTTCGATCCGTTCGGTCAGTCGAACTGGTCGTCGGCATCGCTGGTGCGTGGCCGCAACTGGCCGCAGTCGAGCAACAACATTTCGTATCAGTCGCCGAAGTTCGCGGGCTTCGATTTCTACGGCCAGTACGCGCTGTCCAACGCGACCAACTGGAACGGCAACGGCACCACGCCGCAGGGCCGTCAGGCCGGTGCGCAGATCACCTACACATCGCCGCTGTTTCAGGTGCGCGGCATCTACGACGAGATCCGCAACCCGGCGAACGGCACGCTCGGCGGTGACTACAGCACGGGCAACGGTGCCTACGCCTACTCGCGCGAATACACGGCGATGTTCAACGTGTTCCTCGGCCAGTTCAAGCTCCAGGGCGGCTATCAGGCGATCCGCACGTCCGGCATGACGAACCTGCTGCCCGGCCAGCCGAGCACGCTCGATCACGAATGGGGCGGCGTGACGTGGCAAGCCACGCCGGCAGCGGCGCTGATCGGCGCGGTGTATCACGTGAACGGCAACAACGGCGCGGGCAACGCGACCATCTATTCGGTCGGCGGTTCGTACAACATCTCGAAGCGCACGCTGTTCGACATTCAGATCGCCACGGTGCGCAACAGCAGCACCGCGAACTACGGCTTGAACGCCAACAACTACGGCACGTCGGCGGCGACGGACAACCCGCTCGTCGGACACAGCCAGTCGGGCGTGTACGCGGGCATCCAGCACTCGTTCTGACGCGCCGGTTCGATCCGCAAGACAAAGGGCCGCCGATTCGCATCGGCGGCCCTTCGTTCATCGCGCTTCGAAAGCGCTTCAGTCGCGCGCCATTCCCGATGCGCCGTGGCTCAGCCAGTCGAGCACGGCGGCGGCGTCATCGTCGCTCGACTGACGCGCCTTCGCGACCGTCTCGCTGATCTTCGCGCCGGGCTTCGGCGCGGCACGGCGAATCGCGACGCCGACCGCGAGAATGTCGATGATGACGAGGTGCAGAATGCGCGAGATCATCGAAAGCTGCGACTCGCGGATCTCGATGTGATCCGTCTCCAGCGCGACCGTCGCGCGCTTGGCGAGCGGCGTGTTGCTCGACGTAATAGCGATGACCGTCGCGCCTTGCTGCATCGCCACTTCGAGCACGCGCAGCAGTTCCGGCGCGCGCCCCGACTTCGACACCGCCACGATCACATCGCCCTTGCCGAGCAGCGCCGCGGACGCCGCCTGCATGTACAGGTCGCCGTACGCGATCGTCGGAATGCCGAAGCGGAAGAACTTGTAGTGCGCGTCCTGCGCGACGATATTCGAATTCCCGAGCCCGTAGAACTCGATGCGCCGCGCGCCGTTGAGGATATCGATCGCGCGCTCGACGTTCTCGAAGTTCAGATGCTCGCGCAACTGCAGGATCGCCGACACGGTGTTGTCGAGCACCTTCGCGCCGAAGTCCGTGGCGGTATCGCCGAGATGCACCTGGCTGTGGCTCACCGGAATGGTGCCGGTCAAGCCGGTCGCGAGCTTCAGCTTGAAGTCGGACAAGCCCTGGCAGCCGAGCGAGCGGCAAAAGCGGATCACCGTCGGCTGGCTGACGTCGGCCTTGCGCGCGATGTCGATAATCGGATCGTTGATGATCGAACGCGGATGATTCAGCGCGAGATCGGCGACGCGCCGCTCGGCGGGCGTCAGCGCGTCACGCATCTGGCGGATGCGTTCGAACACGGCCGACGAACCGCTGTTCGCGCGATTCGACAACTGTTCCGACAAAATCGCCGACACGCCGAGAAACGCCGGATATTCCGCCGTGATGATGTACGTCGGAATGCCCGACAGATACTGCTGGAAGCGCCCTTTCGACTCGAAGCGCTCGCGAAACGGCGACTTGTGGAACAGCTCGCCGAGCTTCAGCACGATGCCGCCGCCGATGTAAATGCCGCCCAGCGCGCCCAGCGTCACCGCGATATTGCCCGCGAACGTGCCGAGGATCGCGCAGAAACAGTTCACCGTTTCGAGCGCGAGCGGCTCGCCTTGCAGCGCGCGCGTCGTGACATCGGCGGCGGTGAAGGTGTCGGCGACCGTGACGTTGTCGCGCTCCGCGAACGCCCGGTAGATCAGCTCCAGCCCCTGCCCCGCGCACACGCGCTCGAACGAGACGTGCGGAAACTTGCGGCGCGCATAGCGGGTGACGAGGTCTTCGTTCTCGTCGAACGGCGAAAACGTCGCGTGACCGCCTTCGCTGCCGAGCGCGATCCAGCGATCGTCCGCCGGAATCAGCCCGGAGACGCCCAAACCCGTGCCGGGGCCGAGCAGACCGATCACGCTGTTCTGCCGCCGCGAGCCGCCGCCGACCTGTTCGCGCTGGGCGTCGGTCAGGCCGGGCAGCGCCATCGCGAGCGCGGTGAAGTCGTTCACGACGAGCAGCGTGTCGAAGCCGAGCGCGCGGCGCGTCGCCTCGATCGAGAAGCTCCAGTCGTGATTGGTCATCTTCACGTGATCGCCGTCGACCGGATTCGCGATCGCGATCGCCGCATGATTGACGCGGCCGACCTTCGTGTCCTTCAGATACTGCTGCATCACCTCCGCGATGCCGGGGTAATCGGCCCCCGGATACACGCGGATCTGCCCGATCTCGCCGGTTGCGGTCTCCAGCGCGAAGCGCGCGTTCGTGCCGCCGATGTCGGCCAGAAGCCGCGGTCCGTCGGCGTGCTGAGCCGCTGTCTTATGCACACCAGTAGACATCGAGCTTCACTCCTTCAGCGTGGGCCAGCGTCGAGATGGCGTTTTTTTGCGGCGCGGCGAGCGCCGCGTTCAGGACGTCGAGTTTCTTCTGCCCGGCGATGAACAGATACAACTGCCCGATCTGCTTGAGCGCCGACATCGACAGGCTCACGCGCGCATGCGGCGCCGCGCCCGGATGCACGGCGATGAACCGGTCCGGCGTGGAGATCGCGAAATCCCATTCGGGCGCGTCGGCGAAAATCGAGGCCGTGTGGCCGTCCTCGCCCATGCCGAGCACGGCCACGTCCGGCAGACGGCGGCGCGGATCGGCGTTCAGTTCGGCGATGTGCGCCTCGAGCGGCTTGGCCGTATCGACGAGCGGCAGGAAATACGCCGACGCCGCCGCGTTCTGCAGCAGCGTGTCGCGCACGAGCTGCGCGTTGCTCGCGGAATCGGTTTCGGGCACCCAGCGGTCGTCGACGAGCGTCACGTCGATGTGCGCCCAGTCGAGCGGCTCGCGCGAGAGCGACTGCAAGAACGGTTTCGGACTCGTGCCGCCCGAGACCGCCAGCGTGGCGTGAGCGGTTTGTCCGGCGGCGTCGGCCGATGCCGCGCCTCTTGCCGCGAGGGACGCTTTCAGCGCGTCGCTCACGGCTTTCGCCAGCGCGTTCGAATGGGCGCGCGGATCGTCGAAAGTATGAAGCTCGATCACTGCTCCTCCTGCTTGTTCTGGTTTATCGATCCGCTTTCTGTTCGCGCCGTCGCAATGACGGGCGAAGCGGTGTCCTGAATCTTCGTGCGCGCCGCGCGCCTCTTGCGGGCTACGTCGGCGTCACTCCCTCAATTCTCTTCTTCCAGCCAGCACGTGCCCGCCTGCGCGAGCATCGCGCTCGATGCCGCCGGTCCCCACGTGCCCGCCGCATACGGCTTCGGCTTGCTGGTCGCCGATGCCCACGCGTTCAGGATCGGCTCGACCCAGCGCCACGCCGCTTCCTGCTCGTCGCGCCGCACGAAAAGCGCGAGGCGGCCGTGAATCACATCGAGCAGAAGCCGCTGATACGCCTCCATCTGTCCTTCCTTGAAGAACTGATCGAACGCGAGATCCAGATGCACGCTCGCGAGGTTCATGCCCTCGCCCGGCTGCTTCGCCAGGCAGTAGAGACGAATCGACTCGTTCGGCTGCAACCGGATCACGAGACGGTTCGCGCCCGCGCGCAATGCGTTCGCGCCGAGCGCCGAATGCGGCACCGCGCGGAAATTCACGACGATCTCCGCGACGCGATCCGCGAGCCGCTTGCCGGTGCGCAGGAAAAACGGCACGCCCGCCCAACGCCAATTCTCGATTTCCACCTTCAGCGCGACGAAAGTTTCCGTCGTGCTGTCGGGGCGCACGCCCGGCTCGGTCACGTACGCGGGCACAGCCGTACCGCGGATCACACCCGCATGATATTGGCCGCGCACCGCGACGCGGCTGATGTCGCGCTCGTCGATGGGCTTGAGCGCGCGCAGCACGCGCAGTTTCTCGTCGCGCACGGAGTCGGAGTCCATCGAGTGCGGCGGCTCCATCGTCACGATGGAAAGCAACTGGAGCAAGTGGTTCTGCACCATGTCGCGCAGCGCGCCCGTATTGTCGTAGAAGTCGCCGCGCGCTTCCACGCCCAGTTCCTCGGCGATCGTGATCTGGATGCTCTCGACCCATTCCCGCCGCCACAGCGGCTCGAAAAGCGCGTTGCCGAAGCGCAGCGCGAGCAGGTTCTGCACCGGCTCCTTGCCGAGATAGTGATCGATCCGATAGATCTGCTCTTCCTGGAAGATTTCGCCGACGGCGTCGTTGATCGCGTTCGACGACTTCAGGTCGTAGCCGAGCGGCTTTTCGAGCACGATGCGCGCGTTCTGGTTCAGGCCGACATCGGCCAGCGCCCGGCAGATCGGCACGAACAGCGACGGCCCCGTCGCCAGATAGAAGACGCGCGTGCCGTCGAACCGGGCGAGCGCGTCGCGCAAGACGACGAAGTCCTCCGGACGTCCCAGGTCAAGCCCGACGTACTCGAAGCGCTCGATGAAGCTCTGCCACGCGGCTTCATCGATGCCGTTCTTCGCTACATGCGGCTTCACGTGATCCTCGACCCACGCGCGGTATTCCTCTTGCTGCTTGGCCTCGCGCGCGACCGAGACGATTCTGCCCGCCGGATTGAGCATGCCCGCGCGATGCGCCTCGAAGAGCGCGGGAAGAATCTTGCGCATGGAGAGGTCGCCGGTGCCGCCGAAGAGTACGAAGGTGAAGTTCGAGTCGCTTTGCATGAGTCTCTACGTGGGTTCGAGAGCGGATGTGAGTCGAATCGGGGCGAGTCGCCCGGGTGACTACGGATGACAGCGTAGTCCGATAAAATTTTTTTTGACACTGAATTGTAGTTTAACTACAATCCAAATCAAGAGGAAATGTCATCTACAGAAAATTGCCAAAGTCAATCAGACAAGTCTGGTGACGAGCTTTTTTACAGATGATCGTTCTGAGCGCATGTTAACGGAGCGCGCGGCGCGCCGCTTTCCACGGAAAGCGCCCCTTGCGGCTCACGATCGTTCAGGCCTCGCGCCTCGCCGTCGAGTGCGTCTTTCGGGGCAACGCTCGAACGAACGGGTAAAAATCAAAAGAGGAGACAGCCGTTGCGATTCAACCCACTCATCTCTTGAGCGCCGTGCGGCCGACTATCGGTCTGCCGGCCCGGCACGTCGCGTCCGTCGTGACTCGCGCCTGCCGCATCCCCGCCGACACCGCCGATCCCCGGCCATCCAGTTTCGCCGTTTTTTCGACCACCGCTTCTTAGCCATGCTTCTGGCTGCATCGGGAGCCAATCGTTTCTTGTCAGGTGTCTGGAGGAGATAAACAATGAAAGTCCGTAAGCTCATGGGCGCGCTGTGCGCCGCAGGTCTTCTGTGCGGCGCGACGGCGTCGGCGGTTCAGGCTGCCGAGGCCGTTTCCGTGTTGCACTGGTGGACGTCCGGCGGCGAATCCAAGGCTGTCGGCGTGCTCAAGGACGACATGACGAAGCAGGGTTACACCTGGAAGGACTTCGCTGTCGCGGGCGGTGCGGGCGCGGCCGCGATGACCGCGCTGAAGACGCAGGTCATCTCGGGCAACGCGCCGTCGGCGGCGCAGATCAAGGGTCCGCTGATCCAGGAATGGGCCGAGCAAGGCGTCCTCGTGCCGATCGATTCCGTCGCGGGCGACTGGAAAAAGAACCTGCCGCCGGAAATCGACAAGATCATCCACGCCGACGGCCACTACGTCGCCGCGCCCTTCTCGGTGCATCGCGTGAACTGGCTGTACATCAACAAGGCCGCGCTCGACAAGGCGGGCGGCAAGGTCCCGACCAACTGGAACGAGTTCTTCCAGGTCGCCGACAAGATGAAGGCCGCGGGCATCATGCCGATCGCGATGGGCGGCCAGCCGTGGCAGGACCTGACGCTGTGGGAAGACGTCGTGCTGTCGCAGGGCGCGGACTTCTACAAGAAGGCGATCGTCGATCTCGATCAGAAGACCTTGACCTCGGACAAGATGGTTCAGGTCTTCGACACGGTCCGCAAGATCCAGGGCTACTTCGATAGCGGCCGCACGGGCCGCGACTGGAACCTCGCGACCGCGATGGTCATCAACGGCAAGGCCGGCATGCAGTTCATGGGCGACTGGGCGAAGGGCGAATTCGCCGGCGCCGGCAAGAAGGCGGGCACGGACTACGTGTGCGCGCCGGTGCCGGGCACGGAGAAGGCCTACACGTTCAACGTCGACTCGTTCGTGTTCTTCCAGCAGAAGGGCCAGAAGGCCGCGACGCCGGGCCAGCTCGCGCTCGCGAAGACCATCATGACGCCGGAATTCCAGGAGCAGTTCAGTCTGAACAAGGGGTCGATCCCGGTGCGTCTCGGCGTCCCGATGGATAAGTTCGACGACTGCGCGAAGAAGTCCTACGCTGATGAACAGACGGCGATCAAATCGGGCGGCTATGTTCCGTCGCTCGCGCACGGCATGGCTCAGGGCGATGCCGTCGCCGGCGCGATGACCGACGTCGTGACGAAGTTCATGAATTCGTCGCAGGATTCGAAGAGCGCGGTTGCCGCACTCGCGAACGCCGCCAAGACGAAGTAAGGCCGCATCCGCCCGGCGCGTGTGCGAAAGGCATGCGCCGGGCGGGGCAAGACAGAGCAGGACTGCATCTGTAACGTCGCAACATTTCAGCGCCAGCAGGCATTCGCCACAGAAGCGCCAGTCAGTGCACCTAAACGCACGAAAAGCGCCGGCGCATCTTCCAGGAGTCGAGTCGTGACTGCCTCCATCGCCGCGGACAAGAAACCGCAAAACCCGCCCCGTCGCGCGTCACCGACGGCGGCGCTCGCCGATCGCATGATTCCGAAGCTGGTGCTCGCTCCCAGCGTCGTGATCGCGCTCGTTTTCGTGTACGGCTTCATCGCCATTACCGGGTATCTGTCGCTTTCCGAATCGCGGCTCATGCCGCGCTACGATTTCGCGGGCTTCGACCGCTACAAACAGCTTTTCGCCAACGATGTCTGGTGGACTTCCGCCGCCAACCTCGGCTGGTTCGGCATTCCGTTCATCGGGATTTGCGTGTTCCTCGGCCTTTTCCTTGCGATCCTTCTCGACCAGAAGATCCGCAACGAAGGTGCATTGCGCGCGGTCTTCCTCTATCCGATGGCGCTTTCGTTCATCGTGACCGGCACCGCGTGGCAGTGGATTCTGAATCCCGGCCTCGGTCTGGAGAAAGTGTTTCATGACTGGGGCTGGACGAGTTTCTCGTTCAACTGGCTCGGCGACCCGGACAAGGCGATTTTCTGCGTCGTGATCGCCGCGGTGTGGCAATCGACGGGCTTCGTGATGGCGCTCTTCCTCGCCGGTCTGCGCGGCGTCGACGGCGAAATTTTCAAGGCCGCGCAAGTCGATGGCGCGACGCTGCCGACCATCTACCGCAAGATCGTGATTCCGAGCATGCGCCCGGTGTTCTTCTCCGTGCTGCTGATCCTCTGCCACATCACGATCAAGACCTTCGACCTCGTCGTCGCGTTGACGGCGGGCGGTCCGGGCACGTCGTCGTCGCTGCCGGCAATCTTCATGTACACGTTCTCGTTCAATCGCGGGCAACTGGGCGTGGGCGCCGCATCGTCGATGATGATGCTCGCCACCGTCGTCGCCGTGCTCGTGCCGCTCATGTATCTCGAATCGAGGAGCACCCGCAATGCAGCCTAAGATGACCCTGAGCCGCGCCGTCATCTACGCGGTGCTCATACTTTTCGCGCTCTACTTCCTGTTCCCGATCTACGTGATGCTGTCGACGTCGTTCAAGGATCTCGACCAGCTTCGCACGGGCAATCTGCTCACGCCGCCGACGCACTTCACGTTCGCGCCGTGGGTCAAAGCGTGGCAGGAAGCGTGTACCGGCGTGCGCTGCGACGGCATGGAGCCGTTCTTCATGAACTCGGTCCGCATGGTGATCCCCGCCGTGCTGATCTCGTCGTTCATCGGCGCGTTCAACGGCTACGTGCTCACGCACTGGCGCTTCCGCGGCGCGGACGCCATCTTCACGATGCTGCTCGTCGGCTGCTTCATCCCCTTCCAGGCGATCCTTCTTCCCATGGCGCGTCTGCAGGGCTTTCTCGGCCTTTCGAACACGACGACCGGCCTCGTGCTCGTGCATGTGATCTACGGTATCGCGTTCACGACGATGTTCTTCCGCAACTTCTACGTGAGCATTCCGGCCGAGCTCGTGAAGGCGGCGCGCATCGACGGCGCGGGTTTCTTCACCATTTTCACGAAGATTCTGCTGCCGGTGTCGCTGCCGATCTTCATGGTGTGCCTGATCTGGCAATTCACGCAGATCTGGAACGACTTCCTGTTCGGTATCGTGTTTTCGGGCGTGGATTCCATGCCGATCACGGTGGCGCTGAACAACCTCGTGAACACATCGACGGGCGTGAAGGAATACAACGTCGACATGGCCGGCGCGATCATCGCCGCATTGCCGACGATCCTCGTCTACATGATCGCGGGACGTTATTTCGTGCGCGGGCTGACGGCCGGCGCGGTGAAGGGTTAAACGAGCAGTATCGAGAGATAGAGGATTCACATGGCAAGCCTTTCCATCCGTGACGTGTACAAGACCTACCCGAACGGGGTGCCGGTTCTCAAGGGCGTCAATATCGATATCGAGGACGGTCAGTTCCTGATCCTCGTCGGCGGCTCGGGCTGCGGCAAGTCGACCCTGCTGAACATGATCGCGGGTCTGGAGACCGTGACCCGTGGCGACATCATGATCGACGGCAAGACGGTCAACGACCTCTCGCCGAAGGACCGCGATATCGCGATGGTGTTCCAGTCCTACGCGCTCTACCCTTCGATGAGCGTGCGCGACAACATCTCGTTCGGTCTCAACATTCGCAAGGTGCCGAAGGACGAGCAGAAGAAGATCGTCGATCGCGTGTCGGAGACGCTGCAGATCGGTCATCTGCTCGATCGCAAGCCGGGGCAACTGTCGGGCGGGCAGCGTCAGCGCGTCGCGATGGGCCGCGCGCTCGCACGCGATCCGGTGATGTTCCTGTTCGACGAGCCGCTTTCGAACCTCGACGCGAAGCTGCGCATCGAAATGCGTTCGGAGATCAAGCTCTTGCATCAGCGCCTCGGCACGACGATCGTCTACGTGACGCACGATCAGATCGAAGCGATGACGCTCGGCGATCGCATCGCGGTGATGAAGGACGGCATCGTGCAGCAGTTCGGCGCGCCGCAGGAGATTTACGATTCGCCGTCGAATCTGTTCGTCGCGGGCTTTATCGGCGCGCCGCCGATGAACTTCATCACGGGCAAGCTCGTCGAGTCGGGTTCGGGCGTCGGTTTGCAACTCGATACGGGCGTCACGCAGAAGGTGCTGAATCTGCCGTTCGATGCGGGTCGTTTGCGCAGCAAGGTCGGGCAGGATGTGATTCTGGGCCTGCGTCCGGAGCGCATCACCGATTCGCGCAGCGCGCACGATGTGTCGGATGCGAGCCTGCAGCCGGTCGACGTGCGCGTCGACGTGATCGAGCCGACCGGCCCGGACACGCTCGTGTTCGCGCAGGTGAACGGCAAGCGCGTCGTGTCGCGCGTGCACCCTGCGAGCAATCCGCAGCCGATGACGAACATGACCCTGCTGTTCGATGTGTCGAAGGCCGTGCTGTTCGATCCGCAGACGGAAGAGCGGCTGGCTTGAGTCTGCCTGGTCGTTGAAGTTGAAAGCCGCGCTGATGCGCGGCTTTTTCATTGCGCCGCCATAACAGGCACAATCGGCGTTTTGCCTTTCGAAGCTCCGATTCCGCATGACCATCCTCGATCAGAATCCCGAACTCGCCTGGCCGCCCTCCGACGGCCCCGATCCCTTCATCGGCCTCGAAGCGCTCGACGACGCCCGCGTGCAGTCGTGGATCGACGCCCAGAACCGCCGCACCGAAGCCGCGTTCGGCAACACGCCCGACGCGCGCGCCCTCGCCGGCCGGCTCGAAAAGGCGTACACGTCGAAAGACCGCATCGTCGCCTGTTCGCGTTACGGCGACTGGGGCTACAACACATGGCAGGACGACGCGCATCCGCTCGGCATCGTACGCCGCACGCCGTGGTCTGCGTGGCTCGAAGGCAAGCCCGCATGGGAAACGATCCTCGACGTCGACGCGCTCGACCTGAACACCGACGCGGTGGGCGACACACGCTGGGCCCTCGCCGACTTCGACATGCTCTATCCCGACTACGATCGCGCGCTCGTGAGCCTGTCGCCGGGCGGCTCGGACGCGTGCATGGTGCGCGAGTTCGAGATCGCGTCGAAAACGTTCGTCGCGGATGGCTTCGCATTGCCCGATGTCGGCAAGCACGACATCTCGTGGATCGATCGCGACACCGTGTACGTCGGCTGGGACGACAGCAAGACGAACCCGAGCCCCGCGCTGACGACATCCGGATTTCCACGGCAGGCGCGTCGCTGGAAGCGCGGCACGCCGCTCGCGGATGCGCCCGTCGTGTTCGAAGGCAATCGGCGCGACGTGTCGGCGGGCGTGGACTACGATCCGATCGAGAAGCTGCATCTCGCGTCGCGCGCGGTCACGTTCTACGACACGCTCAACTACTGGCTCGACGAAACCGCCAACGAATGGCGCCAGTACGATCTGCCGTCGCACGCGGAAATCGAGCACTGGAACGGCTGGCTCTTCGTCACGCCGCGCAAGTTCTGGAACGCGGGCGGGCGCCGCTACGCGCCCGGCACGCTGACCGTCATCCGCCGCGACGCGTTTCTCGCCGGCTCGCGCCGGTTCACGGCGCTTTTCACGCCGTCGGAACGCCTCGTCCTCGCGGGCATCGACTTCACGAAGCAGTTCCTCATCGTTTCGCAGATGGATGACGGCACGCCGCGCGTCACGCTGCTGCGCCCGGACGCGAATCCCGATGACGCATGGCAGGCGCGCGAATTCGCGCTGCCGGAAGCGAGCCAGTCATGGGTCGATTCGATCGACAGCGAACGCGACGACACCGTGCTCATCCACGTCGAGCATTTTCTGTTGCCGCCGTCGCTCTATCACGCCGATCTCGCCAGCGACGCGCCCTGGCGACTGCTCGCGCGCCTTCCCGCGCAATTCGACGCAACCGGTCTCGCCGCCGTGCGCCGCCACGCGATCGCGCCGGACGGCGAGCGCATTCCTTACTGGCTGATCGGAAGAGACATCGAGACCACCGCCGAACCGCGCCCTTGCCTGCTCTACGGCTACGGCGGCTTCGAAGTCGCGCTCGACCCCGGCTACGACGCAACCACGGGCATCGCGTGGCTCGAACGCGGCGGGCTGTACGCGGTCGCGAATATCCGTGGCGGCGGCGAGTTCGGCCCGGCGTGGCATCAGGCGGCATTGCGCGAGAACCGTCAAATTTCGTTCGATGATTTCACCGCGGTGGCGCAAGCGCTCGTCGATAGCGGCGTCACGACGCCGAAGAAGCTCGCCATTCGGGGCGGCAGCAACGGCGGCCTGCTCACCGGCGCGTGCATGGTCCAACGGCCCGAGCTTTTCGGCGCCGTGCTGTCCGAAGTGCCGCTGCTCGATATGGCGCGCTTTCACTTGCTGTTGCAAGGCGCATCGTGGATCGACGAATACGGCGATCCCGACGACGCCGGCGATCTTCATCATCTGATGGCGTATTCGCCGTATCAGAACGTGAAGGCCGACGTGACGTATCCGCCGGCGCTGTTCACGTCATCGACGAGCGACGACCGCGTGCATCCCGGCCACGCGCGCAAGATGGCCGCGAAGATGCAGGCGCAAGGCCACGCCGACGTCTGGTATCAGGAGACCGGCGACGGCGGGCACGGCGCGGGCGTCGAACCCGGAGCGGTCGCGCAGGCGGAAGCCGCGGCCTTCACGTTTCTCGCGGCAACGATCGGCCCGCTCGAATAGCAGCACGCGGGGACGTTTCAGTCGATGCCTATCGAGAAGCGCGAACGCAGTCTGCAGGATCTGGACCCTTCGAATGCGCTTCCCGAGTTATGCCGATACCGATCCCGCCGACACGCTTCACGCTCGACCCCGATGCGTTCGCCGCCGCCGGCGAACGCGCCTTCGTCACGTCGAACCTGCATGAGATCGTCGCGCTCTGCGTGATCTCCGATGTCAACGAGGCCACGCTGTCCGCGCTCGCGGCGCGCGGCACTCCTCTCGCGCCGCCCATGCCGACGCTCGCGCGCGCAGTTTAGGCGAACATCGGTTTCACGGCGCGCAACAGCGCGTTTCGGCCGTCACGCGGCCTTGCCCACCGATTCGAATTCCTTCGATATGTCGTCGTTCGACGACGGCCTACACTCGTCTCATTCCTTGATGCAGTCCAGCTTCGTCGACAAGGCTGAAACGGCAACGAGGAATAACCGAATCGACACGAACCCGATCAGGAAGCACCTTTGACCCAGGCACCACTGATCGCTCATCTGGAGAACATGCCTATTGCCCCTGCGACCGAAGCGAGCCGGTAAACAACTTTGACCCAGTAAGTTACCGAATCGACAAACAACTGCGATCGACCCAGGAAGCACCTTTGACCCAGGCACATCTGATTCGAGACCGCAAAAACGAGCATCAAATGTTGAGCCTCGCCACATAGCGAGGCTTTTTTGTTTCTGCGCGCCGTTCAGACCTTCACGGGCGCCGCGTGCGAGCGCAGCACCAGCGTGCGCCCGGCGAATGTCAGCACGCCGCACACGCCTATCACGATGCCCATGCCATGCGGCGAAACATCGTGAAACAAGCCGACGGCGAGACTCGCGAGCGCGCCGAGCGCGAGCTGCATCGCGCCGAAAACCGCGGCGGCCGCGCCCGCGTTGTGCGGATACCGATGCATCAGCTCGGTCGTGCAATTGGCCGACAGCAGTCCGACCACGCCGACCACGAAGAACAGCGTCACGACGATCGACCACAGGCCGCCCAAGCCCGTCAGCGCCACGAACGCGACCGCGAGCGCCGCCGCGACGCTCACGAACGATGCAGCCGAAATCATCTTCATCGCGCCGACGCGGCCGACGAACTTCGTGTTGAGCACATTCCCCGCGATGATGCCGACGATGTTCAGGCCGAACAGCAGCCCGTAATACTGCGGCCTGACGTGGAAGTAATCGATATAGACGAACGGCGTGGCGGTGATGTACGCGAACATCGACGCGAAAGCCATGCCGCCGCACATCATGTGGCCCCAGGTGACGGGATCGGTCAGCAGATGCCCGTAAGCGGCGAACGATTTGCCGACCGCCGCGCTCGCGCGCCTTTCCTTAGGCCATGTCTCCGGCACCCGCAGATACGCCGTCACCGCGCATGTCACGCCGAAGAGCGTCAGCGCGACGAACACGACGCGCCAGCTGCCCAGCAGCAGCAATTGCCCGCCGATCAGCGGCGCGAGCAACGGTCCGATCGACGTGACGATGGACAGCATCGACAGGACGCGTGCCGCGTCGGTCGGCGCGTGGGCGTCGCGGGCGATCGCGCGCGCGAGCACCGACGCCGCGCCCGCGCCGAGCGCCTGCAGGAAGCGCACGAAGACGAGCGCGTCGATGGAAAACGCCGCCGCGCAGCCGATGCTCGCGAGCGCGTACAGCGCGATGCCGCCGAGCAGGACGGGGCGGCGGCCATAGGCGTCGGACATCGGACCGTAGAGCAGCATGCCGAACGAGAAGCCGAACATGAAGCTCGTCAGCGTGCTTTGCGCGGCGGCCGGGCTCGTGCCGAACGCGGCGGCGAGCGACGGCAGGCTCGGCAGATACATGTCGATCGACAGCGGGCCGCACGCGGCGAGCGCGCCGAGCAGAAGGATCAAACGGCCATCGGGCCGGCGCCGGGTGGTGTCGGACATGGGGTTCGGGAGACGGGGAAGCGTTGAGGCCGCGCGGCATCCTTACCGCGCAAGGAGCAAACATTGTACGCGAGCCCTTGCCGCGATCCGGCCCCGGTCGCGACGCTGCGTTAAGCTCATCGCTCTCTTCTCGTCCGACCGAACCCATGACCGCCTTTCTGCTGATCTGGAGCCCAAAGAAATGGCCGTGGCCCGACTTGCCCGAGTTCGCGCGGCGCGTCGCCGCAGGCGATGCCGTTGCCGACGTATGGGGCTGCGGCACCGCGCGCGGACTCTTGCCGGGCGACCGGGTCTTCGTGCATCGCGTGTCGCAGGAACCCAGGGGCGTGTTCGCGTCGGGCTGGGTGACGCGCGCGCCGTACGAAGTGCCGGATGCCGGAGCCAAGCGCGGCTATCGGCTGTGCATCGACTTCGTTTATGACTGGCTCGTCGATGCGCGCGAGCAGGTCGTCGTCACGCGCGACGAATTGCGCGCGCATCCGTTCTCCGTGCAGACGTGGGACGCGCAGATGTCCGGCACGCTCATCAAGCCGATCGCCGAGGGCGCGCTGGAAAAACTGTGGGCCGCACGCACCGGACGGCGCTCGATGCGACCCTAGCCGGACACGGTTGCATTGCAACGACTCCGGTACAATTTCAGCATCGTTTTTCGCGCCGGACGGCGCGTTTCGCGCGCCGTGCAGACGTTGCAGCGGCAGCCGGGCGCGTGTCCTCGCGACTCCCGCATCCACTTTTCAGTGCAGGCTTCCATCCATGTCCAAGAATCAAGCTCTCTTCGAACGCGCGCAGCGAACCATTCCCGGCGGCGTGAACTCGCCGGTGCGGGCGTTCCGCTCGGTCGGCGGCACGCCGCGCTTCATCGAGCGCGCAGAAGGCGCGTATTTCTGGGATGCGGATGGCAAGCGCTATATCGACTACATCGGCTCGTGGGGCCCGATGATTCTCGGCCATGTCCATCCGGAAGTGCTCGGCGCCGTACAACGCGTGCTCGCGAACGGCTTCTCGTTCGGCGCGCCGACCGAAGCCGAAATCGAAATCGCCGAGGAAATCTGCAAGCTCGTGCCGTCGATCGAACAGGTGCGGATGGTGTCATCCGGCACCGAAGCGACGATGAGCGCATTGCGCCTCGCGCGCGGCTTCACGAGCCGCAGCCGCATCGTCAAGTTCGAAGGTTGCTATCACGGGCACGCGGACAGCCTGCTCGTCAAAGCCGGCTCCGGTCTGCTCACGTTCGGGAATCCCACTTCCGCCGGCGTGCCCGCCGACATCGCGAAGCACACGACCGTGCTCGAGTACAACAACGTCGAGCAATTGAACGAGGCGTTCAAGGCGTTCGGGCCGGAAATCGCGTCGGTGATCGTCGAGCCGGTCGCGGGCAACATGAATCTCGTGCGCGCGACGCCCGAGTTTCTCAACGCGCTGCGCGAACGCTGCAACGAATACGGCTCCGTGCTGATCTTCGACGAAGTCATGTGCGGCTTTCGCGTGGCGCTCGGCGGCGCGCAGCAGGTCTACGGCATCAAGCCCGATCTCACCTGTCTCGGCAAGGTCATCGGCGGCGGCATGCCGGCGGCCGCGTTCGGTGGACGCCGCGACATCATGGCTCATCTCGCGCCGCTCGGCGGCGTCTATCAGGCGGGCACGCTGTCGGGCAATCCGATCGCGGTGGCCGCGGGCCTGAAGACGCTGCAACTGATCCAGCGTCCCGGTTTCTACGACGATCTCGCCAAGCAGACGCGCAAGCTCGTCGACGGCCTCACCGGCGCCGCCCGCGACGCGAAGGTGCCCTTCTCCGCCGATTCGATCGGCGGCATGTTCGGCCTGTATTTCATGGACAGCGTGCCGGGCAGCTTCGCGCAGATCCAGCAAGGCGACACGAGGCGCTTCAATGCGTTCTTTCACGCGATGCTCGATGCCGGCGTGTACTTCGCGCCGTCCGCGTTCGAAGCGGGCTTCGTGTCGAGCGCGCACGACGACGCGATCATCGACGCGACGATCGACGCGGCGCGCGGCGCGTTCGCGTCGCTCGCCGCCTGACGTTTCCGGGCCGCGCCGATGTTCTCGCAAACCGACTTCACGCACATGGAGCGCGCGCTCGCGCTCGCCTCGAAGGGCATGTACACGACGACGCCGAATCCGCGCGTCGGCTGCGTACTCGTCAAGAACGGCGAAGTGATCGGCATGGGCTACACGCAGCCGGCCGGCCAGGATCACGCCGAAGTGCAGGCGCTGAAGGACGCCCGTTCGCGCGGCAAGGATCCGCGCGGCGCGACCGCGTATGTGTCGCTGGAACCGTGCAGTCACTTCGGCCGCACGCCGCCGTGCGCGCATGCGCTCATCGATGCGCGCGTCGAGAAAGTAATCGCCGCGATGGAAGATCCGAACCCGTCGGTGTCCGGCCGCGGCTTGACGATGCTGCGCGACGCCGGCATCGACGTGCGTTGCGGACTGCTCGCGAACGAGGCGCACGAGATGAACATCGGCTTCGTGTCGCGTATGACGCGCCGCCGTCCGTGGGTGCGAATGAAGGTTGCGGCCACGCTGGACGGCCGTACCGGTTTGCCGACGGGCGAGAGTCAGTGGATCACGGGCGAAGACGCGCGCGCCGACGGCCACGCGTGGCGCGCCCGCGCCTGCGCGATTCTCACGGGAATCGGCACGGTGCGCGAGGACGATCCGCAACTGACCGTGCGCGCGGTCGACACGCCGCGCCAGCCGCAACGCGTGCTGATCGACAGCCGGCTGGATGTGCCGATGCACGCGCGCATCCTCGACGGCGCGCCGCCCTGGATTTTCCATTCCGCCGACGCCGATCCGGCGCGCATCGACGCGTTGCGCGAGAAAGGCGCGGATCTGATCGAGCTGTCGAACGAGTACGGCAAGGTCGATCTGCCCGCGATGCTCACGGCGCTCGCCGATCGCGGAATCAACGAATTGCATGTCGAAGCGGGCCACAAGCTGAACGGCTCGCTGCTGCGCGAAGGCTGCGTCGACGAACTGCTGATCTATCTCGCGCCGAGCCTGCTCGGCAGCGCGCCCGGCATGTTCGACTTCGCGCCGCCCGACACGCTGGATGCGCGGCCGCATCTGAAATTTCATCGCATCGACCGGCTCGGCGACGATCTGCGCATACTTGCGCGTTTTGCCGAAGCCAACGTGGCGAGCTGACCCAGCACCGAATCGAGGAATCCGACCGATGTTCACAGGAATTGTCGCGGCCGTGGGCCGAATCGAAAAAGTCACGCCGCTCGGTGCCGAGCCGGAAGCGGGCGTGCGTCTGACGGTCGCCGCGGGCGATCTCGATCTCGCCGACGTCGAGCTCGGCGACAGCATCGCGATTCAGGGCGCGTGCATGACGGTTGTCGAGAAATCGGCCGGCACGTTCGACGTCGAAGTGTCGCGCGAGAGTCTCAACAAGACCGTCGGACTCGGCGATGCGGGCGCCGGCGTGAATCTGGAAAAGGCGTTGCGCGCGCACGACCGGCTTGGCGGGCACCTCGTATCCGGTCACGTCGATGGGCTGGGCGTCGTGTCGAAGTTCGAGCCGGTGGGCGAATCGCACGAATTGCGCATCGTGGCGCCGAAGGATATCGGCAAGTATCTGGCTTACAAGGGCTCGGTGACGGTGAACGGGGTGAGCCTCACGGTGAATTCCGTCAGCGACAGCGCCGACGGCTGCGAGTTTTCCATCAATCTGATTCCGCATACCGTCGAAGTGACGACGCTCAAGGCGCTTGCCAAAGGCGCGAAGGTCAATCTGGAGATCGATCTGATCGCGCGGTATGTGGAGCGGATGATGAGTGCGGGGTGAATGCTCGCGTTGTCCTGACCTAGCGCTCCGGACCCCACAGATCCCTGAATTCGGAGGAAGTCTCTTTCATGCGCCGGAGCGACAAGAAAGTGATCGTGTCACCGGACAACAGATAGAGCAGCACGTAGTCATCGAACAGATGTTCGTGTAGCTCGCCTTGATGAGGCGCGCCCGACTTCGTGACGTCCACGATCTCCTCGATCGTCAGCAAAGCATCGACCGTATCCGGCTTCGAATTGAGAAGGCGTCGTCCAAGAGCCGGAAAGCGCCGAAGCACCGGCACGACCTTCTTTTCGATCGCCTCGACTAGCCGAAGGAAGCTTTCAGGCCGGTCAACGCGGTTCCAGTAGCGCTCGATATCCGTAAGTCGGGCATTGAATTCGCTCGAGATTCGGATGGTCGCGCGCTTGCGTTCATCATTCACGGTCCGACTCTCCGTCATCGGTTCGCGGCGCTCCCAGACGCGCTTTCAGACGGATGAAGTACTCGTCGGCATCTTCCGTTTCGTTCTTGTCGAGGCTCTTCAGAGCGGTCAACGCGTCGTTCAGCAGCACCAGATGAATGCGGGACCTCTCCATGCGGTAGAACGCTTCGAGCTTTTCCGCGCTGATCAACGCGGCATAGCTTTCTCCGTTCTTCGTGATGATCTTTTCATTGCCGCCGCGAACCTCGTCGACGAGTTCAGAGAGATTTGCACGCGCCTGAGAGAGCGGAATGATGTCCCTTGCCCTATAAGCCATGTTCGGCCCCATTAAGTTTAATGTACACAACATTGTACAAAACCCATCCGCTTTAAAGTTACAGTGAGGACGGTTTCCCGAACGCTTGCCCGTCGCGCCATTCGTCCGAATGGCTTAGGAAACCTCCACCTCTCGAAGAGAGTCGATTTCCCCGACGCTCCACCAGCCGTGGCGTAAAATACGCGCTTTCCCCAAATCAGAGCCCGCTCGGGACGTCATCATGTCGCTCGCCTCCACTCCTGAGATCATCGCTGAACTGAAAGCCGGCCGGATGGTGATCCTCGTCGACGAAGAAGACCGCGAGAATGAAGGCGATCTCGTCGTCGCCGCAGAATTCGTCACGCCCGAAGCGATCAACTTCATGGCGAAGCACGGCCGCGGCCTCATTTGCCTCACGCTCACGCAGGAACGCTGCAAGCAGTTGAACCTGCCGCTCATGACGCATCGCAACGGCACGCAGTACGGCACGGCGTTCACGGTGAGCATCGAAGCCGCCGAGGGCGTGACGACCGGCATCTCGGCCGCCGACCGCGCGAAAACCATCGCCGCGGCCGTCGCGCACGATGCGCGCGCCGAGCACATCGTTCAGCCGGGCCACGTCTTCCCGATCATGGCGCAGCCGGGCGGCGTGCTCGTGCGTGCGGGCCATACGGAAGCCGGCTGCGACCTGACCGCGCTCGCGGGTCTCACGCCCGCCGCGGTGATCTGCGAGATCATCAAGGACGACGGCGAAATGGCGCGTCTGCCCGACCTCATCGAGTTCGGCCAGCAGCACGGCATCATGATCGGCACCATCGCCGATCTGATCCACTACCGCAGCCGCACCGAATCGATCATCGAGAAAGTCTGCGAGCGGACGATGCAGACCGCGCACGGTCCGTTCCGCGCGCTGCTGTATCGCGACGAGCCCACCGGTTCGCCGCACATCGCGCTCGTGCGCGGCACGCCGCGTCCGGATCGCGACACGCCGGTGCGCGTGCACGAACCGCTCTCCGTGCTGGATCTGCTCGAAATCGACTCGTCGACGCACTCTTGGACCATCGACGCCGCGATGAAGGAAATCGCCGCGCGCGATCTCGGCGCGATCGTCATGCTCAATTGCGGCGACACGAAGGAACATCTCGTCGACGTGTTCCGCGCGTTCGACCAGAAGGACAAGGCGGCGGAACTCAAGCGCCGCCCGATCGACTTCAAGACCTACGGCATCGGCGCGCAAATTCTGCGCGATATCGGCGTCGGCAAGATGGAAGTGCTCGCGAATCCGCGCAAGCTCGGCAGCATGTCGGGCTACGGCCTGGAAGTGACAGGCTTCGTGCCGATGCCCGGCTGCCCCGCCACCGCCGCGCCCGCCGATACGAGCATCACGCAGTTGCGCTCGGCCTGAACGCCAAACCCAATCTGAACCAACGGAAATCATTCATGGAAATCGGACAATACCAGCCGAACCTCGACGGTGACGGCCTGCGCATCGGCATCGTGCAGTCGCGCTTCAACGAACCGGTGTGCAACGGCCTCGCCGACGCCTGCATCGAGGAGCTGGAACGCCTCGGCGCGATCGGCCAGGACGTGCTGCTCGTCACGGTGCCCGGCGCGCTCGAAATTCCGCTCGCGCTGCAAAAGCTCGCGGAATCCGGCCAGTTCGACGCGCTGATCGCGCTCGGCGCCGTCGTGCGCGGCGAGACGTATCACTTCGAGCTCGTGTCGAACGAAAGCGGCTCGGGCATCTCGCGCATCGCGCTCGACTTCGGCATTCCGGTTGCGAACGCCGTGCTGACGACCGAGAACGACGAGCAAGCCGTCGCCCGCATGACCGAAAAGGGTCGCGACGCCGCGCGCGTGGCGGTCGAAATGGCGAATCTGTCCGTCGCGCTCGAGCAGCTCGGCGGCGACGATGAAGACGAAGACGAAGAAGACGAGGACCGCGCATGAAGAGCGCACGACG
Source organism: Caballeronia sp. ATUFL_F1_KS39 (assembly GCF_023630985.1). Lineage (NCBI taxonomy): Bacteria > Pseudomonadati > Pseudomonadota > Betaproteobacteria > Burkholderiales > Burkholderiaceae > Caballeronia > Caballeronia sp. ATUFL_F1_KS39. The sequence goes on along the minus strand of NZ_JALQDZ010000004.1, from coordinate 120,401 downwards.
CCGTTCGCGCGAACTCGCGACGCAAGGGCTTTACCAGTGGTTGCTGTCGGGCGCGCCCGCCGGCGAAATCGACGCGCAGTTGCGCAATTCTCAAGGTTTCGACAAGGCCGACAAGGATCATCTCGATGCGATCCTGCACGGCGTGATCAAGGAATCCGACGCGCTGTCGGCCGAGTTGCAGCCGTGCCTCGATCGTCCGATCGAGCAACTGTCGCCGGTCGAGCGCGCGGTGCTGCTGGTTGCCGCGTTCGAGTTCAAGCATCACATCGACGTGCCGTATCGCGTCGTCATCAACGAAGCAGTCGAGTTGACGAAAACTTTCGGCGGCTCGGACGGCTACAAGTACGTCAATGGCGTGCTGGACAAGCTCGCCGTCGTGATGCGGCCCACCGAAGCGCAGGCGCGCGGCCGCGGAGCGTAAATGAACCAGACAGCCGAACCGCTCGTGCGGCTGGCGTCGCGCGTCGACGCAATCGAGCCGTTCTACGTGATGGAGCTGATGAAAGAGGCGCAGGCGCTTGAGCGCGCGGGCCGCGACATCATCCACATGAGCATCGGCGAGCCGGATTTCACCGCGCCGGAGCCGGTCACGAACGCCGCCGCCGATGCCCTGAAGCGCGGCGTGACGCAGTACACCAACGCGCTCGGCATCCACGCGCTGCGCGAGGCGATTTCGCAGCATTATCGCGATACCTTCGGCCTGGCCGTCGACCCCGAGCGGATCGTCGTGACGGCGGGCGCGTCGGCGGCGCTGCTGCTGGCGTGCATGGCGCTCGTCGATAACGGCGACGAAGTCCTGATGCCCGATCCCTGCTATCCGTGCAACCGGCATTTCGTGTCGGCGGCGGATGGCAAGCCGGTGCTCATCGCGAGCGGCCCGGCCGAGCGCTTCCAGTTGACGGCCGAGCATGTCGAGGAGAACTGGAGCGAGAAGACGCGCGGCGTGCTGCTCGCGTCGCCGTCGAATCCGACGGGCACGTCGATCGAGCCGAACGAACTGCGGCGCATCGTCGACACGGTGCGCGCGCGCGGCGGCTTCACGATCGTCGACGAGATTTACCAGGGCCTGAGTTACGACGCGAAACCCGTGTCCGCGCTCTCCTTCGGCGACGACGTCGTCACCGTGAACAGCTTCTCGAAGTACTTCAACATGACCGGCTGGCGGCTCGGCTGGCTCGTCGTGCCGCACGCGATGGTCAGCGCGGTCGAAAAGCTGTCGCAGAATCTGTTCATCTGCGCGTCGGCGCTCGCGCAGCATGCGGCGCTCGCGTGCTTCGAGCCGGGGACGATCGCGATCTACGAAGCACGGCGACTGGAGTTCAAGCGGCGTCGCGATTACATCGTGCCGGCGCTGCGCTCGCTCGGTTTCGGCGTGCCGGTCGTGCCGGACGGCGCGTTCTACGTCTACGCCGACACGACGACGGTCCGCCACCCCGCCGCCGGCGACAGCGATGCGCTCACGCATTCGATGCTCCACGACGCGGGCGTCGTGCTCGTGCCGGGCGCGGATTTCGGTTTTCACGCGCCGCAGCGCTACATCCGGCTGTCGTATGCGACGTCGCAGGCGAAGCTGGAAGAAGCGGTCCAGCGACTGGGCACGCTGTTCCGTCGATAATCGCGACGGCACGCGCAACAAAAAAGGGCACCCGCGGGTGCCCTTTCCTTTTTACGTCTGCCGAAAGCCTTACGCGCCCAGCTCCGCCGATGCGACGTGCTTCGTGTCCACGTCGCCATCGTCCTGCGATTTCTTCGGCGATTCGATCGTCGCGTGAACGCGTTTGTCCGCGGACGTCGAGGCGAGAACCTGCTTCGGCGCGGCCTGGACCGGCGCCTGCGGCGCGTTGATCGGCACATTGCGGCCACGCGCGACATCGCGCAGACGCGAGCGCTCGGCCAGCACCTTCGCGCCGTAACCGCCGTCGTCCTGCGTCGTCGAGCCGACGTAGTAGCGCAAGCCGCCCGCCACCGAGCCGCCGCGCGCGATGCAATCCTTCAGCACGAGCGCGCCGACCTTGATGTTCGCGAGCGGATCGAGCGCCGCGTGCGAGCCGCCGAAGTACTCGAATTTGTCGGAATGCACCTTCGACATGACCTGCATGAGGCCCTGCGCGCCGACGCCGCTTTCCGCATACGGATTGAAGCCCGATTCGATCGCCATCACCGAAAGCAGCAGCAGCGGATCGAGGCCGACTTCGCGACCCGTATCGAACGCGGCGCGCACGAGTTCCGTGACCGGCTCTTGCGCCACGCGATAGCGACGCGCGATGAAATTCGCGACGAGCTTCTGCTCACGCGCCGAGACGAGCACGCGGTCATCGCGCGCATCCGCGACGACGCGTTGCGCAGGAATCAGGTTCGCCAGCATCCCGACGGACGGCATCGTGCGCGGATCGAGCCCGTTGGGCGACACGGCCAGGCTAATGCCGCCGGTGAGCTGACGGGTGCTGGCGTCGTCGCTGGCCGCCGCGCCGAGCGACGGGGTCACGGCGGCCGGCGCCTTGGCAATTTGGGGCGCCGCCGTGTTAGCGCCCACGTTCACGGGCAGCGCGGCGTCGCCGGGCGCGCGATGCACCGCCGAGAACGGCGGCAGGGGCTGGCCGGCGAGCAAACGCGCCGGACCGGCCTGGACCGCGGCCGACACGAACGGCATGATCTTTGCGGCGAACGTCGTGCGCCAGGAAGGCGCCAGCCAGAGCGCGAGCGCACTGACAACGGCCGCGCAACCGACCACGGCGAAGAGATGGTGACTCAAACGGCGTCCGCGACGTAGCGCTACGCGCACAACCTGCGCGGCGCGGGAGTCGGAACCCCACCAAACCGAAGCATTCATCGATACTCCCAATGTTGCATGATTTGCGCAGATGAATACGAATGAAGCACGTACTCGAAAGACAAATCAGACACCGCTCACTCTCGGTAAGCGTCAGCGGCATCGGGGATACGGCAAGCGCCGTCTGAAAAGCCGATCCGGCAAAAATCCGCCGGGTTGCGCGGCACGAACTGCATGCCCTGAACGCGCACGTGGCTTTCCACGCGAAAAACCGGCGTGTGAAACGCCGGCAATGACAACCAACAGCCATGAATCGCCGGGCAGGAGCGGCGCAGGCGACGCATTGGCGTCTGACAGACCTGAGGCTAAGGTAAAAAGTTTCAAAACCTGCAACGGATGCCAAGCGATTCTAACAGGGTTTAATGATCCGTCAATGCTATAGACTTTGGTTTCAATTACTTACAGTTATATTGAACGGTGTTCAGCAGCCGAAAACCACGTCTCCCGGGCGATTCCAAGCGGTTTTCGCTGAATGTCGCCCAACGCACGGACGCCGACGCAGGTAAAATCGACAATCGCTTAGCGCGCAGCCGTCCCGCCCGGCGAGTTCTGCCTCCGGGCGCCTTCGAGTCCACTTCCGACCATCGATGAAATACAAAGATCTGCGCGACTTCACCGCCCGCCTTGAAGCGCTCGGTGAACTCCGCCGCATTCGGCAGCCCGTCTCTCCCGTTCTCGAAATCACCGAAGTCTCCGATCGCGTGTTGCGCGCGGGCGGACCGGCGCTGCTGTTCGAAGCGCCCACCGGTCACACGATGCCCGTGCTCGCGAACCTGTTCGGCACGACGCGGCGCGTCGCGCTCGGCATGGGCATCGAGACGGACGCGCAAAGCGGTTCCGATGTGAGTCTCGGCAGCGACGTCGCCGCGCTGAGTTCGTTGCGCGATGTCGGCAGGCTGCTTTCCGCGCTCAAGGAGCCCGAGCCGCCGAAGGGCCTGAAGGATGCCGGCAAGCTGCTCTCGCTCGCGAAGGCCGTGTGGGACATGGCGCCGAAGTCGGTCAGCGCGCCGCCCTGTCAGGAAATCGTGTGGGAAGGCAACGACGTCGATCTCAATCGGCTGCCGATCCAGACATGCTGGCCCGGCGACGCCGGTCCGCTGCTCACCTGGGGCCTCACCGTCACGCGCGGGCCGAACAAGCCGCGTCAGAATCTCGGCATCTATCGGCAACAGCTGATCGGGCGCAACAAGCTCATCATGCGCTGGCTCGCGCATCGCGGCGGCGCGCTCGATTTCCGTGAGTTTGCGCTCGCGAATCCCGGCAAGCCGTATCCCGTGGCGGTCGTGCTCGGCGCCGATCCCGCGACGATTCTCGGCGCAGTGACGCCCGTGCCCGATTCGTTGTCCGAATATCAGTTCGCTGGTCTCCTGCGCGGATCGCGCACCGAACTCGCCAAATGCCTGACGCCGGGCGTCGATACATTGCAGGTGCCGGCACGCGCGGAAATCGTGCTCGAAGGTTTCATCTATCCGCAAGACGGCGCGCCGCCGCCTGCGCCCGCAGGCGCGCCGCCGCGTCCGTCGGCGGGGGCGTCGGCGAAATACGAGCACGCGCTCGAAGGCCCGTACGGCGATCACACCGGCTATTACAACGAGCAGGAATGGTTTCCGGTCTTCACCGTCGAGAAGATCACGATGCGCCGCGACGCGCTGTTCCATTCCACCTACACAGGCAAACCGCCGGACGAGCCTGCCGTGCTCGGCGTCGCGCTGAACGAAGTCTTCGTGCCGCTGTTGCAGAAGCAGTTCACCGAGATCACCGATTTCTATCTGCCGCCGGAGGGCTGCAGCTATCGCATGGCGATCGTGCAGATGAAGAAGAGCTATCCCGGCCACGCGAAGCGCGTGATGTTCGGCGTCTGGAGCTTCCTGCGGCAATTCATGTATACGAAGTTCATCGTCGTCGTGGATGAAGACGTGAACGTGCGCGACTGGAAGGAAGTGATCTGGGCGATCACGACGCGGGTCGATCCGACGCGCGACACCGTGATGGTCGACAGCACGCCGATCGATTATCTCGATTTCGCGTCGCCGGTTGCGGGTCTCGGCTCGAAGATGGGACTCGACGCGACCAACAAGTGGCCCGGCGAAACGAATCGCGAATGGGGCCGCCCGATCGTCATGGACGAAGCCGTGAAGCGCCGCGTCGATACGCTCTGGACCGAACTCGGACTCGACAAATGACGATCGCGGCCACGCTCTATCGAGGCGATGTCATCGAGAACACGCACGCGGCGCATGTCGCGGTCGTCGATGCCGATGGCCGCCTCATCCATTCGTTCGGCGATCCGCGCCGCGTGACGCTGCCGCGCTCGGCCGCAAAGCCCGCGCAGGCGCTCGCCGTCATCGAAACGGGCGCGCTCGAACGCTTCGGCTTCACCGACGAGGACCTCGCGCTGATGTGCGGATCGCACAGCAGCGAGCCGCGTCATATCGAGCGCGCGCTCGCGATGCTCGCGAAGTCGAACGCGAGCGAAAGCGATCTGCGCTGCGGCGGCCATCCGCCGATTTCAGACGCCGTGTACAAGGACTGGATCCGGCGCGATTTCACGCCGACCGCCGTCTGCAGCAATTGCTCCGGCAAGCACGCCGGCATGCTCGCGGGCGCGCGCGCGATGAACGCGCCACTCGCCGATTACCACTTGCCCGGTCATCCGCTGCAGGCGCATGTGAAGCGCACGGTGGCGCGCGCCGTCGATCTCGCCGATGACGAAGTGCAATGGGCCATCGACGGCTGCAATCTGCCGACGCCGGCCTTCCCGCTCGAACGTCTCGCGCGGCTCTATATGAACATCGCCGCCGCGTCGGACGGCTCGCCGCTCGCACGCATCCATCGCGCGATGACGTCGCATCCGGAACTCGTCGCGGGCGAAGGCCGCTTCTGCACGCTACTGATGCAGGCGTTCGGCGGCGCGCTCGTCGCCAAGACCGGCGCGGACGCGAGTTACGCGATCGGCGTGCGCCGCGAGACAGGTCCGATCGGCATCGCGGTGAAAGTCGAGGACGGCAATACGGCCGTGGTGAACGCGGTCGTCGTCCATCTGCTCGATGCGCTCGGCATCGGCACGCAAGCACAGCGCGATGCGCTCGCCGCCTTCCGTAATCCGCCCACACGCAACACGATGAACGTGCCGACCGGCCGTCTCGATGTCAGCTTCACGCTTCACAACCATCAATAACAACATGCATTCGTGGTCGTTGCTGTCGGACGGGTTCTTTCTGTCGCTGTCGTTGTGTCTGGATATCGGGATCGCCAACGTCGCGATCATTTCGCTCGCGCTGTCGCACGGATTCAAGCCGGGGATGGTGCTCGGCCTCGGCACGTGCTTCGGCGATCTGTTCTACGCGGCGCTCGCGCTCGCGGGCATGTCCGCGCTCTTGCAGTTCTCCGCCGTGCGCTGGGTCGTGTGGATCGGCGGCGCCGTCGTGCTGCTCTTTCTCACCTGGAAGATGGCGCGTGAAGCGCTCAATCCGGCGTCGGCGCCGCCCGTCGAAGGCGAAGCGGATCTCACCGTGCCGCGCCCGAAGCATTGGCAAAGCTTCGTGCGCGGATGCCTGCTCGCGGTGTCGTCGCCGAGCGCGATATTGTGGTTTGCGGCGGTCGGCGGCGCGCTCATCGCCAAGGCCGGCGCGACGAGTCCCGTCAGCGCGTCGGTGTTTCTGATCGGCTTCTTCTGCGGCGGGCTCGGCTGGACGATCTTCATCTGCACGCTCGCGAGCCACGGCCGAAAGCGCGCCGGCACGCAGCTCCTGCGCGCGTGCCACGTGATGTCCGCCGTGCTGTTCGCGTACTTCGCGTACAGCGTGATCGTGAACGGCTACCGCGATCTGATCGTCAACGCAGCGTCGTGACGATCCGCCATCACGCGAGATACTGCGACAGCTTCGGCAAATCGACGTTGCCGCCCGACACGATCACGCCGACGCGCTTGCCTTCGACCGGCACGACCTTCTGCAGCACGGCGGCCGCCGCGAGGCAGCCGGTCGGCTCGACGACCATCTTCATGCGCTGCGCGAAGAAGCGCAGCGTGTCGATCAATTGCGCATCGCTCACGGTGACGATCCGGTCCACGTGACGCTGGATGATCGGAAAGTTGTATTCGCCGACGTGCGTCGAAGCGGCGCCATCGGCGATCGTGCGCGGCACGTCGATATGCACGATTTCGCCGCGAGCGAGCGATTGCTGCGCGTCGTTGCCCGCCTCCGGCTCGACGCCGATCACCTTGCAGTCCGGCGACAACGCCGCCGCCGCGAGCGCGCATCCGCCGATGAGCCCGCCGCCGCCCAGACACACGAACAGATAATCGAGCGGACCGGTTTCCTCGATCAGTTCCTTCGCCGCCGTGCCCTGCCCCGCGATCACATGCGGATGGTCGTAGGGCGGAATCAGCGTCATGCCGCGTTCCTCGGCGAGCTTGCGGCCGATTTCCTCGCGATTTTGCGTGTAGCGGTCGTAGGTGATCACTTCGCCGCCGTAGCCGCGCGTCGCCTCCATCTTCGCGGCGGGCGCGTCTTCCGGCATGACGATCGTCGCGCGGATGCCGGCGAGCTTCGCGGACAGCGCGATCGCCTGCGCATGATTCCCCGACGAGTACGTGATGACGCCCGCTGCGCGCTGGCGGTCGTCGAAATGAGAGAGCGCGTTGTAGGCGCCGCGGAACTTGAACGCGCCCATGCGCTGGAAGTTCTCGCACTTGAAGAAGAGCGACGCGCCCGCGATGGCGTCGGCGGTGCGGGAAGTCAGGACGGGCGTGCGATGGGCGAATCCTTCGATGCGCCGGGCGGCGTCGGCGACGTCATCGAAAGTCGGGGCGGGAAGAGTGGACATCGGCGTGAGAGCGTGAGGTGAGGAGGATCATCATTGTCCCAGTTCCGTCGCAAAAATCCAGAAATCGGCCCGTAAACGCAGAAGGCGATGCATGCATGCATCGCCTTCGGAATAAGCCGTTCGGGCCGATCAGCGGCGCCAGTAGCCCGGTCCGTGACGGTAGTAACCGTGATGCCGGTAATACGGACGGCCGTAGTAACCATAGCCGCCGTAGCCGCCATAAACCACCGCGGGCGGCGGCGCATACATGACAGGCGGCGGCGCCACATAAACGGGCTGCGGCGGCGCGACATAGACAGGAGCCGGCGGCGCGGCGTACACCGGGTAAGCCGGCACCCCGATACCCACGCCCACCGATACATGCGCCTGCGCTGCACCGACGAATCCCACGCCGAGCGCACCAGCGACCAACAAACCACCGAGCTTTTTCACTTTCGTTCTCCTCGCCGCTACGCATGATGGCCGGTCCAGGCGGCTCACGAGCGACGGTATGAGTCGAATTTATCGAAAAAGCAGATCGGTCGGCGGAGTCATTTGTTGCAAATTGCAAGATGCTTAACGCTGCCAGGAGACCGAAAGCCGGGCGATGGCCGCAAACAGGCTCCGATCGACCGTTCGGCGGACCTGCGCGCGGTGGCTCGACTCGATATACGCCATAAGTTAAAAAACGGCGTAACGTCTATTTACAAAAGAACGGGAAAGCCCCGACGGACAATGCGTCCGCCGGGGCTTCTCATGTAATGCGCGAGATTCTTAAAAGCTCGAAGCGTCGTTCAACCCACTTTGACGTAAGCGAATTCACGCGTGACGTTCGGCGGCACATAAGCCGCGCCGATAACGACGCGAGGCGTCAGTCGCTTTTTCTGATCCCACCAGCGGCGCCGTTGGGCTTGGCTCAAAAATCGCAGATGCTTTCTATAAGAGAAAATGCTCACGGCAACCTCCGAACGTAGCGAATGAAACCTTGATGGGAGAGCCGGCCGCATCCCGCCGCGCCTGCGCTCCCGCTGAAATCGTCTTCTCTTTTAGTATCGAGCGCCCTGTTCGTTCCTCAATGTACGCAAAGAAACCAAGCCTTCACGTCGATATGCGATTGATGTGTGTTAAACCACATTCAGCGAAAAGCATGCTTTTTGGCCGGAAAATTCGTCCTGTCTGATTTCTCGCCCACTCATTCGAAGGGAAACAATCCCGCCCAATGAAGCGCTCGGCCCTTTCGCTTTCCGTCTTTATATCCTGCCAGTTTTGCGTGAAATACGCTTTTCGCGATCGTCTCAAAATGGCAACACTAGGGTTTTCCGACACTGGCGTTTCATGCGGATGAGTCTCCTGCGATTAACTTTCGCGTACCTTTCACGCAATCGCCCGACCAATCGCGCGCGGCGCGTGCGACAACGTCCCCAAGCGGCTGCAAAGCCATGTTAAGGTGACGTCCGGCGCCCCATCAGGCAAGCCTGTTGGGCGGGGAGTTCGAATCGCCGAGAACAGAAAAACGCGAAGCTTCGTCTAACGGCGTGCGTGCGACGGGCGCGCAAACGCGCATGATGCGCCGCGCGCCGCGATGACTTCGACGAGATACTCAGTCCAGAGAACGAACAATGATCAAGGTCAGCATTCAAGATTCGCGCCGCGCGGACGGCCGCCATCCAGACATCACTCGCGGGCGGCTCTGCGCCCGCTAGCGCCTTTCGTCTCCCTTCACCTTTCGCTTAACCCGACCCGGCGCACGTCGCAACACTGCGCACGCATCCTAGAGGACCCGAGATGTTCGGCGATATCGCCCGTTTTCTGCTCAACACCCTTTTCACCCTGTTCGGCGCGGCGCTCCTGCTGCGCGCATGGATCCAGGTCGTGCGGATGCCGCCCTACAACCCCGTGTCGAACGCCGTGATGCAGGCGACCAACTGGCTCGTGCTGCCGCTGCGCAAGATTCTTCCCGGCGGGAAGATCGACTGGGCGAGCATCGTCGCGGCGTTCATCGCCTCGGCTGTCTACGTGACGCTGATGGTCGTGCTCGCGGGCGTCGATCCCACGCTCATGGCGCCGACCCTTCTGCTCGTCGCGTTGCTGACCGTCGTCAAATGGGCGCTGAACCTGATTATCTGGGTGACGATCCTGATGGCGCTCCTGTCGTGGCTCAATCCGCAGTCGCCGGCGATGCCGCTGCTGTATCAGATCACCGCGCCGTTTCTCGATCCGCTGCGGCGCATCCTGCCGCGACTCGGTGGCATCGATCTTTCGCCGATTCTGCTCTTCGTGATCGTCCAGGTGCTGCTGATGGTCGTGACGCGCGTCGCCGTCTCGATGACGCTCTTCGGCATCTGAAACCCGCGCGCAATTGCGCCTCGGGACGCGTTGCGCTTACAATAGCCGGCTCATGCGGGCGTCGTATAATGGCTATTACCGTAGCTTCCCAAGCTACAGACGTGGGTTCGATTCCCATCGCCCGCTCCAGAATCCCAGCGAAAGCCGCCCCAAGTCACGTTTGGGCGGCTTTTTAGTTTCGCGCATCCGTTCCAGCATCGCCTCATGAGCCACGATCCCCAAGACGAAGCCGACGACAACGGCACGCACCCGTCCGACGTCAACGAAAACGCCACGCTGCGGCATCGGCGCATCCGCAGCTTCGTCACGCGCGCGGGGCGCGTATCGCCGGGCCAGCAGCGCGCGATCGACGATCTCGGCCCGCGCTACGTCGTGCCCTACACGCCGCAGCTCGCCGACTGGGACGCGCACTTCGGCCGCCACGCGCCGCGCGTGCTCGAAATCGGTTTCGGCATGGGCGCGACGACGGCGGAAATCGCGGCCGCGCGTCCGGGCGATGACTTCATCGGCGTCGAAGTGCACGAGCCGGGCGTCGGCGCGCTGCTGAAGCTGATCGGCGAGCAAGGGCTCGGCAATATCCGCATCCTCCAGCACGACGCCGTGGAAGTGCTCGAACACATGATCGCGCCCGACAGTCTCGACGGCGTGCACATCTACTTTCCGGATCCGTGGCACAAGGCGCGCCATCACAAGCGCCGCCTGATTCAGCCGAAGTTCGTCGCGCTGCTCGTGTCGCGCATGAAGCCGGGCGGCTATATCCATCTGGCGACCGACTGGCAGAACTATGCCGAGCAGATGCTCGAAGTGCTGTCGGCGGAACCGGCGCTCGAAAACACCGCCGACGGCTACGCGCCGCGCCCCGATTTCCGCCCGGTCACGAAGTTCGAGCGGCGCGGCCTGCGGCTCGGCCACGGCGTCTGGGATCTGATGTTCCGCCGCCGCTGAACGGCATCGCCCAGAAAGGAAAACGCCACGGCAAGCCGTGGCGTTTTCCTTTGCGTGGCGAGAGCGGGATCAGTCGGCCCAGCTCAATCCGCCGCTGTATCCGACGATCAGGATCAGCAAGCCGAAGCCGATGCGATACCACGCGAACGCCGTGAAATCGTGCGACGCGACGTAGCGCAGCAGCCAGCGCACGCAGACGAACGCGCTGACGAAAGCCGCGACGAGCCCGATGACGAACAGCCCGATATCGTTCACGGTCAGCGTGCGCCAGTACTTGGCCATTTCGTAGAGCGTCGCGCCGAAGATGATCGGAATGGCGAGGAAGAACGAGAACTCCGTCGCCACGCGCCGTTCGAGCCCGAACAACATGCCGCCGATGATCGTCGCACCCGAACGCGAGGTGCCCGGAATCAGCGCGAAACATTGCGCGAGGCCGACCTTGAAGGCATCCCCATAGGAAAGATCGTCGACGGAATGCACGCGCGTGATGACGCCCCGCTCGCGCTGGCGCGACTCCGCCCAGAGAATGACGATGCCGCCGACGATCAGCGCGACCGACACCGGCACCGGCGAGAACAGCACCGCCTTGATGTGCTTTTCGAGCAGGAGACCGAGCGCGATGGCCGGAATCGTCGCGATGATGACGTTGAGCGTGAAGCGCCGCGCGTCGGAGCGTGCGGGCAGGCCGGCGACGACGGAGCCGATCTTCGCGCGGTATTCCCAGCAAATCGCGAGAATCGCGCCGAACTGGATGACGACGTCGAAGGTTTTCGATTGCGCGTCGGTGAAATTCAGCAAGCTGCCCGCCACGATCAGATGCCCCGTGCTCGAGACCGGCAGAAATTCGGTCAAGCCCTCCACGACGCCCAGGATGAGCGCCTTCACCATCAATATCCAGTCCATCCGTCAGCCCTTGTTCGCGGTGTAGCCGTAGGTTTTGATGCACATTGCGCAGCGATTTCGATTCACTTCTCGACAATCTGCACACGTATGCCGTTTGTAAGGACTGTGATTGTACCGGGTTCGTAAGACACCCCGGCGAACTGGAGCTCCTCGGGCTTGAAGGTGTGGATCGGATAGCGGTCGAGCAATTGCGCCGCGAGTTGCGCGCCGACCGACGCGATCTGCTGGTTATATTGCGCGGCATCGCCCGTGAACTGCGCATCGTCGACGGACGGCGACACGAGAATGACCGAACGGCTCGGCGCATCGTAGCCGAGCTGCGTCGAGAGCGTGAACGCGCCGATCACGGGATTCGGCATGAACGGCGTCGAAAGTCGCGCATCGACGCGCACGGTCACGCGATTGCGATCCGGCGCCATCCCGACGACGGGATTGCTCAGGACGACGTCGAATATCTGCGAAGCCGTGCGTTGCAGCGGGAACTTGCGCGCGACGGCGGCTTGCACCTGCTGCGTCGAGAATGTGTAGTGATCCGGAATGAAGGGGAATATCGAGTTCGAGGCCGCGTGGGCCTTCGATGCGAGTGCGAGCGCGGGCAGCGCCATCAGCCCTGCCCGCACGAACCGGCGCCGCAGCGGCGCGACGGGTTCCGTCATGCTTGATCCTCCAGTGTTCTTCTTCGAATCTGCGCCGTCTTCGGCGCGGTCCGCGGATTGGACTGTCGATCGTCACGACAGTTGCGTCGGCTGCGTCGCTGTTTCGAGCCGCTCGATCCACGTCAGCGCATATTCGCGCGTCTCGCCGCACATCTCGTGCGAAGGCTGCAATCCGCCGCAGCACGCCGGCCTGCGCGGATCGCCGAAAATCCTGCAGCGCAGATCGTCGCCCAATTGAACGCAGCGTTCGCCCGCGCGCTTGCCATCCGGCATCCCCGGAATCGGACTCGAGATGGACGGCGCGATGCAACAGGCGCCGCAGCCCTCGCGGCAGGCATGGGGCGAAGAATCGATCGACATGGCGTGACTGAACAGCGCAAAGAGAACCGGCATTTTCTCATGCCTCTTCTTTGCGGTTCGTCAAATGCTGCCATTGGGCTGCGACCTTATCACGCAATGTTCGCGCGCATCGTCCGACTACACTCGGACGTTCCCCCCGAGGTCCGCCATGACTCCCGCCGCCCCGCTCTTTCGCCCCGACCTGCTCGCGCGCTACGACGCGCACGGTCCGCGCTACACGTCCTATCCGACCGCCGTCCAGTTCACCGATTCCTTCGACGCCGCGCACTATCGCGAAGCCGCGAGCCAGTCCAACGCGAACGCCGATCTCTCGCTCTACTTCCACATTCCGTTCTGCGACACCGTCTGCTTCTACTGCGGCTGCACCAAGGTCGCGACGAAGAATCGCGCGCACGCTCGCCCGTACCTCGATCGCATGAAGCGCGAGCTGGCGCTGCAAGCAGCGCTTTTCGATACGTCGCGCCCGGTGACGCAGCTTCACTGGGGCGGCGGCACGCCGACTTTCCTCTCGCACGACGAGATGGCCGAGCTGATGTCCGCGACGCGCGAGCACTTCAATCTCGTTTCCGACGAGCGCGCGGAATATTCGATCGAAGTCGATCCGCGCGAGGCGTCGGCGCAAACCATCGCGTTGCTGCGCGAACTCGGCTTCAACCGCCTGAGCCTCGGCGTGCAGGACTTCGACGAACGCGTGCAGCGCGCCGTCAATCGCATTCAGCCGCGGGAAATGACCGAAACCGTGCTCGACGCCGCGCGCGCGAACGGTTTCAAGTCGGTGAGCGTCGATCTGATCTATGGCCTGCCGCATCAGAGCGTCGAAAGCTTTTCGCGCACGCTCGACGCGATCGTCGATCTGAAACCGGATCGCGTCTCCGTGTTCGGCTACGCGCACATGCCGGCACTCTTCAAGATGCAGCGGCAGATCGACGAAAGCGCGCTGCCTTCACCGGCCGTGCGTCTCGCGATTCTCGAGCGCGTGATCGGGCGCATGAGCGACGCGGGCTACGTGTACATCGGCATGGATCATTTCGCACTGCCCGGCGACGAGCTCGCGCGCGCCTTCGAAGCCGGCACGCTCCAGCGCAACTTCCAGGGCTACAGCACGCATGCGGATTGCGATCTGATCGGCATCGGCGCGTCGTCGATCGGCAAGATCGGCGATGTCTATGCGCAGAACGCCCGCGAACTCGCCGACTATGCCGCGGCAATCGACGCGGGGCGGCTCGCCATCGCGCGCGGCGTGCGCCTGTCCGCCGACGATGCACTGCGCCGCGACGTCATCATGCGTCTCATGTGCGGCGGCGACCTGCGCTTCGACGATGTCGCGAACGCGCACGGCATCGAATTCCCCGCCGTTTTCGCCGACGAACTCGCGCGCCTCGCGCCGATGGCCGGCGATGGCCTCATCGATCTCTCGCGCGACGCGATCCGCGTGCTGCCCGCTGGCCGCATGCTGGTGCGCAACGTCGCATCGGTATTCGACCGCTATCTGGGTCAATCGAGTCTGCGGCGCTTCTCGCGCACGATCTGAGCGGTGTTCGATCGGCGTCGGTGGCTTAGAATGACAGCCACCTTGGACGCCCCGGCTTTCGGCTGCGGCGTCCATCCACTCACTGCCGATGCGAAGCGCCGGGCATTGCCGGCTTCTCGCAGACGGCGACGCCACTGCCCGACGCCATGCCGACCACTTCGCCGCAGTTCGCCCCTCTCGCCCAACTCGCCGCCGATCTGAAAAGCGGCCGCACGACGAGCCGCGCGCTCGTCGAGACGGCGCTCGAACGGATCGCCGACCCGTCGGGCCAGGGCTCGACCGTTTTCCTGCATGTCGATGCCGATCACGCACGCGCCGCCGCCGATGCGCACGACGCGCTGCGCCGCGCCGGGACCGTGCTCTCGCCGCTCGCGGGCATTCCTGTGTCGATCAAAGATCTCTTCGATGCCGAAGGCCAGGTGACGCGCGCCGGCTCGAAGGCGCTCGCCGACAACGCGCCCGCCAGCGCCGACGCCGTGACCGTCGCGCGCCTGCGCCGTGCGGGCGCGGTGATCGTCGGGCGCACCAACATGAGCGAGTTCGCGTTCTCGGGCCTCGGGCTCAATCCGCATTACGGCACGCCGCGCTCGCCGTGGCGCGCGAACGTGCCGGGCGACGCGCGCATCGCGGGCGGCTCGTCGTCGGGCGCGGCGGCATCGGTCGCCGATGGCATGGCAGCCGTCGCGCTCGGCACCGACACCGGCGGCTCCATCCGCATTCCGGCCGCGCTGTGCGGCCTCACCGGCTTCAAGCCGACCGCGAGCCGCATCCCGAAGCAAGGCGGCGTGCCGCTGTCGAAAACGCTCGATTCGTTCGGTCCGATCGGCGTGTCGGTCGCATGCTGCGCGCTCGTCGACCGGATTCTCGCGGGGCGCGATCCCGGTGTGCCCGCGACGCGCCCGCTCGAAGGCGTGCGCCTCGGCGTGCTGACGAACTACGTCACCGATGGCGTCGAGGCGAGCGTCGCCAGCGCCGTCGCCGCGGCCGTCAATCATCTCGCGGCGGCCGGCGCGCTCGTGGAAGACGTGCGCTTTGCGCCGCTCGATCGTCTGCCGGAGATCAATCGCTATCCGCTCGTCGCGATCGAAGCGTATGCATGGCATCGCAAGCTGATGGCCGAGCGCGGCGCCGATTACGATCCGCGCGTGCTGGCGCGCCTGCAACGCGCCGAAGCGGCGAGCGCGGCGGATTACATCGACTTGTGCGAGGCGCGCGCCGCGATGATCGAAGCCGCGCGCACGACGCTCTGGCAACGTTTCGACGCGATTCTCTGCCCGACGGTGCCGGTGCTGCCGCCGCGCATCGCCGATCTCGAATCGGATGACGACGCCTTCACGCGCACCAACGCGCTGATCCTGCGCAATCCGACCGCGTTCAATTTTCTCGATGCCTGCGCGCTCTCGCTCCCCTGCCATCCGCGCGGCGAGGCGCCCGTCGGCCTGATGCTCGCGGGCGCGCCGAACTCCGACGACACGTTGCTGTCGATCGGACGGGCGGTCGAAGCGGTGCTGGAAACGACGCGCTGAGCGGGCCGGGAAACTCGGCCAATCGTCGCGGCTGATTTTGCGCACCGGGCGTTCGCGCTAGAATTCCCCGCGATCCCCACGCAACTCAGGTGCTTCCTTCTCGAATCGTTGCGAAATAATGAACAACTCTTTACATCACTTCACGATGCATCACGACGACCGGGTGATGCGCCGCGAGCGCCGCCTGCTCGTGCTGCTCGGTTTGGTCAGTCTCGGTCTCGTCGGCGGTGCGCTGTATCTGCAGTTCTTCCATAACGAAGATCCCTGCCCGCTTTGCATCATCCAGCGCTATTTCTTCGTGCTGATCGCGATCTTCGCGTTTCTCGGCGCGGCATTCCGCAACTGGCGCGGCATCGCGCTTTTAGAGACGCTGGTCGCGATTTCGGCGCTCGGCGGTCTCATCACCGCGATTCGCCACGTCTATGTGCAGTCGCATCCCGGCTTCAGTTGCGGCTTCGACGCGCTGCAACCGATCGTCGACGGCCTGCCGCCCGCAAGCTGGCTGCCGCAAGTGTTCAAGGTCGCCGGTCTGTGCGAAACGCCGTATCCGCCGATCCTCGGACTCTCGCTGCCGCAGTGGTCGCTGATCGCGTTCGCGCTGATCTTCGTGCTCGTCGCGGCCAGCCTGCGATTCAAGCGCAAACTGCGCTCGACCGTCCGGTAATGTGTTCCGGGCGGCCGTCCGCGCCGCCCGTCCTTCCCCGCTTCATCGCGCTTTGCGCGCTTTCTCTTTCCCGCATCAGCGCATCCGCATAATCTTGATACGTCTGCCGCGATGTTTTTGAGATATTGCGGTGTTAAGGTCGTGTCTGGATGGCGATCTACGTGCGCGCAGTCCGCTTCGCTCAAAGGCAACCGGTTTTTTTCACGGTAACGCATGAAACGAACGGAAACCGCGTAACGCGCGCCCGGTCCGCAATGTCTTCCTGAATCATGACAACGCAAACCATCCGCTTCCCTTCGGCTCTGCGCCCTATTCCTATGCGCTCGCACGCGTTTGCGTGTGCGCGCTTTTCCCGCTTTTCTCTCGCTGGCCGATGGGATGTCCATCGCCCGGTAAACTAGCGTCTGCGACGACGCAAATCCGCGCAAACCCCGCACAAACCCGATCACTTCCGGAGCTCACTCGATGCAAGTTTGGCTGAACGACCTGCAACACCTGCTCGCGCACGGCGACGCCGTCGTGCTCGTGACGGTCGCGCGTGTCGAAGGCTCCGCGCCGCGCGAGCCGGGCACGAAGATGATCGTCACCCGCGAGGACGCGCGCTACACGATCGGCGGCGGCCATCTGGAATGGAAGGCCATCGAAACCGCACGGCAAGTGCTGAAGGACGGCATGCGCAGCCCGCGCATGCGCAGACTCGAGCGTTTCGCGCTCGGCCCGAGCCTCGGCCAGTGCTGCGGCGGCGCCGTCGTGCTCGCATTCGAGCGGCTCGACGTCGCGGATCTGAACTGGGTGACGACGCTCGGCAAGCGCACCGCGCAAGGTTTATCGACCGTGCGCAGCGTTTCCTTCGCGCCGGATCCCGAGCTTCGCGATGCGGTGATGCTCTCCGATCCCGAACCGGGCGCGACCGACGCCGACTGCCTGCTGTGGGACGGCGCCGGTTTCGACGAGCGCGGCGCGCTTTTGACCGAGACCATCGCGCCGAACGACTTTCAGGTCGTGCTGTTCGGCGCGGGCCATGTCGGGGCGGCGCTCGTGCGCGTGCTCGCGACGCTGCCGTGTCACGTGACCTGGGTGGACGAGCGCGATGCGGCATTTCCCGCACCGCAGTTCGTGCCCGATAACGTGACGATCGAGCCGACCGACGCGCCCGACGAAGCTGTCGATAATGCGCCGCCCAACGCGTACTTCATCGTGATGACGCACAACCACACGGTGGATCTCGCGCTGGCCGAATGCATCCTGCGGCGCGGCGACTTTGCGTTCTTCGGCATGATCGGCTCGTTCACGAAGAAGAAGCAGTTCGAGCATCGGCTCGCGGCGCGCGGCATCGACCCGGCGCGCATCGCGCGGATGGTGTGTCCGATCGGCATCGACGGCATCGTCGACAAAGCGCCCGAAGTGATCGCCGTTGCAGCGGCAGCCCAACTGCTGCAGGCGGTCGAAGCCAACGCTTCGAGCCATGCGTCGTCGCAACAGACCGCCTGACCCACAGGCGAACTTGTAGCCCCAAAACTCAAAAGCCCAAATGAATCCCACACTCGCCGACAAGATTGCGCACGCGCCGAAAGCCGAGTTGCATATCCATATCGAAGGGTCGCTAGAGCCGGAAGTGATCTTCGCGCTCGCGAAGCGCAATAACGTGAAGCTCGCGTACGACTCGATCGATGCGCTTCGCGCGGCTTACGCGTTCACCGACTTGCAGTCGTTTCTCGACATCTACTATGCGGGCGCGAGCGTGCTGCTCACGGAGCAGGATTTCTACGACATGACGATGGCCTACGTCGAACGCGCACTCGCGGATCACGTCGTGCATGCGGAAATCTTCTTCGATCCGCAAACGCACACGGAACGCGGCGTGCCGATCGAAACGGTCGTCGCGGGCATCGACGCCGCGCTCGCGGAAGGCGAAAAGCGCGGCTTGTCGAGCAAGCTGATTCTCTGCTTCCTGCGCCATCTGTCCGAAGACGACGCGCTCGCCACCTTCGACAGCGCGTTGCCGCTGTTCGACAAGTACGCGCATCGGCTGATCGGCGTCGGGCTGGATTCGTCGGAACGCGGCCATCCGCCGTCGAAATTCGAGCGTGTGTTCGCGAAAGCGCGCGAACGCGGTCTGAAGCTCGTCGCGCATGCGGGGGAAGAAGGACCGCCGTCGTATGTCTACGAAGCGCTCGATCTGCTGAAAGTGGATCGCGTCGATCACGGCGTGCGCAGCATCGAGGACGCGGCGCTCGTCGCGCGTCTCGCCGATGCGCGCATCGCATTGACGGTGTGCCCGCTCTCGAACATCAAGCTCTGCGTGTTCGACGACATGACGAAGCACACGCTGAAGGATCTGCTCGATCAGGGCGTCGCGGTGATGATCAATTCCGACGATCCGGCGTACTTCGGCGGCTACGTCAACGCGAATTACTTCGCGATCGTCGATGCGTTGAAGCTCACCGATCACGAGGTCTACACGCTGCTGAAAAACAGCCTCGAAGCCTCGTTCGTCACCGAAGAAGAACGCGACGCGATGGTCGCGCGCCTGGATCAGCACTGGAAGCAGTAAGCAAGCACGATGGAAACAACCGCAACAACACAACAAGACAGCACCGCGCTCGAACGATTCTTCGGCATTCGCGCGGCCGGCTCGCGCACGAAGACGGAAATCGTCGCGGGCATCACGACGTTCCTCACGGCGATGTACATCATCGTCGTCAATCCGGGCATTTTGTCGGCGGCGGGCGTGCCGTTTCCGGCGGCGCTCACCGCCACGGTCATCGTCAGCTTTCTTGGCAGCTGCGCGATGGGCCTGTATGCGCGCAATCCGGTGCTCGTCGCGCCCGGCATGGGCATGAACGCGCTTTTTGCGTTCGTCATGGTTCACGGCGGCAAGATGCCGTGGCAGACCGCGCTCGGCTGCGTGTTCTGGTCCGGCGTGATCTTCGCGATTCTCGCGGCGTTCAACGCGCGCAAGCTCGTCGTCGATGCGATTCCCGCGAATCTGCGGCACGCGGTCTCGTGCGGTATCGGACTCTTCATCAGCCTGATCGGGCTCGTGAACGCGAAGTTCGTCGTCGGCGATCCGGTGACGATCGTGCATTCGGCGTCGCTCAATCCGGTGGTCGTCACGTTTCTGATCGGCCTCGCCGTCACGACGATTCTCGTCGCGCGCAAGGTCACGGGCGCGCTGATGCTCGGCATCGTGTTCACGACGATCATCGCGATTCCGATCGGCCGCTTCTACGGCGACGGCACCGCGTACTGGCCCGCCGCCATCGCCACGAAAACGCTCGTCAACTGGAACGGCCTCTTCGCCGCGCCGGACTTTTCGGCGGTCGGGCAGCTCGATCTGATGGGCTCGCTGAAGGTCATCTACTGGCCGTTCATCTTCGTGATGCTGTTCACGTCGTTCTTCGACGCGCTGTCCACCTTCATGGCGATTTCGGAAGCCGGCAAGCTCTACGACAAGGACGGCAATCCCCGCAACATCCGCCAGTCGATGATGGTCGACTCCTTCTCCGCGCTCATTTCCGCGCCGCTCGGCACGAGCCCGGCGAACGCGTACATCGAATCGGCGGCGGGCATTTCGGCGGGCGGACGCACGGGTCTCGTCGCGGTCGTCGCCGGATTGTGCTTCCTGCCGTTCCTGTTCCTTTCGCCGCTCCTGTCGCTCGTGCCGGCGATCGCGACCGCGCCCGCGCTCGTGCTCGTCGGCGTGTTCATGATGGAAGCGATCACGAAGATCGAATGGCATCGCTTCGACGAAGCCATTCCCGCGTTCCTCGCGATGATCCTGATCCCGCTGACGTACTCGATCACCGACGGCGTCGCGTACGGCTTTCTCGCGTTCGTCGTGCTGAAGTCGGCGACCGGGCGCGCGCGTGAGATCAAGCCGGCGATGTGGATCATCGCGGCTTTCTCGTTAGTCCTGCTTTCGCAGCTTTGAACATCAGATACGGAGACGTTGCACCATGACTCAGACCGCCTACCGCGCCCAATTGCTGACCTTTCGCGAGGACCCCGCGCATGCCGCCGACGGCGCGGTGTACGAGGCCGATGGCCTCCTCGTCGTCGATGACGGCAAAGTGGTCGCGGCAGGCGCGTATGCGTCGCTGCGCGACACGCTCGCCGCCGACGCGACCGTCCACACGATGCGCGACAAGCTGATCGTGCCGGGTTTCATCGACTCGCACATCCACTATCCGCAGACGGACATGATCGCGTCGCCCGCGCCGGGCCTTTTGCCGTGGCTCAACACGTACACGTTTCCGACCGAGCGCGGCTTCGAGAATCCCGCCGTGGCGCGCGAGACGGCGAGCTTTTTCATCGACGAGCTGCTCGCGTGCGGCACGACGACCGCGCTCGTCTACTGCACGGTTCACAAGCAATCCGCCGATGCGTTCTTCACTGAAAGCGAAGCGCGCGGCACGCGCATGATCGCGGGCAAGGTGCTGATGGACCGCAACTGCCCCGAGTTTCTGCGCGACACGGCGCAATCCGGCTACGACGACAGCGCCGAACTCATCGCGCGCTGGCACGGGCGCGGCCGTCAGCAGTACGCGCTGACGCCGCGTTTCGCGCCGACATCGACGGAAGCGCAGCTCGAAGCATGCGGCGTGCTCGCGCAGAAGCACAACGACGTGTTCATCCAGACGCACGTCGCGGAAAACACCGACGAGATCAAATGGGTCGAGAGCCTGTTTCCGGGACATCGCAGCTATCTCGACATTTACGATCACTACGGCTTGCTGCGTCGCCGCGCGGTGTACGGCCACTGCATCCATCTCGACGACAAGGACCGCGCGCGCATGGCGGAAACGGGCTCGGTTGCATCGCACTGCCCGACTTCGAACCTCTTCCTCGGCAGCGGCTTGTTCGATTTCGAGAAAGCTGGCGAGTCAAACATGCCGGTCGCGCTCGCGACGGATGTCGGCGGCGGCACGTCCTTCTCCATGCTTCAGACGATGGGCGCCGCGCACAAGATCGCGCGTCTCACCGGCCATCATCTGACCGCGACGCGCATGTTCTGGCTCGCGACGACAGGCGCCGCGCAAGTGCTCGAACTCGACGACAGGATCGGCACGCTCGCGCCCGGCAGCGAGGCGGATTTCGTCGTGCTCGATCCGAACTCGACGCCGCTGCTCGCGCGCCGGACGTCGCGCACCGAATCACTGGAAGAACTGCTGTTCGCGTTCGCGCTGCTCGGCGACGATCGCGCGGTCTTCGAGACCTACGCGGCCGGCAAGCGCGTGCACGCGCGCGACACGCGCAACACGGCGAAGCTGGAACTGGCGGCCTGACGCGTTCAGGAATCCGCGCAACCGACGCCCTTCCTTCGAAGGGCGTTTTTGTATGTAGCGTCACGCAAACCGCGACGATCCACTCGACGGAATGAGCACTTTTGTTGCAATCTCGTTAAAGTGCTGGCTGTTACGTTCGCTGCTTCGCCATGATCGCTGCCCGACTCGTTCGCTTTGTTCTGCCGATGACGCTCGCGTCGCTGGCCGCGCTCGCCCACGCGGAAGCGCTCGATGCGCAACTCGATTGCAAGTCGACGCCGCACGCTTTTATCGCGCCGCTGCAAGAAAACAATTTGCTGGAAAAGAAGCCGATGCGCGTCGAGCCGAACTCGATCAACGCGTTCCGCGCGGCGAAAGGCGCGACGCTGACGGCATATGGATTCAAGGTCTACGCGCTGGTGGCGTATCAGAAGGACGATCCGCTCTTCAGGCAGGGCAAGGGCGAGCCGATCGGGGATGCGGCATACGGCGCGGTCGTCTGGGGCGGCGACGCCGAGGTCGAGCAAAAAGTGCGCGCGGCGGGCAGCGACGCGGTCGTGCGCCACGTCGCGCCCTTCATCACGGCGATTTTCTGCAAGCTGTAATCAGCGCAGCAGCGTCACGAACGACGAAATCAGGCGATCCATGTCGTTCGCGTCGAGCGCGCCCATCGTCGAGATGCGGAACAGTTCCTTCGACAGGCCGCCCTGCCCCGCATAAATCACGAAGCCCTTCGCCTTGAGCGCGTCGTGCAGCGTTTCATACGTGACGCCCTTCGGCAGCCGATACGCACGCAACACCACCGACGACTCTTCCGGCGGCAACGCGCTCTCGATGCCGAGCGCAGCCAGCCCCGCGCGCACCTGTTCGGCGAGCTTCGCGTAACGCTGATGCCGCGCGCGCCAGCCGCCTTCTTCCTCGAACTCGCGCAGCGCCTCGACGAGCGCGTAATACGCATGCACCGACGGCGTGAACGGCGTGTTGCGCTCGTCCTGCAGCTTCGCGAGGCGCGCGATGCCGAGGTAATAGTTGCGGCTCGCGGCCTGCGCCAGCGCATCGCGACGCGCGATGACGAACGCCGCGCCCGGCACGCCGTGCAGGCACTTGTTCGCGGTCGCGGCAATCGCGGCGATGCCGCCGCCCGCGAAATCGATCGCTTCGGCGCCGAAGCTGCTCACCGCGTCCAGCAACAGACCGACGCCGCGTTCCTTGCACGCGCGCGAAAGCTGATCGATCGCGTTCAGGCGGCCGGTCGTCGTTTCGTGATGAATGATCGCGACATTGCTGAACTTCTTCGTGTCGAGCAGGCCGATGATCGCGTCGATGTCCGGCGCCTGCATCCACTCGTATTTGACGACCTCGTGATCGATCCCGTACTGCTTCGCGATCTGCGCGATGCGATCGCCATACACGCCGTTTTCCACGACGAGCAGCCGCCCGCCTTCCGGCACGAGCCCGGCGATCATGCTTTCGACCGCTGCGGTGCCCGAACCGGTCATCAGCACGGCGCTCCACACGGCCGGATCGAGCGCGTAAGCGGCGACGAGACGCTCGCGCGCTTCGTCCTGCAGATCGAAGAACTCCGGCTCGCGATGGCACAAGTCGGTTTGCAGCAGGCTCTTGCGCACGCGTTCGCTCAGCGTGACAGGGCCCGGATTGAGCAGCAGCATCAACGGCCTCCTATGTGTTGTTGCAGACGCGCGCGTACATCCTCGGGCGTGATTTTCGGACGAGGCAAGTCGGCGGGCGTGCCGGTTCTGATCGACAGCCGCGCGAAACGCACGCCGCCGACATCCTTCGCTTCGAAGAGACGATCGATCACGCCGATGTCGTCGCCGTCGAGCGCGAGCGCATAGCCGCACGCCGATGCGATCGACGCGAAATCGACTTCGCGCGACACCGTCGCCTGGCCGCCGGTCGATTCGTGCGCGCCGTTGTCGAGCAGCAGGTGAACGAGATTCGACGGGCCGTATGCGCCGAGCGTCGCGAACGCGCCCATCCGCATGAGCGCGGCGCCGTCGCCATCGAGGGCGACGACGGTCAGATCCGGACGCGAAAGCGCGAGGCCGAGCGCCATCGGCGTGACACAACCCATCGAGCCGACGAGATAGAGCTGATTCTCGCGGTCGTCGATCGCGTACAGCTCACGTCCGCAAAAGCCGGTCGATGCGAGCACGACCGTCGCATCCTTCGGCGTCTTCGCGATGACCTTTTGCAGCGCGTCGTGGCGCGTCACGCGCTCGCCTTCGAAGCGCTGCACGCTCGCCGGATTCGCATTGACGCGCACGCCGGACAAGCCGGTTTTCTTCAGCTCGTAAGGCGCGACGCTGCCCTTTTGCATCACGAGCGCGTACGGCCGGCCCGTGCGGTCCATGTAGTCGGTCGCGCGATCGAGCGCCGGGCCGATCTCGCCGGCTTCCGTGGGGAACAGCTCCCACGGGATTTCCATCGTCTCGAGCATCTGCGGCGTGATGGGGCCCATCAGCGCGTGCTGCGGCTCGTCGTGGACGCCCGGCTGGCCGCGCCACGTGACGATCAGCAATTGCGGCAGACGGAAGGTCCACGTGAGCGACGTCAGTGGGCTTACGGCATTGCCGAGACCGGAGTTCTGCATCATCGCGATGCCGCGACGCTTCTTCCCGCCGCCCAACGCGACGCCGGCGATCAGCGCGACCGCGTCGCCTTCGTTCGCCGCCGACACGTAATGCAGTGATTCGTCCTGCAACACGTAGTTGATGAACGGAGTCAGAAACGAGCACGGCACGCCCGCATACCAGTCGAAGCCTCGCTCGCGCGCCGCCTCGACAAACTGGGCGGCCTCAATCACGCGCGTTCTCCGTGCTTTCCGAGCCGATCGGCGTCTGACCGTGCGCGAAATCGCCCGCGCGACGGAAATCGTCGAGATCGTTCACGCCGCGCCAGTGGCCGTGCACGTATTGCACTTCGATTTTCTGGCCATCGGCGATCAGCGCGTTGAGAAGCGCGGCCGTGTCGAGCGTGTCGAAATCGGCGCGTTGCTGCAGCGCGCCGAGCGTTGCGAGCAGGCGTTCGCGCGCAGCGGCGCGCACCTTGACGAGGCCCATCCAGCGGCCTTGCGGCGCGCGTCCATCGGCGATCATCTGGCCCGCGCCGACCACGCTTTCGAGCCACACTTTCTGGCCGAAGAGCGCGCGGTCGTCAGCGGTCGAGCAGTACGCGAAATCGGTTGCCGCCGCGCCCGCCTGTAGCGTCTGCGACGAATCGACGACCACGCAGAAGTCGCTGTCCGACTCGACCAGATCGCGCAGGATGTAGCTGCGGAACAGCAGGTCGCCGTAGGAAATCACAGTGTCGCCGTTCATGTGCTGGACGGCGCACGCGAGCGACGCAAGTTCGCCCGTGCTTTCGTGCTTCTCGTTGACGACGAGGCGGATGCCGCCCTTCTCGATCGCATCGGCGCGATATCCGCCGACCACGGTGATGTCGTTGATGCTTTCCTTCTTGAACGCCTCGACGAGATGGCGCAGCAGCGGCTTGCCGGCGACCGGCAGCATCACCTTCGGACGCGCTTCGGTCAGCGCTTCGAGGCCCGCGCCGCGGCTCGCGGCGAGCACGATCGCGCTGCGCTTCTCGTTGGCCGCGCTCAGGTAGATGTTCTCGGCGGCGGAATATTCGTCCGCGTCCTGCAGACGGAAAATCTCGTTCACCGACGCGATGCGGTCCTCGACGTTGACGAGCGTCTCGCTGTCGTGGATTTCCTTCGCGATCGCCTGCATCGCCGAAACCGCGCCGCGAATCAGATGATTCGCCCAGATCACGCAGCTGATGCCCGCCTGACGGAACGCATCGGTGGGCGTGCTGTAGTACTTCGTCGGCACGATGACGAGCGGACCGCGCCCCGCCCATTCGCGCGCGAACGTGAGGATTTCGTCGGGCTTCGAGAGCTTGCTGTGGATGAGAATCGCATCCGCGCCCGCCTGGCGATACGCTTCGGCGCGCTTCAGCGCCTCTTCCATGCCCCAGCCGGCGATCAGCGCTTCCACGCGCGCGACGATCGAAAAATTCGGATCGCTTTGCGAATCCTTGCCCGCCTTGATCTTGCCGCAGAACTCGTCGATATCCGCGAGCGGCTGCGCTTCGCCGTTGATGAAGCTGTTGGTCTTCGGAAACTGCTTGTCCTCGATGCACACGCCCGCGATGCCGCGTTGCTCGAGCTTGCGCACGAGACGCCGCACGTTGTTGAAGTTGCCGTAGCCGGTATCGCCGTCGAGCAGGATCGGCAGATCGCTTGCGTCGGCCATGAATTCGAGGTTGTCGACGACCTGCGTCCAGCTCGCTTCGTTGTTGTCGCGCACGCCGAATTGCGCGGAGATCGACAGGCCCGAGCCCCAGATCGCCTTGAAGCCGGCTTCCTTCGCGATGCGCGCCGAAATGCCGTTGTGCGCTTCCATCAGGAATTCGAGGCGGTTGCTTTGCAGCATTTCGCGCAGGCGCAGCGTGCGCGAGTAGCCAACCGGGATTTGCGTGGGTGCGTTCATTGTTGCGAGGCTCCTGCAAACTGACGCAGCGCGTTGAGCGACGGCAACACTTCGTCCGCGGCGCGCTTCACGTCGTTCTGAAAATCGATTTCGATCCACGGCGCGCCGGTCACATCGGCGATATCGAACGCGTGGGACTTTTCCAGCAACAGGTCGCGCACCGCTTCTTCATGCGGCATCTTCGCGCGGCCCGTCGCGACATAATCGGCGCAGATTTCGGCGAGGCGCGTGGCCGTCGCGTGATCGAAGCGGAAGAAGCCGACAGATTCGCCGATCGTGTCGTACTTCAGCCCCGCCGCGACCTGCTTGCGCAGTTCGACCGGCACGCCGTTCTCGACGCACAGCTTCACCGGCTCGTCGCCGGCTTCGAAATCGCGATCGATCAGCAGACGATTCAACGAGCCGCCCGCGACGAGCGGCTCGAAGATGCGTTCGTCGTAGAGCACGTCGGCGTCCATCAGGAGGACGTCGCCGCCGCGCGTCATCGCGTCGCGCGCGGTGTGCACGGACAGCACGCTGCCGAGCGTGAATTCGTCGTTGACGACGATTTCCGTCTTCGGCTTCCAGTCGATCGCCGCAAGCTCCGCCTCGATCTGCTCGCTCTTGAAGCCGGTCACGAAGACGACTTCATCGACGTTCGCGGCTTTCAAAAAGTGCAGATGACGTTCGAGCAACGATGCATCACCAAAGCGCAGCAGACACTTCGGCTTTTGCTGGCCTTCGGGCTGAACGAGGCGCAAGCCCATCCCGGCCGCAAGAATAATTGCGCGCATGCTTGTGTTCCCTTCGTGGGTGGGTCAGTCGATATCCGGCACGCGCGCGAGACGGCGGCGCTGCCAGCCTTTTTCAACGAAATGCAGATAGACGATGCCCGGCACGCCGAGCAGCAGTTCGCGCGCGCGCTTCGCAAGCGACAGCGCGAGCGCCGCTTCCGGCGGCAAGCCGACCAGACGCGCAAGCAGCAGATAGCCGCCTTCCTGCACGCCGAGCGAGCCGGGAATGGCGAAGGCCGCGCCGCGAATCGCCTGGCCGAGACTTTCGAGCAGCAACGCTTCCGCCCAGCCGACCGGATGGCCGAGCAGATGCAGCGCAAGCCACACTTCGCCCGTGCCGACGATCCAGCCGACGAGACTCAGCCCGAAGCTCGCCGCGACCTTGCCGCGCTCGCGATACATCTCGTGGACGGCGGCGTCGACGGCTTCGGCGCGCGTGACGAGCGACGACCAGTCGCGCTTCGCCGAGAACTTCGCGGCGATGCCGGACGCAAAGCGCATCGCGCGGCCGAAGAGACCGCGCCGCTGCGCGAGATAGAAACCGAAGATCATCAGACCGATCACGCCGATCACCGCGAGCACGGCGATCGTGACCGTCGATGACGAGCCGCCCGCCGCATAGCCTGTCAGCAGCACGACGCCGATCAGCGCGAAGATCAGTTGCGCGACGGTCTGCATCGTCGTGCTGACGGTGATGACGGCGGCCGCGTCGCGCGCGCGCATGCCGCGCTGCGCGAGATAGCGGACCATCAGCATCGGCCCGCCGATCTGGCCCGCGGGCATCAGGCTATTGACCGATTCGCCGGCCCAGCGCGCGAGCAAGGCGTCGCGCAGGGACACGTCGCGTTCCTTGCGGGAGAAGAGCACGCTGATCGCGCCGGCATCGACGACGAGCGGCACGAAGTGAAACGCCGCGACCGCGATCAATCCCCAGCCCGCCGCGGCCAGCGTCGATGCAACCGAACCGAAGCCTTGCCAGCCGAGCAGCGCGATGAACAGCACCACGCCGACCGACAGCAGGAATGTGCCCGCGCGGCTCATGCCTGTCCGTTCTTGCCGCCCTTGCGGCGAAAGACCTGCCTGAATCCGAAATACGCGATCGAGTCTTTCATGTTCGAGATGAAGCGCTGAAACGGACGCATGTTCGGGTTCGTCACGTACTCGAACGTGAGCGACACGCGCATCTCGTTTTCGCCGAGCGGCGTGACGCGATGGCGCAGCTTGTCGCCGTCGAAAAACACGAACGCGCCGGGCGGATATTGCACGGAGCCGGGCTGATCGGGAACCGCCGGATTCTTCGTGTGCAGTTCGTAATCGAGCTTGCAGGACGAATCGTCGATCACGCCGAGCAGGAGCGTGTAGCGGCGGCCATCGTAATACGACGTGTCGTAATGCCAGCCGATGTGGTCGCCGGGCTTCGTGTAAAAGTAAAGCGCGTAGGCGTGAGGATCGTCCTCCGGCGAGAGTTGCAGCTTGTCGCCGGTGATCGATTCCAGCCACTTGATGAGCGCTTCCGATCGATACAGGTCGGCGATGAACGGCGCGAGCTTGTCGAGCGTGTGACGGCTCACGCTGCCGCCCGCCTTGTGCCCCGGCAGATAGTTGCGGTTCACGGACGGCATCACGTCGCGCACGGCGGCGATCAGCCGCTCCGTGTAGTCGCGCGGCAGGAAGTCTTCGATATAGAGAAACGAGCCTTGCTGGCCGTACTCGTCGCGCAGCTTCGGCGTCTGCAGCGCGGCGAGGCGCGCGTTCATCGTCGAATCGATATCGCGCTTCGACGGGCGCGCGGTCGTCGCCGTCTGCGCCGGTTGTGTCAGCGTGCTCTCCGGAGTTGCCGTATCGCTCATCTCACCGCCTGGAAATCTTTGTCGTCTTTTGCACGTGTGGCCTGCGCGCGGCGTTTCGTCTGCGCGACGACGCGCTGATAGTCCACCGCCACATAAATGGCGAAGAGCGGCGCGCCGATCGCCGCGGCGATCAGAAACGGCGTCATGCCGTTCAGAATGGTCACGAGCGGAAGCAGATACAGCACGTCTTCCGTTTCGAATCCGGCCAACGACGCCTGTTTCGTGCCCGACTTGCCGATCATCGATTCGATACGCATGCGCAGGAAAAAGATCAGCGCAACCGCCACGCCCGCCATGCCGCCGAGCCATTGGGCGGGCACGATCATCGACGGATGATGCACGGCCACGTAAAACCCGATGCCGAGGAACAGCAGCACCGTCACGAGCGCATCGCACGCGAGATCGTAGAAATGGCCGATCTTGCTCGACTGGCCGCTGATGCGCGCGAGTTCGCCGTCGGTGTGATCGACGAAATTCGACAGCGCGATCAGAAGCGCGCCGAGCGTGCACATCCAGAACTGGCCGAGCGACAGATACCACGCTCCAGCCAAGCCGATGGCGAGGCGCAGCGTGGTCAGATGGTTGGGCGTTACCGGCGTGCCGACGAGCGGCGTGACGAGACGGCGTGCGAGCCGCGCATCCCATGTGGTGGGCTCGGGAACGGCTTCAGGATTGGGCGGACACGATTTTGTCATCCCGGGAATATATCGCTAATTGACCGAAGCTGCATATATTGCGGCCCGGCGCCGCCGCGATATTTCCCTGTTTAGTCAAGGGCGGCGGGCGTGTTTGAAACATTTCCCGAAGCCGTAAAAGGCAATGCTCACTGCGCATGACGGCAAAAAATTCCGATGCCGTTTTCGCGTCGATGCGACGGCCCGATCAATCGACGGTTTTCGCTGCGGGCGCGGGTGCGACGCTGCGCTCGTTCGGTCCGGCCGACGCGGCCGTTTCGTTCGACATGCCGCCGCTCTTGTCCACCGGCAGCGTCACCGTTCTGACGGTGCCGTTACCGAGCGGAAAGTCCGCCAGTGCGCTGCGCACGAGATACGGCATCGCCTGATACAGCGACGGATCGCCCGTCGCGTTCACCGCCGTCACCTTGTACGTCTCGCGGCCGGTCTTGCGGTCGTTCATGCGGATCTGCAGCGCGTGCGTATAGACCGGATAGCTCTGATCGACGTAACCCGTCGCGCCCCACGAACCGTACGGCCCCCACCCGCCCCACGGTCCGCCCCAGTATGGGCCGGCGCCCCACGGACCGTACATCGGCCACGGATCGTAGTAGACCGGTTGACGCACGGTCACCATGTCGCCGCGAACCGAATAGGCGATCGCGATCTGATAGTTCGCGCTCGCCTCGGGCGCCTGACGGAAGTTGTACTTCGCGAGTTCGTTGGCGACGAGCGTCTCGTAGGTCGTCTGCTCGATGCTGTTCTGCTGCTCGCTCTTGCGCGTGAACGCGTAGGTGCGGGTCGCGTCGCTGCCGCTCCAGTCGGAGAATGCAGTGACCTGCGTCTGCACGTAGGTCGTGCAGCCGGCGAGCCACATCGCCGCCAGCATCAGCGGCCATGTGACGAGCGTCCTGATCGGGAATTTCATGGTCGTCCTCACTTCGTTCAGCACCCTTCTCCGTTATAGACAGCACCGCCTTGCGTCGCATGGCGGCGTCCTTGTTTTGTGGGGTCCACGACGCGTGGCGCCGCCCGATTCACGATCGCCGGGCGGCTTGTACAATGATTCGACCAGGCGCGCACGCGTTGGTGCGCTAAAAGCGCACGCGCGAGACGCCGGCGCCGTTCAATCCAAACATGAAGATCTTGCCATGTCTACCACGACCGCATCCGCTGTGATTCGCCGCCAGGACTACACGCCGCCCGCGTTCCTGATCGATTCCGTCGCGCTCGAATTCGACCTCGTGCCATCGCGCACGGTCGTGAAGAACACGATGAAGCTGCGGCGCAACCCCGACGCCCAAGGCGACGCATCGCGCCTCGAACTGATGGGCGAGCAGCTCGAATTCGTGAGCGCGGCGATCGACGGCGTCGCGCACGCGGATGTCCGCGTCAATGAAAACGGACTGTCCATCGGCAGTATTCCCGCGGATGCTTTCGAGCTTAGCATCGAGAGCATCTGCAATCCGGCCGAGAACACGACGCTCTCCGGACTTTACGTCTCCAGTGGCAACTTCTTCACGCAGTGCGAAGCCGAGGGCTTTCGGCGCATCACCTACTTCCTCGATCGCCCGGATGTGATGGCTACCTACACCGTCACGCTGCGCGCCGACAAGACTGCGTGTCCGGTGCTGCTGTCGAACGGCAATCTGATCGAGGAAGGCGATCTGCCCGATGGCCGCCACTTCGCCAAATGGGAAGATCCGTTCAAGAAGCCGAGTTATCTGTTCGCGCTCGTCGCGGGCAAGCTCGTGTGCATCGAGGAACGCATCGAATCGGGCTCGGGCAAGGAAAAGCTGCTGCAAGTCTGGGTCGAGCCGCACGATCTCGACAAGACCCGTCACGCGATGGATTCGCTCATCAACTCGATCCGCTGGGACGAGAAGCGCTTCGGCCTCGAGCTCGATCTGGACCGCTTCATGATCGTCGCGGTGAGCGATTTCAACATGGGCGCGATGGAGAACAAGGGCCTCAACATCTTCAATACGAAGTATGTGCTCGCAAACCCGGAAACCGCGACGGACACCGACTTCTCCAACATCGAGGCCGTGGTCGGCCACGAGTACTTCCATAACTGGACCGGCAATCGCGTGACCTGCCGCGACTGGTTCCAGTTGAGCCTGAAGGAAGGCCTGACCGTGTTTCGCGATCAGGAATTTTCCGCCGATATGGCCGCCGGCGACGTCGAGGGCGCGGCGAGCGCCGCCGCGCGCGCGACCAAGCGCATCGAGGACGTGCGCGTGCTGCGTCAAATGCAGTTCGCCGAGGACGCCGGCCCGATGGCGCATCCGGTGCGCCCGGAAAGCTACGTCGAGATCAACAACTTCTACACGATGACCGTCTACGAAAAAGGCTCGGAAGTCGTGCGGATGTATCAGACGCTTTTCGGTCGCGACGGCTTCCGCCGCGGCATGGACCTGTATTTCAAGCGGTTCGACGGCCAGGCCGTGACCTGCGACGACTTCCGCCAGGCGCTCGCCGACGCGAATCATCGCGATCTCGCGCAATTCGAGCGCTGGTACAGCCAGGCGGGCACGCCGCGCGTGTCGGTGCGCGCAAATTACGACGCCGGGACGAAGCGCTACACGCTGACGCTCACGCAGGGTTACGGCGACGGGTCGGAAGCTGCGCGCGAAACGCAGAAGGGGCCGCTGCTGATTCCGTTCTCGGTCGGCCTGATCGGCCAGAGCGGCGCGGACTTGCCGCTGCGCCTCGAAGGCGAGAAGGAACCGAACGGCACGACGCGCGTGCTCGAATTCACGGAGCGCGAGCAGTCGTTCACTTTCGTCGACGTGAACGAGGCGCCGCTGCCGTCGCTGCTGCGCAATTTCTCCGCGCCGGTGATCGTCGAATACGACTATACGAACGATGAACTCGCGTTCCTGCTCGCGCACGACAGCGATCCGTTCAACCGCTGGGAAGCCGGCCAGCGGCTCGCCACGCGCGAGTTGCTGGCGCTCGCCGAGCGCGCGGCCAAGGGCGAGGCACTCGGCATCGACGATCAGGTGATCGCCGCGTTCGCCCGCGTGCTCGACGACACCACGCTCACGCCCGCCTTCCGCGAGCTCGCGCTGATGCTGCCGTCGGAGAGCTATCTGGCCGAGCAGATGACCGTGTCCGATCCCGCCGCCGTCCACGCTGCGCGCGTGTTCATGAGCCGCCGTCTCGCGTCGCAAATGCGCGACAAATGGCTCGTGACGTACGAAGCGAACCGCACGCCGGGCGAATATCGTCCGACGCCGGAAGACGCGGGCAAGCGCGGCCTGAAGAACCTCGCGCTCGCCTATCTCAGCCAGCTCGACGATCCGCGCGACGCCGTCAAGCTCGCGCAGGCGCAGTACGACGCCGCCAACAACATGACCGACCGCTCGGCGGCGCTTTCCGCGCTGCTGCTTGCGAGCGCGACCAAGGGCGCGGATGCGACCGTCGCGGACGCGGCGCTCGCGGACTTCTATCGCCGCTTCGAGAACGAGGCGCTCGTCATCGACAAGTGGTTCGCGCTTCAGGCGACGCAGCGCGGCGGCCCGGATCGCAAGGTGATCGAGATCGTGCGCAAGCTGATGCAGCATCCGGCGTTCAACATCAAGAATCCGAATCGCGCGCGCTCGCTGATCTTCAGCTTCTGCAGCGGCAATCCCGCGCAATTCCACGCCGCCGACGGCTCCGGCTACGCGTTCTGGGCCGAACAGGTGATCGCGCTCGACGCGCTCAATCCGCAGGTCGCGGCGCGGCTCGCACGCGGGCTCGAACTGTGGCGCCGCTTCACGCCGCAGTTGCGCGAGAAGATGCACGCGGCGTTGAGCGACGTCGCCGCGAAGGCGAAATCGCGCGACGTTCGCGAGGTCGTCGAAAAGGCGCTCGCTGCTTAAGCGCTGTTTCGTCGGGAGTTTTTGGTGTTTAGCGGCCGCCGCGCGAGAACCTCGCGCGGCGGCCGTTCTCGCTTATGGCGGATGCAGGCGGTCGCTGTCACATGGAGCGGCCGGATCGAGCGGTTAGAATCGTGAATATTCGTCTAACGCTCACGGAGCCTAAGCATGTCCTCCATTTCCAGCCGCACCACGCTCTCGAAGTATCTGATCGAGCAGCAGCGTGAACATCAGAACCTGCCTGCCGACTTGCGTCTGTTGATCGAAGTCGTCGCGCGTGCCTGCAAGCAGATCAGCTATCACGTCAGCAAGGGCGCCCTAGGCGAGGCGCTCGGCTCGGCAGGCAGCGAGAACGTCCAGGGCGAAGTGCAGAAGAAGCTCGACGTGCTTTCGAACGAAATCCTGCTCGAAGCCAACGAATGGGGCGGCAATCTGGCCGCGATGGCATCGGAAGAAATGGAAAAGATCTTCCCGATTCCGAATCGCTACCCGAAGGGCAACTATCTG
The DNA here is from genome assembly GCF_023630985.1 of Caballeronia sp. ATUFL_F1_KS39. Lineage (NCBI taxonomy): Bacteria > Pseudomonadati > Pseudomonadota > Betaproteobacteria > Burkholderiales > Burkholderiaceae > Caballeronia > Caballeronia sp. ATUFL_F1_KS39. Next base: position 86,380 of record NZ_JALQDZ010000004.1, on the reverse strand, counting down.
CTGACGTTCGATCCGCTCGACGGCTCGTCGAACATCGACGTGAACGTGTCGATCGGCACGATCTTTTCGGTGCTGCGTTGCCCGGACGGCGCCGATCCGAGCGAAGCGGCGTTCATGCAGCCGGGTTCGCAGCAGGTCGCGGCGGGCTATGCGGTGTACGGTCCGCAAACCGTCCTCGTGTTGACGACCGGCCACGGCGTGAACTGCTTCACGCTCGATCGCGAGCTCGGCTCTTGGGTGCTCACGCAGCGCGACATGAAAATCCCCGTCGAGACCCGCGAATACGCGATCAACGCGTCGAACAGCCGTCACTGGTATGAGCCGGTGCAGCGCTACATCGGCGAGCTGAACGACGGCAAGGACGGCCCGCGCAAGGAAGACTTCAACATGCGCTGGATCGCATCGATGGTCGCGGACGTGCATCGCATTCTGAATCGCGGCGGCATCTTCATGTATCCGGCCGACAAGCGCGATCCGTCGAAGCCCGGCAAGCTGCGTCTGATGTACGAGGCTAACCCGATGTCGTTCATCGTCGAGCAGGCGGGCGGCGCCGCGACCAACGGCGAACAGCGCATCCTCGATATCGTTCCGACGAGCCTGCATCAGCGCGTCGCCGTGTTCCTCGGCTCGAAGAGCGAGGTCGATCGCGTGACGCGCTACCACGTCGAAAAGAAAAATTGATCTAAGGTATTGCCAAAGCCAGAAAGGCTCTGCATAATCTCACTTCTTCGTTGCTGACGAACTAAACGAACGCAAAAAACGAAGAAAAAATTCGGAGCCGGAATAGCTCAGACGGTAGAGCAGCGCATTCGTAATGCGAAGGTCGGGGGTTCGATTCCTCTTTCCGGCACCACAAGAATTCAGGCAGTACTAAAAACCCGCGATCACGCATGTGTCGCGGGTTTTGCTTTTTGCGCCGCGTTTCTCGAAACCCCCGCAATCTTTCGCACTTTCGCAACGATCGCCATCGCGACAACAGGTTTGCGATTCGAACCGAAAATCGGCTTCAGCGATTTCACATTCGGCAGCACCCGCGCGCCTGATTCGTCTTATATGTGCGCTTTCGTACAACAACGAGCCATTTTCCGCTGCGCACCATGAAGCGTCAACGCTGGTTTCCCGGTATCGTTATATCCATAGAGGAAAAGCTACAGTTTAAGTACGCGCTGATGCCTTTCGGGGTACAGCCCAAGCTGGATGCGGCTCGCGGGGCGGCAGTCGCTAGGCGATAAAACGTAGTTTTTGCAGCAACGAACACAGCGGCCGGCAATCGATTACCGAAGCCATTCCGGTCCCGACACGAACGATCATGCGTTCTTGATGAAACGCGCCGATTCGGCTCAAGCAGAAGCGGTGGCGATCCGATAACGCATCTATGGAAGGAACCGTAATCGGCAATTCGGCTGCATGCGGCGGCGCAATAGCCGCATCGACCGTGTTAGCGCAATTGTTGTAGTCATTCAGGAGAGAAATCATGGACGCAAAACCGACGAAAATCCCGACGCCCGACAAGGTGCTTTGTCCGGATCCGGAACCGGTTGGCGTCGAGTTTCTCGCGACGGAGCTGCCCGAGCATGTGCGCGCGTTCTTCGACGAACAGCGCGACTCGGCGCAGTCGAAGTAGGCGGACCCGCTGGATCACGCCGTCGTCGTGAGAACGACGCCCGCCGCGCGCGGCGCACTCGGACCATCCGGTCCGCACATGGCTCACGCCAGGACGCGTCGCGCCTCTCGTTCATGACCGCATCGGGGCGGGTCGTGCGCTACGGCTCGCCTCGTGAAATCCCCTCCGCCAGTTGGCTGCCGTCGTTCCCGTTTGACCGCGGTGCGCTATTCTGGCGCTTTTGCCCGGATACCGATGCGCCGCCGATCGCCCCCTTCTCTCCTCGCCTCCGCCGCGTTCGCCTGTGCGCTTGCGTTCGCCGCGCCCTCTTCCGTGCATGCAGACGGCGACGACACTCCGTTCACCAACCTCATCGCCCTCGTCTCCCAACGGCTCGCACTCGCGGAGCCGGTCGCGCGCTGGAAGTGGGCGCATCACGAGCCGATCACCGATGCGCCGCGCGAAGAAGCGTTGCTCAAGCACGTCGAGGAAAAGGCCGGCGCCGCGCAGGTCGATCCCGAATTCGCGCGTCAGTTCTTTCGCGATCAGATCGAAGCCAGCAAGGATGTGCAGAACGCGCTCTTCGCGAACTGGCGCGCGCTGAAAGCTGCGCCGGAAGAAGCGCCGCCCGATCTCGCCAAGGACACGCGTCCGAAGCTCGATCGGCTGACGCAGTCGCTCGTCTCGGCGCTCGCGCATGTCGAGCCGATCCGCCATGCCGAAGACTGCCCCGTGCGGCTCGCGGAAAGCGTCGCGCGATGGAAGCATCTGACGCGCTACAACTCGTCGATGAACGCGCCGCTCATGCGCGCGCTGTCGCACGTCTGCGCGTCGGGCGGCGTGGGCGCGGTCGGGTGACGGCGCGTCAGATGGCGGACGCGAGCGTTGCGGCGACAAGCGGTGTCGCGACGAGACCGCGCGCGAGACGCTCGCTCAGAATTCGATAAGTGGACAGCTCGAACGCGGGAGAATCCGCGCTTGCGCGCAGCGCGCCGGCTTCCTCGAGCGTGCCGGCCGTGCCGAGATAGCGCCAGTTGTCGATGACATGCCACGCGCGTTGCCCCGATGCCGCATCGCACTCTTCGATCGCGATAGCACCCGCATACGGCCAAGGCGCGCCGCGAACGTCGCCGGAACGCGACTTCGGCGCGCGGTTGTGCGCTGGACGCGCGCTCGCGATCCATTGCGCCTCGGCCAGCAATGCCCCGATTTCGCCGCCCGTCGCCTTCCATTCGAGACGACGCACCAGCGCGGCGAGACGCAGATCCTTCGCCGAGCGCCGCGGGCCGACGAGATGCGAACGCACACGCTGACGCAAGCGCACGCTGCGGCCAGCGTAGAGCGGCGCGTCGTCGTCGCCATAAAACATGTAGACGCCGCAGCCCGAAACGATCTGCTCGATCGTGTCCTCGTCGATGTGCGCGGCGAGCTGGAACCGGCGCGTCACGCGTTCGAGATGCGTGCGCATCACATCCGGCGCATGCGCGCGATGCAGGTGCTGCCAGAATTGCCACAGCAAATCGGCATCGGCGAGCGCACGATGCCGCGCCGCCGGCACGAGCGCGTGGCGCGCGACGAGCGCATCGAGACCGTGACGGCTTTCCGCCGGATAAACGGCGCGGGAAAGCTGTACCGTGCACAGCACGTCGGGCGCGAAGCGAAGGTCCACGCGCCGGAATTCGTCCTTCAGAAAGCTGTGGTCGAAGTGTGCGTTGTGCGCAATGAAAAGGCGGCCCTTCATGCGGTCGAGCAAGCCGGACGCCAGCTGCTCGAACGTCGGAGCCTCGCGCACCATTGCATCGGTGATGCCCGTCAACTGTTGCACGAACGAAGGAATCGGCCGCTGCGGATTGACGAGCGATGTCCACTGCGACACGCCCGCCGGCCCGACTTCGACAACGCCGATCTCGGTGATTCGGTCCACGCCGAATGTGCCGCCGGTCGTTTCGAGATCGACGAAGACGATGGGTTCGGAGGGATAAGCGTAGCTTGCGGACGGATCGGGATGCATCGTGAACGGCGAGAGACGGCGGGATGCGCCTTGGATGGAGCGAATGCTGGATTGCCCATTCTAACGCAGCCGGAAGCGGCGGACTTTTACCGGAACAGTCGGTGGGCGGGACGAGTCGGCTGTTTTGGCTAGTTTTTGCTTCAGTTAAAACCACACCATTTTGATAGTTTCCCATTAAGCCGATGCTGAATTTAACGCATCGCAATGGCGGATAACCCTTAAAAGCATTTCCGGATTATCAAGGATACGAGTTTGCGGCCGTCGCGGCTCGCTGAGCCGCAGGAAGGCGAACCTTGCGAGGCTTGGGCGAGGGCCGTTGCGCCGCGCTCGCCCGTGGCTGCCGCCCGCCAGCGTCCATTTAGCGCGCTGACCGTTTTCTCGCTTAGTTAATCGGTCCGCATTAAATGAAAATAGCGCAAGCACGGTTTATCGGCGAAAAAGAACAGCGACGCAACGCGGCTTCTCCTATACCGAACGATATTAAGACTTTAGTGCCTCCGGGCTGCACAGAGCATTATATTAATCGTCAGCGCCTTTCGTCTTGCCCGATTCTCCGACATTAACCGGCCTGCAAACTAAGTCGCAACTTAAATGTAATGAAACAAATCGGCGATGATTCCGCTCGACCCATTCGAGCAATGATGCGAAACGCTCGCCGCGGCTTCCTTACTGCGCGCAGCCGCCGCTCAAAAGCTTTCGCGACGCGGACGCGAACCCAAGTCCCACAAGGCTCCGGGCAAAAAAAAGCGCGACCGGGAAGTCGCGCTGACAAAGTTTGGAGATCTTTTTCCGTCAACGAAAAAGTCTGCTTCGGAAAGCAGAGACGACAGTATAACGATGCGGCCCGCATTCATTACCCGCAAAAGCAGCAAACTTCTGTTTCAAATATCTCAACAATCGAATTTCCAGAAGTTTCCCGTTGTTTTCTTGCGGCAATCGTGTCGCGCATGCGCAACGTCATTTGGTTGACACCGCATCTCTTACGACTTTATTCGCGGATAAACCCTTGTATATAAAGAAAAATATGCGTTCCATCGATCATTGCCGCATCCACAATGATTTATTGTGGAAATTGGAACGCCTAGCGCTGTAACCCCGTCTTTACACTTCGTCTGGTCCGGAAACAAATGTGTCGGTGACACCGATCCATTGCTCCTCCGCCCGCGCCTCTCGCAGCGCGCCGGAGCGAGGTTTCCTCAAAGCCTGGGTCCCCGGCCCTATCTGCTCTCGGAGTTACAAAGATGAAAAAGACTCTCATGGTCGCCGCCCTGTCGGGCGTTTTTGCTACCGCCGCCCATGCGCAAAGCAGCGTCACGCTGTACGGCCTGATCGATGCGGGCATCACCTACACGAACAACCAGCAAGGCCACAGCAACTGGAAGGCGACGAGCGGTTCGGTCAACGGCAGCCGTTGGGGCCTGCGCGGTTCGGAAGACCTCGGTGGCGGCTTGAAGGCGATCTTCACGTTGGAAAACGGCTTCAACATCATGAACGGCACGAACGGCCAGGGCGGTCGTGAGTTCGGCCGTCAGGCGTTCGTTGGTCTGTCGAGCAACCAGTTCGGCTCGATCACGCTCGGCCGTCAATATGACTCCGTGGTCGACTTCCTCGGGCCTCTGGCTCTGACGGGCACGCAATACGGCGGCACGCAGTTCGCTCACCCGTTCGACAACGACAACCTCGACAACACGTTCCGCGTCAACAACTCGGTCAAGTACACGAGCGCGAACTACGCTGGCTTCAAGATGGGCGCGATGTACGGCTTCTCGAACGAAGCCGGCGGTTTCGCGGATAACCGTGCGTACAGCGTCGGCGCGTCGTACAACTACGGCCCGTTGAACGTTGCTGCAGCGTACATGCAACTGAACAACGTCGGCTCGCCGACGAACAACACGGCCGGTGCGGTCACGACCGACAACACGCCTTTCGTCGCTTCGCGTCAGCGCATCTTCGGCGGCGGCATCAACTACGCGTTCGGCCCGGCAACCGTCGGCTTCGTGTTCACGCAGACGATGCTCGACAACGCGACGCAACTGACGAACGTCGGCTCGCAAGGCGCTGGCAACATCGCGCTGAACGGCGACAGCATGCGCTTCACGAACTACGAAGTGAACGGCCGCTACAACCTGACGCCGGCTCTGTCGATCGCAGGTGCGTACACGTACACGGATAGCCGTATCGAAGGCGAAAAGCCGAAGTTCCACCAGTTCAGCCTGCAAACGGCGTATGCGCTGTCGAAGCGCACCGACGTCTACCTGCAAGGCGAATACCAGCACATGACCGACCAGGACGGCCTGCCGGTCGGCGCGGTGATCAACGGCGTTGGTATGTCGTCGAACGGCAACCAGGTTTCGGCGACGGTCGGCATGCGTCACCGCTTCTAAGCTTCACAAGCAGTCCCGCTGTAGAAAAGCCGCTCTTCGGAGCGGCTTTTTTTTCGTCGTTGCGCGTCGCTTCAGCGTGGATATCGGACGTCCAGGATGTCGATCTGCTGAATGCCTGCAGGCGTGTGCAACGGCACCGTATCGCCGATCTTCGCCTTTAGCAGCGCGCGCGCGACCGGCGAGATCCAGCTCACGTAGCCGCGATCCAGATCGACTTCGTCGACGCCGACGATCGTCACCGTCTTCACGTCGCCGTCGTCGCCCGCGTAGTCCACCGTCGCGCCGAAGAACACCTGATCGACATTCTCCTGCTTGCTGCTGTCCACCACTTCCGCGAGATCCAGGCGCTTGCCCAGGAAGCGGATGCGCCGGTCGATCTCGCGCAGCCGCCGCTTGCCGTAGATGTAGTCGCCGTTCTCCGAGCGATCGCCGTTCGAAGCGGCCCACGAAACGAGCCTGACGACTTCCGGGCGCTCCGTATCGAGAAGCTGCAGCAACTCGTCACGCAGCCGCTGATGGCCTTGAGGCGTGATGTAGTTCTTCGTGCCCGCCGGGACGTCGGGCTGGCCGAGTTCGAGGTCGTCGTCGGTGTCGTCCGACTCTTTGACAAATGCCTTGTTCATGATGCCGCTCGTTGCCGATTGATGTCGAATTCCGGAATGTACTTGCTTTCGAAACATCAACTTACCACGTCGAGGCCATCTTTCGTCGGAGGCGCATCGACCGAAAATTCGAAATTCTGGCCAAAACCCCTTCCTTTTCAGAATAGGCTTGGCTATAATTCCGCTTCTGCGTGCGGCTGTAGCTCAGTTGGATAGAGTACTTGGCTACGAACCAAGGGGTCGTGGGTTCGAATCCTGCCAGCCGCGCCACCTTTTCGGATGTTCTCGCTCTGACGAGGTCATCAAGCGCTTAACCATTAGCGCGTTGAAGTAACATAGTGTTGTACCGTTTTGCGTGCGGCTGTAGCTCAGTTGGATAGAGTACTTGGCTACGAACCAAGGGGTCGTGGGTTCGAATCCTGCCAGCCGCGCCACCTTTTCGGATGTTCTCGCTCTGACGAGGTCATCAAGCGCTTAACCATTAGCGCGTTGAAGTAACATAGTGTTGTACCGTTTTGCGTGCGGCTGTAGCTCAGTTGGATAGAGTACTTGGCTACGAACCAAGGGGTCGTGGGTTCGAATCCTGCCAGCCGCGCCATCTTTCGAAGGGCCTTCCAGACGGAAGGCCCTTTTTGTTTGTCCCGATCGTAGCGCGCAATCTACTGTCGCGGCACCGAGCCGATATCGCCGATACCCAGGTCCGGCCTCGGCACATCCTCCACCGAAGCCACCGCGCTCGACTCCCCGATCGCCTCAGCCCGCGCGCCGAGCAGCGTCTGAGAACGGCGCGGGAATTCGTCGTCGACGGCATCGCCGAAAGCATGCCGCACGAACGCCCGCAGCAAGGCGATGCGTAGCGACGCGCCGCGCCCTTCCACGGGTTTGCCGTCCTTGCCGAACGTGACGGTGCAGACCACTTCCCCGCGCCCGTGGTCGTGCATCTGGAGCTTGCAGGCGCGCTCCAGAACCACGGCCGCTGCATCCCATGACGTCGATGGCAGGAAACGCCCGTCCCAGGGCTTGCCGCGATCGTTGCCGCGAATGGACAGCGTCTCGCCGCTATCGGTGAAGTGGATTTCCCGGATGAATTCGTGCAGCCCGCGCGCGACCCAGTAGTCGAGCGTGGCGCCTTCGAGATCGGATGTGTTCATTACGGCGCTCTCTCCTGTTCGTCGAACGACGACAGGCATGCACGCCGCATACCCGCGCCGCGTCAGTAGTCGGCGCGCTCGCGGTCGATGCGCATGCCGCCGTCCTGATTGCGGTGATGCGGTTCGTCGCTCGGACGCTCGCGCGCGATGCGCATCACGTCCGGATTGGTGCGCACGCGGCGCATGACGTTCGCCAGATGCACGCGGTCGCTCACCTGGATCACGAAGCGCAGCAGCTTCGCTTCCTGCGACACGTCTTCGTCCATCGCGATATGCACGATGTTCGCGTCCGCCGACGTGATGTCCGCCGCGACGCGCGCGAACACGCCCTTCGTGTTCTTCACGAGCACCTTGACGGCGACGTCGAACAGACGGCCCGGCTGCGGCGCCCACGCGACGTCGATCCAGCGGCCCGGATCGCGCCGATGGATGCGCTGCGCCACGCGGCATTCGGTCGTATGGATGGCCATGCCGAGTCCGATGCCGATATAGCCCATGATGTCGTCGCCCGGAATCGGTCGGCAGCACGGTGACAGTTGCACCGACATGCCTTCCGTACCCGTGATGACGACCGGCGGCGCGGTATTCGTGTTGTGATGCTCGCGATGCGGGTGATCTTCGTCATCGGCGATGCCGTTCATCAGCACCTCGATGCGCTTGGCCATGACCGCCGCCACGCGCCGGCCGAGACCGATATCGGCGAAGATTTCCTGACGCGTCTTGTTGCCGGTCCAAAGCACGAGCTTTTCCCATACTTCCGGCGTGACGTCGGATAGCGCGAGACCGTAACCCTTGAGACTCTGATCGACGAGCCGCTCGCCCAACTGGACCGACTCGTTCAGTCGCATCGTCTTCAGATAGTGACGGATGGCCGAGCGCGCCTTGCCGGTGCGCACGAAGCCGAGCCACGCGGGATTCGGCTTCGAGTACGGTGCGGTGATCACCTCGACGATGTCACCGCTCTTCAACTCCGTGCGAAGCGGCAGAAGTTCGTTGTTGATCTTCACCGCGACGCACTGGTTGCCCAGGTCGCTGTGAATCGAATACGCGAAGTCGAGCGCCGTCGCGCCGCGCGGCAGCGGCATGATCTTCGACTTCGGCGTGAACACGTAGACGGCGTCCGGGAACAGGTCGATCTTGACGTGTTCGAGGAACTCGCTCGAGTCGCCCGCCTCGCTCTGAATGTCCAGCAGCGACTTGAGCCATTGATGCGCGCGCTTCTGCACGTCGTTCAGATCGGCGCCGCCGTTCTTGTAGAGCCAATGCGCCGCGACGCCCGCCTCGGCGATCTCGTGCATCTTGCGCGTGCGGATCTGGAACTCGATCGGCGCGCCGAACGGGCCGACCAGCGTCGTGTGCAAGGATTGATAGCCGTTCACCTTCGGAATGGCGATGTAGTCCTTGAATTTGCCCGGCACGGGCTTGTAGAGCGCATGCAGCGCGCCGATGCACGTATAGCATTCGAGCGCGCCCTCGACGACGACCCGAAAGCCGTACACATCGAGCACCTGCGAGAACGACAACTGCTTGTCGCGCATCTTCTTGTAGATGCTGTAGATCGTTTTTTCGCGGCCGGTGACTTCCGCGTTGATCTTCGCATCCGCGATGGTGCGCTGCACCGCTTCGAGAATCTTGCCGACCACTTCGCGCCGGTTGCCGCGCGCTGCTTTCACCGCTTTTTCGAGCGTCGCGTAACGATTCGGATTGAAGTTCGCGAACGACAAATCCTGCAATTCGCGATACGTATTGTTCAGACCGAGCCGATGCGCGATCGGCGCATAGATATCCAGCGTCTCGCGCGCGACGCGCCTGCGCTTTTCCGGCGGCACCGCGCCGAGCGTGCGCATGTTGTGCAGCCGGTCCGCGAGCTTGACCAGAATGACGCGCACGTCGCGCGCCATCGCGAGCAGCATCTTGCGGAAGTTTTCCGCCTGCGCTTCCTCGCGATTGCGGAATTCCATCTTGTCCAGCTTGGACAAGCCGTCGACCAGTTCCGCGACCTTGGCCCCGAAGCGCTCCGCGATTTCGGTCTTGGTCACGCCCTGGTCTTCGATCACGTCATGCAGCAGCGCCGCCATGATCGATTGCGCATCGAGCTTCCAGCCCGCGCAAATTTCCGCGACCGCGACCGGATGCGTGATGTACGGCTCGCCGCTCTGCCGATACTGGCCGAGGTGCGCTTCGTCGCTGAAGTGGAAAGCCGCCTTGACTTCCTTGATCTCTTCCGGAGTGATGTAGCTCGCGAGCGCGTTCGTGAGTTTCGCGATGGAAACGACGTCGTGCTTGCGCGGCTGCTCCGGCGTGGCGGTCGGCCCGAACAGATGGCGGAAGGATTGTTCGAGAACCGCGTCGATGTACTTGCGCGCCGCGTGCGGCTTTTCGGCATCGAGCATCGAGTCGGCGTCGACTTCGATATCGGGATCCACGGCGGTGGAGATGGGCAACGGTGTCTGACTCATCTTCCCCTCCGTGGTGACGTGACGCGCTGGGTTGTCGGTTGCAAAAAATGAAACCGTGTGGAACTGCGGCCCTTAGACGGGCACCTTCTTCAACATTTCGATGCCAACCTGGCCCGCGGCGATCTCGCGCAGCGCGACGACGGTCGGCTTGTCGCGGCTTTCGATCTTCGGCGTGTGGCCTTGTGCGAGCTGGCGCGCGCGATACGTTGCCGCAAGCGCGAGCTCGAAGCGATTCGGGATTTGTTTCAGGCAGTCTTCGACAGTGATGCGGGCCATGTTTGTTTCCTTCGGAATATGGGTTTTATTCTACCTTATGTGACCGATCGACCCGGCCACTGCAATGCGTCACGCTTGCGGCGTGGAGTGGATGCCGAGGTCCACGAAAAGCTGCGTGTTGCGTGCGTATTGCGACGTGAAGCGCAGGCGCGTCGCGGCGACGAGACAGCGCAGTTCGTTAAGCGCGCGATCGAAGTTCTCGTTGATGACGACATACTCCGCTTCCGATGCATGCGCCATCTCGCTGCCGGCCGCGAGCAGACGCCGCACGATCACTTTTTCGGAATCCTGGCCACGTTTCTTGAGGCGGTCTTCGAGCGCATCGAGCGACGGCGGCAGAATGAAAATCTCCACCGCATTGCGGAACTGCTTCTTCACCTGCTGCGCGCCCTGCCAGTCGATTTCCAGCAGCACGTCATGGCCCTGCTTCATCTGCTCCGCGATCCACAGCTTCGATGTCGCGTAGTAGTTGCCGTGCACTTCGGCGCTTTCGAGAAACTCGCCCTTGTCGCGCCGCTCCATGAATTCATCGACGGACACGAAGTGATACTGCACGCCATTGGTTTCCTTCGAGCGCGCCTCGCGCGTCGTATACGAAACCGACAGCAGAATGTCCTTGTCCTCGGCGAGCAGCGCGTTCACGAGCGTGGACTTGCCCGCGCCCGAGGGCGCTACGACCATGAACAGGTTGCCCGGATAGATGCCCGTGTAATGGCTGTGCGAGCGATGCGTGGTATTCGGCATGATGTTGCGTTACTCCAGATTCTGTACTTGCTCGCGCATCTGCTCGATGAGCAGTTTCAGCGTCATCGATGCGTCGGCGAGTTCCTTCGCGGCGGCCTTCGAGCCGAGCGTGTTCGCTTCGCGGTTGAGCTCCTGCATCATGAAGTCGAGACGCTTGCCGACCTTGCCGCCCTTTTGCAGCACATGGCGCGTTTCGTTCAGATGCGCGGTGAGACGCTGCAATTCTTCCGCGATGTCGATGCGAATGCCGTACATCGTCACTTCCTGGCGGATACGCTCGGCGATTTCCTCGCGCGGCACGCTCGTCGTGACCGCGCCGCCGCCTTCGGTCGTCGCGATGCCGAGCGCGTCCTGCAGCCGCTCGACAATTTTCTGCTGATGCTTCGCGATGAGTTCCGGCACGAGCGGCGTGATGCGCGCGACGATCGTTTCCATCTCCGTCACGTTGTCGATCAGCACTTTGCCGAGCGCCGCGCCTTCGCGCGCCCGCACTTCGATGAGATCGGCGATCGCCTGCTTGCCGCACGCGAGCACGGCCTCACGCAACGTTTCCTGCGACACCGAGCTTTCCGCGAGCACGCCGGGCCAGCGCAGGATTTCGCCGGTACGCATGCGCTCGGCGTCGGGGAAGATATCGAGCACGGCGCGTTCGAGCGCGGCGAGCTGCGTGAGCGCGTCGCGATTGAGCGCGCCCGCGTTTGCCGTCTGCTCGACGCGATTCAGGTTGATGCGGATATCGACCTTGCCGCGCGAGAGCTTGGTCATCAGCATTTCGCGCAATTGCGGCTCGGTCGCGCGCACGTCTTCGGGCATGCGGAAGTTCAGGTCGAGAAAGCGCGAATTCACCGTGCGCAATTCCACCGATACACCGACGCCCGAACCGCCCGCGCCATTGGGTCCCGCGCCATCCGCGACGACTTCGCGCGTCGCGCTGGCATAGCCTGTCATGCTGTAGATCATGGTACGTCTCGCGATAGAGAGCCTTCGTTGCGAAGACCCATTCGATACGAAACGCCCGGCGCTGTCGAAAGTGCCTGTGAGTGGCCTGCGTTGGGCCGCCGGGCGAGGAACCCGCATTATCCCATTTTTACCGCGAAAGCCGCCCGGACGGCGGACCGGTGCGCATGGCGCACGCGCAACGCCTGAAAGTGAATGACGATAAAATCGCTGGGTTTGCTGGTTCCACACTCTTCTTCCGACATCCATGACCGACTCTCCCCTGCTCAAGCCTTCTCCCCCGCGTCCGAGCGGCCGCCGTGCGAATCAGCTGCGCGACGTACGCATCACGCGGCATTACACGAAGCACGCGGAAGGCTCGGTGCTCGTCGAATTCGGCGATACCAAGGTGATCTGCACGGCGAGCATCGCCGAGCGCGTGCCCGAGTTTCTGCGCGGCCGGGAGCAAGGCTGGCTCACCGCGGAATACGGCATGCTGCCGCGCGCGACGCACACGCGCAGCGACCGCGAAGCCGCGCGCGGCAAGCAGACGGGCCGCACGCAGGAGATTCAGCGGCTGATCGGCCGCGCATTGCGCTCGGTGTTCGATCTGGACGCGCTCGGCGCGCGCACGCTGCATATCGATTGCGACGTCATTCAGGCCGATGGCGGCACGCGCACGGCGAGCATCACGGGCGCGTTCGTCGCCGCGCACGATGCGGTCGGCAAACTGCTCGCGTCGGGCAGGATCGCGAAGTCGCCGGTGAAGGATTTCGTCGCGGCGATTTCGGTCGGCATCTTCGCAGGCTCGCCCGTGCTCGATCTCGACTACGACGAAGACTCGCAATGCGATACCGACATGAACGTCGTGATGACGGGCGCGGGCGGCTTCGTCGAAGTGCAGGGCACGGCGGAAGGCGCGCCCTTCACGCGCGACGAGATGAACGAGCTGATCGCGCTCGCCGACAGCGGCATCAAGGCGCTGATCCTGAAGCAGAAGGAAGCACTGGGGATTCGCGGTGTCTGACGTCAATGGTCTTGGGCGCGTCGTGCTCGCATCGAACAATGCGGGCAAGCTGCGCGAATTCGCATCGCTGCTGGATGCGGCGGGCATCGAACTGATCGCGCAGGGCGAACTCGGCGTGCCCGAAGCGCCCGAACCGCACCCGACCTTCGTCGAGAACGCGCTGGCGAAGGCGCGGCACGCCGCGACGTTCACCGGCCTGCCCGCGCTCGCCGACGATTCCGGCCTTTGCGTGCGCGCGCTCAACGGCGCGCCGGGCGTGTATTCGGCGCGCTATGCGTCGATGAGCGGCGGCGCCAAAAGCGATGCCGCGAACAACGCGAAGCTCGTCGCCGACCTCGCTCAGCACACGGATCGCCGCGCTTACTACTTCTGCGTGCTCGTGCTCGTGCGTCACGCGGACGATCCCGAGCCGCTCATCGCGGAAGGCCGCTGGCATGGCGAAGTGATCGATGCGCCGCGCGGCGCAAATGGCTTCGGCTACGATCCGCACTTCTTCCTGCCGACGCTCGATGCGACCGCCGCCGAACTCGATCCCGCGCGCAAGAACGCGCTCAGCCATCGCGCGCTCGCGTTGCGCGAATTACTGCAACGACTGAAGGAACTTGCGTGAGTGCCGGACCGAAGACGATCAACATCGTGCAGGCGTTCACGTCGCCGGGAAGCATCCGGCTGACGTCGCTGCCGCCGCTTTCGCTGTACGTGCATTTCCCGTGGTGCGTGCGCAAGTGTCCGTACTGCGACTTCAACTCGCACGAGTGGAAGGACGACACGTTTCCCGAAGAACGTTATCTCGATGCCCTGCGCGCCGATCTCGAAAGCGCGCTGCCGCTCGTGTGGGGACGGCAGGTGCATACGATTTTCATCGGCGGCGGCACGCCATCGCTGTTATCGGCGAAAGGGCTGGACCGCCTTCTCTCCGATGCGCGCGCGCTGCTGCCCATCGATGCCGACGCCGAAATCACGCTCGAAGCCAATCCCGGCACGTTCGAGGCGGCCAAGTTCGCGTCGTTTCGCGCGAGCGGCGTGAATCGTTTGTCGATCGGCATTCAGAGTTTCAACGAGGCGCATTTGAAGGCACTCGGCCGCATTCACGATGCGATGCAGGCGAAAAAAGCCGTCGAGATCGCCGCGAAGCACTTCGACAACTTCAATCTCGATCTGATGTTCGCGCTGCCGCAGCAATCGCTCGACGAGTGCAAGCACGATATCGAGACGGCCATCTCGTTCGCGCCGCCGCATCTGTCGCTGTATCACCTGACGATGGAGCCGAACACGGTCTTCGCCAAATACCCGCCCGCGCTCCCCGACGACGACGCTTCCGCCGACATGCAGGACTGGATCCACGAGCGCACGCGCGAGGCCGGTTACGCGCGCTACGAAGTGTCGGCGTATGCGAAGCCGCACCGTCAGAGCAGGCATAACCTGAACTACTGGCGCTTCGGCGATTACCTCGGCATCGGCGCGGGCGCGCATACGAAGCTGTCGTTTCCGTCCAAGATTCTGCGTCAGGCGCGCTTCAAGCATCCTTCGAGCTATATGGATCACGCGCTTTCGCCGGCCGAAACCGCGATCCAGGAAGAACGCGAAGTCGGTCCGCGCGATCTGCCGTTCGAGTTCATGCTGAACACGCTTAGGCTCGTCGAAGGCTTTCCGGTGCATTCGTTCGTCGAGCGCACGGGACTGGCGCTGTCCGCGATCGAGCCGGCGCTCGCCGAAGCGGAAAAACGCGGGCTCATCACGCGCGACATCGAACGCATTGCGCCGACCGAACTCGGCCAACGCTTTCTCAACGATCTCCAGGAACTGTTCTTGAAGGATCCGCACAATTGAGCGCGCCGACGATGGCGCCGAACTCGGTGATGCGGCATCGCCCGTTCGCGCTTTTCTGGAGCGCTCGGGTGATGTCGTCGGTGGCGTTTCAGATGATGTCGGTCGCGATCGGATGGCAGGTTTATTCGATCACGCATAGCGCCTACGCGCTCGGTCTCGTCGGCCTCGCGCAATTCCTGCCGATGTTCGTGCTGACGCTCGTCGTCGGGCACGTTGCGGACCGTTACGACAGACGCGTGATCGCGTACGTGTGCCAGTCGATTGAGGGCATCGCCGCGCTCGTGCTGTGTCTCGGCGCGTGGCACGGCTGGCACGATGTCGCGCCGATCTACGCGATCGCCGCCGTGACGGGTGCGGCGCGCGCGTTCGAATCGCCGTCGATGGCCGCGCTCTTGCCCAATCTCGTCGCCCGCAATCAGTTGCAGCATGCGAGCGCGTGGTCGACGTCGGCGAATCAGACGGCGCAGATCCTGGGTCCCGCGATGGGCGGCGTGCTCTACGGGTTCGGCGCGCTGACCGTGTACGGCGCGGTGAGCGTCGCGTTTCTCGTCGCGGCGTGCGCCGTGGCCGCGATCAGAATCGACGAAGCCGTGCGTATGCGCGCGCCGCTCTCGTTCGAAGCGCTCTTTTCGGGTATCGGTTTCATTCGCAGCAAGCCGGTGATTCTGGGCGCGCTGTCGCTCGATCTTTTCGCCGTGTTGCTCGGCGGCGCGACCGCGCTCCTGCCGGTCTACGCGCGCGACATCCTGCATACCGGACCGTGGGGACTCGGCGTTCTGCGCGCGGCGCCCGCGGCCGGCGCGCTGGCCGGATCGATCTGGCTCGCGCATTTTCCGCTGCGGCAGCGCGCGGGCAATGCGCTGTTCGGCGGGGTGATCGCGTTCGGAATCGCGACGATCGTCTTCGGACTGTCGCGCAATATCTACGTGTCGCTGATTGCGCTGGCGGCGCTGGGCGCGTCGGATGTGATCAGCGTCGTCGTGCGGATGTCGCTCGTGCAGTTGCAGACGCCCGACGAAATGCGCGGACGCGTCGGCGCGATCAATTCGCTGTTCATCGGCACGTCGAATCAGCTCGGCGAGTTCGAATCGGGGATGACGGCGGGACTGCTCGGCGCGGTGCCGGCGGTGCTGATCGGCGGAATCGGCACGATTGTCGTCGCGCTGTTGTGGATGCGCCTTTTTCCCGCGCTCAAGGCGACGAAATCGCTCGAAGGATGAGCGTTCCTGCGCGGCTGCGAGTTGCGCTACAATACGCGCCTTGCTGGAGGTGTGGCCGAGCGGTTTAAGGCACCGGTCTTGAAAACCGGCGAAGGAGCGATCCTTCCGTGAGTTCGAATCTCACCGCCTCCGCCAGATCAAATCAAGCCTCGTAAGTTCAAACGCTTACGGGGCTTTGTCTTTTGCCGCTCCGTTTTCGCGACGCGCTCGAACGCGCCAAGCTGGCCGTTGCTTCGCTATCCTGAACCATCAATTTCAGACAAAACGCCTATCCGACGTCTCCGGAGCCACGTATCTTCCCTTCTGCCTCCTTCCGAGTTTCCCCCATGCTCGATTCGAAGGAGGTCTTCAATGGGAAAGGTTGGACTTGGGCCTCGCACTCGCGAGGCTTTTTTTCGTCCGATGCCACGCCCCGAGAAACAATCGACGTGAACACTACGGCCATAACGCCATCTAACCGCCTCATCGATCACAACGCGGAGAGTCGCCCATGAAGTCAGGCCGCATCATGCCCATCCTCGTCGGCTGCATCGCCGCCGTGAGCCTGTCGGCGCATGCCCAGCCTCAGCCAAACGCGCAATGGCGCGCGACCGAAACAACGCTCTTCGACCTGATTCAAAACGGATATGGGATCGTCGCGGTAACGAGCGTGGCCGCGCGCAACTCCGGCCTTCCCGAAGACACCTACGTGCTTCAGAAAAACAATAGCCTCTACCGCTGCGTGGAAACGCGCGCGGCCGAAACCGGCGCGGTCAGATCTGCCGCGCCGATGCGCTGCGCCGAACTCGTCAAGCCCTACACCGAATAATCGAAACCGAACGCTCAATTGTCATCGGATCTGACGGGCGGCCGGACGTGCGGAACCGGCTCCGCCTTCGCAGCGTCCTGTTTGGGCGCGGCGCGTTGCGATTCGCTCTTCGAATGCGCCGCGGAAGCCGGTTGCTGCTTCGTTGCGGGCGCGCCCGACGGTGCAGGATCGTTCTTGCGTGTCATGGCATTCTCCCGAAATCCGGGGACATCCCCTTTCCACATTAGCACCGCGCCGCCGATACCGCACACGCCATGCACGACTCAGCCGACCGGCGCCTCGCCCTCACCCGACTGCTTGCCCGGCCTGTCGTTCGGACCTTGCTTGCGGTTGTCGTCATCGCGCTCGGGCAGCTTGCTTTTCTCGTTGTCGCTGTGCTCGGCCGTCTTTCCGTCTTCCGGACGGTTGGTCTCGCTGTTCATGGCGCCCTCCTTAAAGTGCTTTCGAATGAAAGCATCGGCAGCAAAACGCGCGCCTGAATGCGTCCGGGCGCACGAATTCGGTTCGCTGACGGCCTTGCAGCGACTACCATTTAAGTAACGTCATCCCGCCATTGTTGCGATGTCCGCGTCACGTCTTCGCCGTACCGCCGCCGCGCTCGTCCTTGCGTCGGCGATGAGCGCCTGCGCGATCACCCCGCCCCCCAGCGTCGTGGCTGCGCGCGCGCCCGCGCCGGCCGTCTCCGGTCAAACGCTCGACGAGTACAAGGCGCGCATCGCGCAGCGCATCTTCGAGCGCAATCCGTCGCTCGTGCTGAAGGGCACGCCGCAAGCGATGCTGCGCTCGTTCGTGCTCGTGTCGTTTACGGTGGATCGCGGCGGGCGGCTCGTCGAATCGTCGGTGTATCGCACCAACGGCGATGACGAAGCCGAAGCCACCGCGCTCGCCTCGCTGCGCCGCGCATCGCCGCTGCCCGCGCCGCCCCCGCGCCTTTTGAACGGCAACGGCCAACTGGAGCTTTTCGAAGGCTGGATGTTCAACGACAACGGCCAGTTCCAGCTACAGACGTCCCATTCGCCGCAAGCCACGACCATTGATTGATTGGCGCTCGGCCGGCACGCTCGTTATAATTTTTTTTGCACCCCGGCCGGACCCGCTTCCGGCGTGGCCTTCGCCTCGCGCTCACCCCGCGCGTCCGGCGCAGCGCCCGAGCGCAGCCGAACTGCGCCGCGACACCGCGCGCCACTCACGCGCCGTCCAACCCTGGCTTTCCCGCCATTGCATCGCAATCCCTACAAAAAGCTGACGCGCGCCGGACGACGACATCGTTCGTCATTCCGATCGCTCTTGCCCGGCGATGCGCGCGACAATGCTTCGCACCAAGGCAACACGACAACGGAGACAACATGGCCTCACCCTCGCTTTCCGCCGCAAAGCCCGGCGACGGATCCCAAAGCGCTTCCCGCGTGATTTTCGCGAGCTTCATCGGCACCGCGATCGAGTTCTACGACTTCTATGTCTACGCGACCGCCGCCGCGCTCGTCATCGGACCGGTGTTCTTTCCGCACGACTCGCCCGCCGCGCAGGCGCTCTCGGCGTTCGTCACCTTCGGCATCGCGTTCTTCGCGCGGCCTATCGGCTCGTTCATCTTCGGACACTTCGGCGATCGCATCGGCCGCAAATCGACGCTCGTCGCCTCGCTGCTCGTGATGGGCCTCTCGACGACGCTCATCGGCTTCGTGCCCGGCTACGATTCGATCGGCAGCGCGGCCCCGATCCTCCTGTGCATCCTGCGGTTCGGCCAAGGCATTGGGCTGGGCGGCGAATGGGGCGGCGCGGCGCTGCTCGCGACCGAATACGCACCGAAGGGCAAACGCGGTCTCTTCGGCATGTTTCCGCAGCTCGGGCCGTCGATCGGCTTTCTCGCGTCGAACGGTCTGTTCTTCGGTCTCGCGCTCTCGCTCTCCGATGAGCAATTCCGCAGCTGGGGCTGGCGCGTGCCGTTCATCGTGAGCGCGGTGCTGGTCGCGCTCGGCCTGTATGTGCGCCTGAAGATCGCGGAAACGCCGGCGTTCCGCGCGGCCGTCGAGCGCGAAGAACGCGTCAAGGTGCCGGTCGCGACGCTGCTCGGGCGCCATCTCGTGCCGACGCTGCTCGGCGCGTTCGCGATGGTCGTCTGTTACACGCTCTTCTATATCTCGACGGTGTTTTCGCTGTCGTACGGCGTGGCCAAACTGCATTTCGCGCGCGAGACCTTCCTCGGCCTTCTGTGCCTCGCCGTGGTGTTCATGGCGCTCGCCACGCCGATCTCCGCGATCGCGAGCGACCGTTTCGGACGCAAGCCGGTGCTGATCGTCGGCTGTCTGCTGGCGATCCTCTCCGGCTTCGCGATGGCTCCGCTCCTCGGCAGCGGCGACACGATCCAGGTCGCGCTCTTCCTGACGATCGAGCTCTTCCTGATGGGCGTCACGTTCGCACCGATGGGCGCGCTCCTGCCCGAGCTCTTCCCGACCAACGTGCGTTACACGGGCGCGGGCGTCGCGTACAACCTCGGCGGGATTCTGGGCGCATCGGTGGCGCCGTACATCGCGCAATTGCTCGCCAATCGCGGCGGGCTCGCGTGGGTCGGCGGATATGTGTCGGCGGCTGCGGCGGTGAGTTTGATCGCCGTGCTGTGTATGCGCGAGACGCGCCACATCACGCTGGAGTAAGCACGAGAGAAACCGGCGCGCTCAGCGATCGCGCCGGTTCGTGGCGTGCGCCGGGACCGGCCTGCCCTCGATGACGGGCATACGCGGCGCCGGCCGCTCGACGCTCTTCGCACGCGCCGCTTTCGCCGCCTTCCGATCCGCCCAGAAGCGCGCGAGCGCAAGCAGGCTGACAATGGCGATGCCATCGGCGATCAGCCCCAGAATCCAGTGCGACGGATACCGCCCGAGCCCGAGCACGCCCATCGCGCGCAGCGCCGAAT
This sequence comes from Caballeronia sp. ATUFL_F1_KS39, assembly GCF_023630985.1. Lineage (NCBI taxonomy): Bacteria > Pseudomonadati > Pseudomonadota > Betaproteobacteria > Burkholderiales > Burkholderiaceae > Caballeronia > Caballeronia sp. ATUFL_F1_KS39. Next base: position 66,418 of record NZ_JALQDZ010000004.1, on the reverse strand, counting down.
CGAGCACGAGCGACACGCATGTGCCCGCGATGAAGCACACGAGCCCCTGCTGGCCGATCGTGACGACGCCCGGCAGCCTGCGTGCGAGCTTGCCGACCCAGCCCGCATACACGCCGCGCGCGACGATCCACGCGATGGCGGCGAAGCTCACGATGCGCAGCGTCGCGAGATTCTGCTTCATGTATCCCGGCGGCGCCTGCGTTTCGAGGAAGAGCTTGGCGAACGCGAAGGTCAGCGCCAGCGCGATCGCCCCGGCGGTCAGCCAGCGCGCGAATCGGCCGGCGTGGAATTCGTCGCTGATCGGCTGCACGCGCGCGAGCACGCCGGTCATGAACATCAACTGCCACGCGAACGGATTGAACGACCACGCTTCGCCGTATGTGCCCGGCAGGAAGCGCAGCAGCGGCATGGCCGCGAGCCACACAAGCAGGCTGCCGAAAATGGCGATGACGGGTTTCTTCTGCGCGAGCGGCACGATCGCCGGGACTGCGAGCGCGAACACCGAATACATCGGCAAAACCGCCGACAGATACGGCTGCTGACGCAACAGCACGATATCGACCGCAAGGCCGAACGGCCGCGTGAGAAAGTTCGGCCACTCGGTGTACTGGACCATCGGCGTGTCGACTTGAAGCGCCATCAGGATCGCGCCGCCGACCAGCATCAGAAACGCAGTGAACAGATACGCGCGATAAATTTCCCAACTGCGTTTGAAAAAGCGTCGGCGGGCGGCTGAATCGCTACGGCGAGTCGCAAGCGCCGTATAAGCCGCCGCCGACGCATAACCTCCGAGAAACACGAAAACTTCGGCGGAATCGCAAAACGCATACTGGTGCAGCGTAAAGCGCGATAGCACGCTTCCCGTTATATGGTCGACCGCGATAATGAGCAGCACGATTCCTCGAAAGAAATCGACTTCGAGAGAACGTGTCGTCGGGGAAGTCATCTGGCGAATGCTCCACGGACCTGCGGTTTCGGCGCGCCGCCGGACGGGCTGGCGCACATACGCGGTTTGTACCTGCTCCGAAAGGAAAATTCCTTTAATCAACGAGTATTTAAATTAACACTCGGTGCCAGTCGGCAAGCTGGCGGCAAAATGACTTTTTTGTCCGCTTTCCAGTAAATATGCCGCTGCCTATACTCGAAAGAAGTTCGACAAAAACGATGCGCGGAAAACTTGTGCCGCGAACCAGAAGGAGGCCGGGCATGCGTATTCATGTTGAGAGCGCTCATCTCGTCGCGATGATCGCCATCGCGCTTTCGACCGCGTTGCTGCTCGCGATCAGGTTCCGACCGGCGACATGGCGAGGCGTGCTCGTCGAAGCCGTCATCGCGAATGTCGGCGCGATCCTGGCCGTGCTCGCCTTCGAAGTGCTGACCGCCTGAGCCGCGCGCGCCGGCATCAGACGCCGGACCTACAGAAAAATTTCAAATCGGTTGAACTTTCCCCCGCGCGGGCACTCTGAGCAGGTAATGCCGTTCGTCGGATCGCTCGTCGAACCTAACGCACGGCTCTCATCTCCTCTCCGCTCCTGCTTATGGCGGGAGCGTTTCTTGGGCGCCCGGCGAAAGCCTCGCGCCTGTTCTTTTTTCTGGCCCCGGAAAACGCTGATCGACCGCGCATCGGCGGCGTCGAAATGACACGCGCAAACGATAACGCGCCAAGCAAAAGAGCCAGAATCCCGAGATTCTGGCTCTTTCGATAAACGCGGCGCGCAAGCACGCGCCGCACGCGGCATCACGCCTGCGGAATTTCGATCTTCACTTCCAGCACTTCGAGATCGTCCTGACGTTCGAGGCTGACTCGAATATCGTCATCGGAAATCTTCACGTACTTCGAAATCACGGCAACCAGTTCCCGTTGCAACGCCGGCAGATAATCGGCGGCGGCTTTGCCACCCGCGCGCTCGTGCGCAATGATCAACTGCAAGCGTTCCTTCGCGACCGTAGCGGACTTCTTCTTCTCGCCCAGCAAAAACGAAAGAATCGACATTGCGTCCCCTTACTTGGTGCCGAAGATGCGTTGCAGCAAACCGGGCTTCTGATAATCGGTGAAGCGCAGCGCCTTTTCCTCGCCGAGGAATCGCGACACCACGTCCTTGTACGATTCCGCGACATCCGTGCCATCGAGATGCACGGCCGGCAAACCCTGGTTCGATGCGTGCAGCACCGCTTCCGATTCCGGAATCACGCCGATCAGATCGATGCGCAGGATTTCCTGGATGTCGGAGAGCGACAGCATTTCGCCCTCGCTTACGCGCTTCGGGTTGTAGCGCGTGATGAGCAGATGTTCCTTGACCGGTTCCTTGCCTTCGATCGCGCGCTTGGTCTTCGACGACAGAATGCCCAGAATGCGGTCCGAATCGCGCACGGACGACACTTCCGGATTCGTCACGATGAGCGCTTCGTCGGCGAAGTGCATTGCCATCAGCGCGCCGGATTCGATGCCCGCCGGCGAATCGCAGACGATGTACTCGAAGTCCATCTTGATCAGCTCGTTGATGACCTTCTCGACGCCTTCGAGAGTCAGCGCGTCTTTATCGCGCGTTTGCGATGCCGGCAGGATGTAGAGGTTCTCGCACTTCTTGTCCTTGATGAGCGCCTGATGCAGATTCGCTTCGCCCTGGATGACGTTGATCAGGTCGTACACGACGCGGCGTTCGCAACCCATGATGAGGTCGAGATTGCGCAGACCGACGTCGAAGTCGATCACGGCCGTCTTGTGGCCGCGCAATGCGAGCGCCGATGCGAAGCTCGCGCTGGTGGTCGTCTTGCCGACGCCGCCCTTTCCCGAGGTCACCACAATGATTTTTGCCATACAAGTACCTTGTGTTCGTCAATAAGTCCGCTTGCGTTGCCTGCGAGCGCGCGCCAAGGGCATCGGGCGCGCGGATCGATGCAACCCGTCAGGTCAGACGCAGCGGTTCGATCATCAGTTTTTCTTCGTTCAGCCAGATCTGCACCGGCTTGCTGAGCACGTCGGCCGGCAGCGGGTTCTCGGTCGTTCGATAGATGCCCGCGATGGAGATGAGTTCCGGCTCGAGACAGGTGCAGAAGATGCGCGCGTCGAGATTGCCGTGCACGCCCGCGAGCGCGCGGCCTCGCAACGGCGCATAGATATGGATATTGCCTTCGGCGATCACTTCGGCCCCGTACGACACGAGCCCGAGGACGATGAGATCGCCCTTCGCATAGACCTGCTGCCCCGAGCGCAGCGGACGATCGATGATGGTCGCCGGCGCCGGCAGCGCGGGCGGCGGCGGCGTGTTCGCGACCGCGGCTTCGATCACCGCGGCAGCTTCGGTGTTGGGCTTCGCTTCGTCGACGGAGGGCTTGGGCGCGCCGCGCCGGTCACGTGCTTCGAGAACAGGCAGGCCGCCCGCGTTCGCCCATTGAATCGCCCACGTCTGCTCGGGCAGCGCGACGATGCCGATCGGACGCATGCGGACGTCTCTCAGCACCTTTTCCAGATCGGCAAGCGCGACACGTTCGCCTTCGGCGAGACGGCGCACGTCGATGGCGACGACATCGCCTGCGAAAAATTCGGGAGTCGCTTCGAAGCGCCGCGTGAGTTCAGTGCGCAGGGCATCGAGGTCGGGAGTCTTGACGACGAAGAGAAGCGTGTCGACGGAGCCGCTGCGCAGTTCGAAGAAGGGCGTTTTGTTGAGCGACATAAGAACGGCCAAAAATTTTGCGTATTTTACAGGCGTTGTCGCACACGGCCATAATTTTTAGGACCGATTTCAGCTATCGGAAACGAGAAGTGCGTGCGACGAACGCGCACGACGAACATGCGTGAAGCGAAGACGAAGCCGAAGCGGAGGCGCCTCAGTCGTCCTCTTCGGGATGCATGTGGCGCACGAAGAGCGACTCGGCTTCTTGCTCGTGAGACGGCATCGCGCGACGATCGCCGGTGGGACCGAAGCCGAGGCGCTCGTAGAAGCGCACCGCGGTGCGGTTCTCCTCGGATATCCACGCATGCACCTCTGCGACGCCTTGCTGCGCGAGCCATCGCGACGCGACGTTCACGAGCAGTTCGCCGCCACGCAGATGCCGCACGGCCGGCGCGACCCACAGCGCGCTCACGAATGCGCGCTCGTTCGGCGCCTCTTCGATGTACGCGTGCACGAGACCGCAAGGATGACCTTCGGTGTAGAGCAGAAACGTCGCGAGCCGGGGCGAACTCGCATGCAGCGACGCGGTGTCGTCGAACGACGACGGATCGACGAGCAGCGCATCTTCCAGCGTTTCGCCGAATGCGTATGGCGCTTCGCGCAGCGATGCCGTGCGAAGCTCGCGCAAGACCGAACCTTGTTGCGCGGCGATGCGGCTGACGGTCAGTGAGGGACTCATGCGGGCGCTCATGCGGACAATTTCTCTCTGGCTTTCAGGCGGGATACGCGTGCGGCTCTGTCGGCCGGTCCGGCGCTCGGGCCATCGGCATAGCTTCAACCGAACGGGCGAACCCGTCAATTCCTAAATCCGGGAAAGTGCTTTACAACGCACACGGCATGGCGAACGCGCGCTCATGGCGCTGCATAGCTGCCCGTGCCATCCGGCCACGGCGTGAGCACTTCGAAGCCGTCGTCGGTCACGGCGACCATGTGCTCCCACTGCGCGGACAACGAGCGGTCCTTCGTCGTCACGGTCCAGCCGTCGCGCGACTGCTGCGTGCCGGCGCGGCCCGCATTGATCATCGGCTCGATCGTGAAGACGAGGCCCGGCTTCAGACGCAGGCCCGCGCCACGCTGACCGTAATGCAACACTTGCGGATCTTCGTGATACACGCGGCCGATGCCGTGTCCGCAATACTCGCGCACCACCGAGAAGCCTTCCCGATGCGCGACGCTTTGAATCGCCGCGCCGACGTCGCCGAGCGTCGCGCCGGGACGCACTTCGCGCATGCCGGCGACCATCGCTTCGTAGGTGGTTTCGGTGAGGCGGCGCGCCTGCTCGCTCGGTGTGCCGGCGTAGTACATGCGACTCGTGTCGCCGTAGTAGCCGTCCTTGATGATCGCGACATCGATGTTGATGATGTCGCCTTCCTTCAGTTCCTTCGCCCCCGGAATGCCGTGGCATACGACGTGATTCACCGACGTGCAGATCGTTTTCGGAAAGCCCATGTAGCCGACGTTAGCGGGCAGGGCCTTCAGTTCGTTGACGATGAAGCGATTGCAGATGGCGTCGAGTTCGTCGGTGGTGACGCCCGGGCGGACGTATTCGCCGATCATCGCGAGGACTTCGGCGGCCATGCGGCCGGAGATGCGCAACTTTTCGATGTCGGCGGGTGTCTTGAGGGTGATGGCCATTGAGCAATGCGAATGGGTTCGTGCCGCCTCGCGCGCGCCTTTTCGCCGATGTTCGACGCAGGCGGCGCGCGAGGACAATGGGCCCGATGATAGCACTCCCGCGCAGCCTCTCCGCTCGCGGAGGCGCATCGGCGCTGCATTTCGAGCCTTCGGGCGCGTTGTTTGTGCGTGCGTCGCCGTCGTCGTTCGATCTTGTGATGAGCGACCGTTTGTGTTTTAGTGGCGCGACTTCTGACCTGCCGGAGTGTTATGAACCTGCATCGATCTGCTTCTCTTTGCGCCGTGCTGTCGGGCGTCGCCACCCTCGCCGCCTGCAGTTCGACGAGCGATCCCGAACTGCGTGCGTCGAAACCCGTGATTCATGTTTCGTCGGCGCGGCCTGCGTCGGATATATCGAGTTGTCTGCAACGCATGATTCCGTCCGCGCAGACGCGACGCGATCAGGGCTCGACGGAGTTGCTGGTCGGCTCGAATGCGTGGCTCGTGACGCTCACGCCTTCGGCTTATGGATCGATCGTGAAGGTGCAGCAGTCATCGAGCGACGATGGCGGCGTGCCCGAACCCGAATTGCGCTTTGATATCGCGAGGTGCACGACCTGAAGACGCGCTCCGCCTCGACGAAGCGGAGCCGCAAAAGCAAAACCCCGCAAGCCTTTCGACTTGCGGGGTTTTTGTGTCTTGGCGGAGAGGGTGGGATTCGAACCCACGGTACGGGAAAACCGTACGCCTGATTTCGAGTCAGGTACATTCGACCACTCTGCCACCTCTCCGTCTACCCTTGCGGGTCTTCGTGAACTGGTCGTTGCTCAACGAAGAACGAAAGTATATCGAACCCTTTCGCGCTTTCCAAGCCCCTTTTTGAAAATAAACATCAGGCCGACGCGGAAACTTCGATTCTTTCCGCGCCGCGCACGTACGGACGCAGCACTGTGGGAATCGTCACCGAGCCGTCCGCATTCTGGAAGTTCTCCAGCACCGCGACGAGCGTGCGGCCGACCGCCAGGCCCGAGCCGTTCAACGTATGCACGAACTCCGGCTTGCCCTGCGCATTGCGGAAGCGCGCCTGCATGCGACGCGCCTGGAACGCCTCGGTATTCGAGCAGCTCGAAATCTCGCGATACGTGTTTTGCGCCGGCAGCCACACTTCCAGATCGAACGTCTTCGCCGCCGAAAAGCCCATGTCGCCGGTGCACAGCGTAATCACGCGATACGGCAGTTCGAGCTTCTGCAAGATCGTCTCCGCCTGGCCGACCATCTCGTCGAGCGCGGCGTACGAATGCTCGGGCGCCACGATCTGCACCATCTCGACCTTGTCGAACTGATGCTGGCGGATCAGGCCGCGCGTATCGCGCCCGTACGAGCCCGCTTCGGAGCGGAAGCACGGCGAATGCGCGGTCAGCTTCACCGGCAGCGCGTCGGCTTCGAGGATGCTGTCGCGCACCGTGTTGGTGAGCGAGATCTCCGACGTCGAGATGAGGTACTGCGTGACCGTGTTCTCGTCGCCGCCTTTCTCGACGCGGAACATGTCGTCGGCGAACTTGGGCAGCTGGCCCGTGCCGTAGAGAATCTCCGGATTCACGATGTACGGCGTGTACGCCTCGGTGTAGCCGTGCTGCTCCGTATGCGTGTCGATCATGAATTGCGCGAGCGCGCGATGCAGCCGGGCGATCGGCCCGCGCAACAGCGTGAAGCGCGCGCCGGAGAGCTTCGCGCCCGTTTCGAAATCGAGACCGAGCGGCGCGCCGACATCGACGTGATCCTTGACTTCGAAGTCGAACGAACGCGGCGCGCCCCAGCGCCGCACTTCGACGTTCTGCGTCTCGTCGTTGCCGACCGGCACGCTTTCGTGCGGCAGGTTCGGCACGGTCAGCATCAGGTCCGACAGACGCTTCTGGATCTCATCCAGCTTCGCCGCCGATTCCTTCATCGTGTCGCCGATGCCGCTCACTTCCGCCATCACCGCCGACGTGTCCTCGCCGCGGCCTTTCATCGCGCCGATCTGCTTCGACAGGCTGTTGCGGCGTGCCTGGAGTTCTTCGGTGCGGGTCTGGATCTCGCGACGCTCGGCTTCGAGCGCGGCGAACGCGGCGACGTCGAGCGTGTAGCCTCGAGTGGCGAGACGCTTCGCGACGCCGTCCAGGTCTTTGCGGAGGGTTTGGATGTCGAGCATGGCGGGGCTGCTTTGTTAAGTAATCGGAAACGCCGATTTTAGCGCACGGCCATCGCGCGCCGGGCGGGATCGGCGAAACGCGGCGAGCGCGCGCGCGAAACGGACCGCGCCGGTTTCAGCGCTTCTTCTCGTCGCGATGCTCGCGCCGCCACGCATCGTCGAGTTCGGCGAGACGCGAGAGCTTTTCGCCGATCTTCCCTTCGAGTCCGCGCGGCGTCGGCTTGTACCAGTACGGATCGCGCATGCCGTCGGGCAGATAAGTCTCGCCGGCCGCGTAGGCGTCGGGCTCGTCGTGCGCGTAGCGATATTCGTGGCCGTAGCCGAGTTCCTTCATCAGCTTGGTCGGCGCGTTGCGCAGATGCACCGGCACGCCGCGCGACTGATCCTTGCCGACGAAGCGCCGCGCTTCGTTGTACGCGTTGTAGCCGGCGTTCGATTTCGGCGCGACGGCGAGATAGATGAGCGCCTGCGCGAGCGCCAGTTCGCCTTCGGGCGAGCCGAGCCGCTCGTAGGTTTCGGCGGCGTCGAGCGCGATGCGCGCGCCGCGTGGATCGGCGAGGCCGATGTCCTCCCACGCCATCCGGACAATGCGCCGCGCCATGTAGCGCGGGTCCGCGCCGCCGTCGAGCATGCGGCAGAACCAGTAGAGCGCCGCGTCCGGATTGCTGCCGCGAACCGATTTGTGCAGCGCGCTGATCTGGTCATAGAACGCGTCGCCGCCCTTGTCGAAGCGGCGCAGGTTTTCGGCGAGCGCGCTGCCGAGCAGTGCGCCGTCGACCTCCGTCTGCTTTTGCTGCGCCGCCGCGCGCGCGACGATTTCCAGATTGTTCAGGAGCTTGCGGCCGTCGCCATCGGCGGAACCGATCAGCGCGTCGCGGGCTTCGTCGGTGAACGTGAGGCCGCCGAGTTCCTTCGTTGCGCGTTCCAGCAGTTCCTTGAGTTCATCGGCGTCCAGACTCTTCAGCACGTACACCGCCGCGCGCGACAACAATGCGCTGTTCACCTCGAACGACGGATTCTCCGTCGTCGCGCCGACGAACACGAACAATCCCGATTCGACGTGCGGCAAGAACGCATCCTGCTGGCTCTTGTTGAAGCGATGCACCTCGTCGACGAACACGAGCGTCTGATGCCCGTTCGCGCGATGAATCTGCGCCGTTTCCACCGCCTCGCGAATGTCCTTGACACCGGACAGCACCGCCGACAGCGAGATGAACTGCGCGTGAAACGCATCGGCCATGAGACGCGCGAGCGTGGTCTTGCCGACGCCGGGCGGGCCCCAGAGAATCATCGAATGCGCCTCGCCCGATTCGAAGGCGACGCGCAGCGGTTTGCTCGGCCCGAGCAGATGCTTCTGGCCGATCACGTCGTCGATGGTGCGGGGGCGCAGGCGCTCCGCGAGCGGAACGGTGCCACGGTTTTCTTCGAACATGTGCTGTGCGATGCAGATTGACGCAGTTGGGTGGATCGCGGCGATAATCTCGCGCTTCGGCAAAGGCGCGGCGCGGCCGCAGAATCGGGTCATTATGACAGCCTGAGGGCCGCGACCAACGCGGGCCACGCCTGAACAATCCATATAAGGACGCAATCCGATGGGGCAAGAGCACACCACGAACGCCGCAGCGCACGGCGAAACTTCGACTTACGCGCCGCTCACGCCGGTGCCGCCGGAGCGGCGCGCATTCGGCACGAGCGACGCCTTCGCGCTCTGGTTCTCGCTCGGCATCGGCCTGCTGGTCGCGCAGGCGGGCGCGCTGCTGGTGCCGGGATTGTCGCTGCCGCACGCCCTCGCGGCGATCGTCATCGGCACGGTGATCGGCGTCGTGCTGCTCGCGCTCGCGGGCGTCGTCGGCACGGATACGGGGCTTGCGGCGATGTCCTCGCTGCGCCCGACGCTCGGCGTGCGCGGCGCATCGGTGCCGGCGGTGCTCAACGCAATCCAGCTCGTCGGCTGGGGTTCGTTCGAGATCATCGTGATGCGCGATTCCGCCGACGCGCTCGCGAAGCAATCCTTCAATCTCTCGATGCCGCTCGTCTGGACGCTCGTCTTCGGCGCGCTCGCTACCTTGCTCGCGGTGAGCGGCCCGCTCTCCTTCGTGCGCCGCTTTCTGCGAACGTGGGGAATCTGGCTCCTGCTCGGCGGCGCGGGCTGGCTCACCTGGAATCTGCTCGCGAAGCACGATCTCGCCACGCTGATGGCGCGTCCCGGCACCGGCGAAATGGCGTTCGGCGCGGGCATCGATCTGGTCGTCGCGATGCCGCTGTCGTGGCTGCCGCTGATCGCCGATTACACGCGTTTCGGCAAGAGTGCGGGCGGCGCGTTCCGCGGCACGCTTCTCGGCTACGGCATCGCGAATCTGTGGTTCTATGCGCTCGGCGCGATCTACGGGCTCGCGGCGGGCGGCGGCGATGCGCTTCTCACGACCGCGTTCGCGCAGGCGGGCGGCGGGCTCGCGCTCTTCCTGATCCTGATCGACGAAACCGACAACGCCTTCGCCGATATCCACTCCGCCGCCGTATCGACGGGCACGTTCTGGGCGCGCGCGAGCGTGCCGCTGCTCTCGTGCGCGTTCGGCGCGCTGTGCACGCTCGTCGCGCTCGTCGTCGAGATGGGCAAGTATCAGAACTTCCTGCTGCTGATCGGCTCGGTGTTCGCGCCGCTCTTCGGCGTCGTGCTGGCGGATCACTTCATCGTGCGCAAGCGCCGCATCGAAGCGGCCATGCTCGCCGATGTCAACGGCCGCTATGGCTTCTCCGGCGGGTGGCACGTCAGCGCGTTCATCGCGTGGGGCATCGGGATCGCGGCGTATCACGCGATCAATCAATGGCTGCCGAATCTCGGCGCGACGCTGCCCGCGCTCGCACTCGGCGCGGTGTGCTATCTGCTGCTCGTGTCGGGCAGACGTCGCGCCTACGCGTAAGCGTTATTTCGCCGCGCGATACTCCACGCCCGGCAGCACGCACAGCAACTCGAACGCGAGGTTCGCGCCGAGCAGCGCGGTCGTGCCGAACGGATCGTAAGGCGGCGCGACCTCGACGAGATCCGCGCCGACGATGTTCAGCCCGCGCGCGCCGCGCACGATCTCCAGCGCTTGCGGCACCGTCAGCCCGGCGATTTCCGGCGTGCCGGTGCCGGGCGCGAACGCGGGATCGATGCCGTCGATATCGAAGGTGATGTACACCGGCCCATCGCCCATCTGCGCGCGCACTTCGTCCATCAACGGAACGAGCGACTTGTTCCAGCATTCCTCCGTCTGCACGACGCGAAAGCCCTGCTCGCGGCACCAGTCGAAATCGCCCGCTTCGTAGCCCGTGCCGCGCAGCCCGATCTGCACGACGCGCGAGCAATCGAGCAAGCCCTCTTCCACCGCGCGGCGAAACGGCGTGCCGTGCGCGATCTTCTCGCCGAACATCGTGTCGTTGACGTCCGCGTGCGCGTCGATATGAATCAGCCCGACCTTGCCGTGCTTCGCGTGAATCGCGCGCAGGATCGGCAGCGCGATGGTGTGATCGCCGCCGAGCGTCAGCGGCTTGCAGCCGTGCTTCAGGATTTCGCGATACGCGCGCTCGATGCGGTCGATCGAATCGAGCAGGTTGTACGGATTGATCGCGACATCGCCGATATCAGCCACGCGCAGCGAATCGAACGGCGCGGCGCGCGTCGCCATGTTGTACGGACGCAGCAGCACCGACTCGCTGCGCACCTGACGCGGGCCAAAGCGCGCGCCCGTGCGATTCGACGTGCCGAGATCGAACGGCACGCCGACGAAACACGCATCCAGCCCTTCCGCCGATTGAACGTGCGGCAGACGCATCATCGTCGTGATGCCGCCGCAGCGCGGCATCTGATTGCCCGAAAGCGGCTGCGGACGCTCGGCGCGCTGTTCGAGGAAATGCGAATCGAAGTGTTCGGCTGGAGCGAAAAGCGACGAAGGCGAGGAAGGATTCATGGCGTCGAATGGCGGCGGGTGGTCGATCCGACAATTAATAGCCGCTTTCCCGCAGAGATAAAATGGCGAAGAAATCAACTTAACATCGATATTTATCGATGTATCGACGGCGGCCATGTTCACTCACCTTTCCGATCTGGATCTGCGCCTGATCCGCGTGTTTCTCGCCATCGTCGATGCGGGCGGCGTCTCGTCCGCGCAAGCGACGCTCAACGTCGGGCAGTCGACCATCAGCACGCAGCTCGCGACGCTGGAAACGCGGCTCGGCTACCGGCTTTGCGAGCGCGGACGCGGCGGCTTCGCGCTGACCTCGCGCGGCGAGCCGTTCGTCGAGGCGTGCCGGACGCTGCTCGCGGCCATCGACACCTTCGATTCGACCGCGCGAAATGTCGGCAAGAAGCTCGTCGGCACGCTGACGCTCGGGATGATCGGCAACACGCCTGTCAGCGCGAACGCGCGCGTCAGCGAGGCGATCGCGCGTTTCCGGCAGCGCGACGAATCCGTGCGCTTCGCGGTGCTCGTGCGCTCGCCCGGTGAACTCGAAGAGATGCTGCTCGCCGAACGCATCCAGATGGCGATCGGATACTTCTGGCATCGCGTGCCGTCGCTCGAATACACCGAAATTTTCGCGGAGGATCAACTCGCGTATTGCGGACGCGAGCATCCGCTGTTCGCGCGCGCGGGACGCGTCGCCGTACCGGAAGCGTTCGAGCACGACTGGGCGTGGCGCAGCTATCCGCTGCCGGAAGCGGGCGAGCTGACGCCGCGCAATATCGGGGCGGTCGCGGACAACATGGAGGCCGTCGCGATGCTCGTGCTGTCGGGCCGGCATCTCGGCTATCTGCCCGAGCATTTCGCCGCGCCCTACGTGAAGGAAGGGTTGCTCGCGCCGTTGAACCCGAAAGCGATGCGCTATCGCGTCGCGTTTCAGATGGTCACGCGCGCTGAACGCTCGGGCAGCGCGAAACGGGAAATCGTGGAAGCGTTCGTCGAGGACATGCAAGCCGCGCACGCCTGACGCGCGCGGCCGGACCTGAAACCTCAGCCGTTGATGACATCCGCGCCCTTCGGCACGGTGAATTTGAACGTATCGCTCTTGATGGGCGGGTTCTTCTGGATGTTCGAGAACGTCAGCAGCGTCACGTTGCCGAAAACGTCGTGCAGTTCCATCGCCTGCAGGTTGCCGTCCTTGAAGCCGATGCCGACCGTCTCGAATTGCGTGTCCTTCGCCTTGGGCGTGAGTTCGAGCCAGTCGATGCCGCCCTTCTCCCCCGCGTCGCGCAGGTTGAAGTTCTTTTCCAGATCGTTACTGCCGAAGAGAATCGCCGCCGGGCTCGCACCGAGCGCGCCGCCGAGCGTGCGTACCGTGACCTGGTTCAGATCCTTGTCGTAGACGTAGAGCTTGTCGCCGTCGGCCTGGAGAATTTGCGAATACGGCTTCTGATACGACCAGATGAACTTGCCCGGCCGCGCGAACATGAACGTGCCGCTGGAGGCTGCGCCCTTGGTCGGCACTTGCCTGGACGTCGCGCCGTTGTTGGTCTTGCCGGGCGCCTTGATTTCCTGCTGCGTGAAGTCGCCGCGCGCCGCGTGGACTTGCGACACGAACGCCTTCAATTGCTCCGTGCCGCTCGCGAATGCGTGCGATGCGACCAGCATCGACGCCGAAACCAGCGCCGTGCCGAATGCCTTGACGAAACTGCGCCCCGTAAACTGCTTCATGCTTATGTTCTCCATATAACGCGCGGTCATTCCGCGTCGCGCGCCGGCGTGAGGATTTCGCGGTTGCCGTTCGACGACATCGCCGACACGAGCCCCGAGTTCTCCATCTGTTCGAGCAAACGCGCCGCCCGGTTGTATCCGATGCGCAAATGCCGCTGCACGAGCGATATCGACGCGCGACGGTTCTTGATGACGACCTCGACCGCCTGATCGTACAAAGGGTCCGACTCGCCATCGGCGCCGCCGGTTCCGCTTGCGCCCGCCGAGCCTTCGTCGCCATCGCCCGCGAGGCCGCCTTCCAGAATGCCCTCGATATAGTTCGGCTCGCCCTGCTCCTTCAGCTTGTCGACGACGCGATGCACTTCTTCATCCGACACGAACGCGCCGTGCACGCGTACAGGCAGGCCCGAACCGGGCGGCAGATAGAGCATGTCGCCCATGCCGAGCAGCGACTCCGCGCCCTGCTGATCGAGAATCGTGCGCGAATCGATCTTCGACGACACCTGGAACGCCATGCGCGTCGGCACGTTCGCCTTGATGAGGCCGGTGATCACATCGACCGAAGGACGCTGCGTCGCGAGAATCAGATGGATGCCCGCCGCGCGCGCCTTCTGCGCAATGCGCGCGATCAGCTCTTCGACCTTCTTGCCGACGACCATCATCAGATCGGCGAGTTCGTCGATCACGACGACGATGTTCGGCAGACGCGTGAGCGGCTCCGGCTCGTCGGGCGTGAGGCTGAACGGATTCGGAATGTTTTCGCCGCGCTTCTTCGCTTCGTCGATCTTCGTGTTGAAGCTCGCGAGATTGCGCACGCCCATCTTGCTCATCAGCTTGTAGCGGCGTTCCATTTCGGCGACCGCCCAGTTGAGCGCGTGGCCGGCCTGCCGCATGTCGGTGACGACCGGACACAGCAAATGCGGAATGCCTTCGTAGACGCTCATTTCGAGCATCTTCGGATCGATGAGGATGAGCCGGACCTGATCCGCGCTCGCCTTGTACAAGAGCGAGAGAATCATCGCGTTGATGCCGACGGACTTGCCCGAGCCCGTCGTGCCCGCGACGAGCAAGTGCGGCATCTTCGCGAGATCGGCGCAGACCGGATTGCCGCCGATGTCCTTGCCGAGGCCCATCGTCAGCGGCGATGCGCCGTTCGCATAGACTTCGGAGCCGAGAATTTCGGAGAGCTTGACCGTCTGACGGCGCTGATTCGGCAATTCGAGCGCCATGAAGTTCTTGCCCGGAATCGTCTCGACGACGCGAATCGACACGAGCGACAGCGAGCGCGCGAGATCCTTCGCAAGACCGACGATCTGGCTGCCCTTCACGCCCGTCGCCGGCTCGATTTCATAGCGCGTGACGACCGGCCCCGGATACGCCGCGACCACGCTCACTTCGACGCCGAAGTCCTTCAGCTTCTTCTCGATGAGACGCGACGTGTATTCGAGCGTATCGGCGGCGATGGTTTCCTGCGTCTTCGGCGGCGGATCGAGCAGCGCGAGCGGCGGCAAGGTGGAATCGCCCGGCAGGTCCTTGAAGAGCGGCACCTGCTTTTCCTTCTCGGCGCGTTCGGAACGCGCGGGCGCGGGCGCGGCGGGCACGATCATCACCGGCTCGTGATCCTCGCTCTTCTCGCGCGAACGCACGACCTTGCCTTCGCGCTTGACCGCGGCCGCTTCGCCCAGCTTGCGATCGCGTCCGGCTTCGCGGCGCAGTTGCGCGCCGGTGATCGCATCGAGAATGCCGTCGCCGACCTTCTCGCACACGGACAGCCACGAGAAGCGGAAATACAGCGAGAGGCCGATCGCGAGCGCGATCAGCAGAAACAGCGTCGCGCCCGTGAAGCCGAGCGCGTGCGATACATGGCGCGCGACCACATCGCCGACGACGCCGCCCGGCGCGCGCGGCAACTGCACCTTGAGCGACCACATGCGCAGTGCCTCGATGCCGTCGGAGGCAAGCAGCACGAGCACGAACGCGAACGCTTCGGCGAGCCAGGTGCGGTCTTTCGGCGCGTCTTCGTCGACGACCGGCGGATGCGTGATCTTTCGATAATTCGCGATGATGCGCCGCGCGAGCAGCACGATCAGCCAGTAGGACGAAAGCCCGAAGACGAGCAGGAGGATGTCCGACGTGTACGCGCCGACGCGCCCCGCCCAGTTCGCGATGTGATCGACGCTCACCGCGTGGGTCCAGCTCGGATCCTTGCGGCTGTACGAGAGGAGCGCCATGACGAGAAACAGTCCGAGTGCGACCTGGAGAATCCAGCGAATCTCGGTGAAGAGCCGCGACATGCGGTGCGGCAATGCCTGCGGGCTCGCGGAATAGGTAGCTTTGGCCATTGATTCGGTGTCGCTTTGTATCGCTTTTTTGCGGCTCGCGCCTGTTGCGCAAGAGCGGCATGGAACGGTGAACTATTGTAAACGCTGCATTGCGGTGAAAGGCGCAAAAACCGGCGCGTTCTTGCAACCTGTAACACTCGTCACGCGCGCGTCATGTCGCGGTTTCGGCCCGGCGCGGCTATCAATCCGATTGAAAGGTTCATTCGGAAGGCTTTTTCCGACGCCTTTATAATCGTCGTTTTGCACTCAAATACGGTTCATCGGATGTACCGGGCGTCGAGATTGCTGCGTCGCAGGCAATCGCTCGCGCGCCTCGAGGCGCGCATCCGAAACCATCAATAACGGACCATCATCATGTCTTCGCCCAAACACGCCAAAGTGCTGATTCTCGGTTCCGGCCCCGCCGGCTACTCCGCCGCCGTCTACGCCGCGCGCGCGAACCTGTCGCCGCTGCTCATCACCGGCCTCGCGCAAGGCGGCCAGCTGATGACCACCACGGACGTCGAGAACTGGCCGGCGGATCCGTCGGGCGTGCAAGGCCCCGAACTGATGCAGCGTTTCGAGGAACACGCGCGCCGCTTCAACACCGAGATCGTCTTCGATCACATCCACACCGCGAAGCTCAACGAGCGCCCTTTCCGTCTGATCGGCGATTCCGGCGAGTACACCTGCGATTCGCTCATCATCGCGACGGGCGCATCGGCGCAATATCTCGGCGTGCCGTCGGAAGAAGCGTTCATGGGCAAAGGCGTGTCGGCCTGCGCAACGTGCGACGGCTTCTTCTATCGCAACGGTGAAGTGGCGGTGATCGGCGGCGGCAATACGGCCGTCGAGGAAGCGATCTATCTCGCGGGCATCGCGAAGAAGGTCACGGTCGTGCATCGCCGCGACAAGTTCCGCGCCGAGCCGATTCTCATCGACCGCCTGCTCGCGAAGGAGAAGGAAGGCATCGTCGACATCAAGTGGAATCACGTGCTCGACGAAGTCACCGGCGATCAGTCCGGCGTCACCGGCCTGCGCATCAAGGACACGCAATCGGGCAAGACGACCGACATCGCGCTGCAAGGCGTGTTCGTCGCGATCGGCCACAAGCCGAACACCGATCTCTTCGTCAACCAGCTCGAGATGAAGAACGGCTACATCATCACGAAGGGCGGCACGAGCGGCGACGCGACCGCGACGAGCATCCCCGGCGTGTTCGCGGCGGGCGACGTGCAGGATCACGTCTATCGCCAGGCGATCACGAGCGCGGGCACGGGCTGCATGGCCGCGCTCGATGCGCAGCGTTATCTCGAAACCATCGACGAAACGCCGACGCCGCATTCGATGAGCCACGAAGCCGACCGCTGATCGGGCGGCGCGAGCCGCTAGAATGCAGCAACGACGGGCCACGGTTCACTCCGCCGGCCCGTTTTCGTTTCGGCGCGCGCATGCCGTCGTTTCACGCGGCGGCGCCGGCGCGCGGCGCGCCGAGTCCGATCCCCGACCCATTCCGCTGGCCGAACGATGCCGAAGAATCTCCCTCATCCGAACGAACCGAAAGTCCGTCGCAAGGAAGCGCCGCGCCCGGCCGCGCCCGCGCAAAAACCGGTGGATGCGCGCGATGTCGCCGCCGCCGTGAAACGCGAAGGCCTGTCGGGTCTGTCGTCGCTGAAGGGCGCGCTGAAGGCCGACGCCGAAAAGCGCGAAGTCCAGCGGGTCGCGGCGGCGCGCGCCGAGCGGGAAGCCGTCGCGGATGCCGACGAGTTTCGTCGCGCGATCGGCGAAATCGAGCCGCTCAAGACGCCGCCGCGCACGACCGTCACGCGCGTACCGCCGCCGCCCGTGCCGCTGCAGAGCCGCCGCGACGAAGAAGCGGTGCTGCAGGAAGCGCTCTCCGACGAATACGATCCCGAAAGCCTGCTCGACATCGACGAAACGCTGTCGTTCTATCGTCCGGGCGTCAGCCAGGAAGTCGTCAGAAAGCTGCGGCGCGGGGCGTGGATCGTGCAGGCGCAGCTCGATCTGCACGGCATGCGCCGCGAGGAAGCGCGCGAGGCGCTCGCGGAGTTCATCCGCGAATCGGTGAAGCGCGGGCTGCGCTGCCTGCGCGTCATTCACGGGAAAGGGCTCGGGTCCATCGGCAAGGAGCCGGTGCTGAAGGGCAAGGTGCGCGCGTGGCTCGTGCAGAAGTCGGAGGTGATTGCGTTCTGTCAGGCGCGGCCGCACGACGGCGGCGCGGGCGCGGTGCTCGTGCTGCTGCAGCCGGGCGGCACGCCGCGTCATCACAATCATCCGCAGGACAAGTCGCAGGACCGGAGCCTCGGCAAGAACAGCAATCCGGGGCCGGACAGTGCATCCTAGACTCACCCTCGCCATCACCATCATGGAGGCGCTCGCGATTTTCGCGTACGCCTTCTCCGGACTCATCGAGGCGCGCAAGCGCCGGCTCGACGCGGTAGGCGCGTTTCTCGTCGCGCTCGTGACCGCGTTCGGCGGCGGCACGGTGCGCGACGTGCTGCTCTCGCGCCGGCCCTTCTACTGGGTCGAGCATCAGGACTACGTGCTGTTCATCTTCGCGATGGCGATCTTCGCGCCGCTTTTTTTGCGCGTCACGTCACGCCTCTTCGACCAGCGCGCGCTGCTCGTCACCGATGCGATCGGGCTTGGACTCTTCAGCGTGTCGGGCACGTCGATCGCACTCGACGCCCAGATGCCCGCCTTCACCGCGACGATGATGGGCGTCATCACCGGCGTGTTCGGCGGCGTGCTGCGCGACGTGCTCTGCAACGAGATTCCGCTGATCCTGCGCGACTCGCGCCCGTACGCGGTCTGCGCGTTCGCCGGATGCTGGATGTATCTCGGGCTCGAACGGCTCGACGTCGACACGATCTACAACGTGCTATTTTCGACGGCGTTCATCCTGATCGCGCGGCTCATCACCTTCAAGTTCGATATCCGCCTGCCGCATTAGCCGCACGGGAGGCCAGCGCGTCGGGCGCAGGTCGGGCGCAAAGCAGGCGGGAAAACCCTTCGATTTGCTACAATCGCGTAGTTTTCTAGCCCCGCATCCGGCCGCGATGCAAGCCGCTCCGGTCGCCATCACGCACACAGAACATGAACATCGAGCAAGCGCGTTTCAACATGATCGAGCAACAGATTCGTCCGTGGGAAGTGCTGGACCAGGACGTCCTGAACCTGCTCGCGATCGTCAAGCGCGAGAACTTCGTTCCCGCCGCGTACCGCAACATCGCTTTCGCCGATCTCGAAATTCCGCTGCCTGGCGGCGAGCGCATGTTGTCGCCCAAGGTCGAAGCGCGCGTCCTGCAGGAACTCGCGATCCACAAGGGCGAAACCGTGCTGGAAATCGGCACCGGCTCGGGCTACATGGCGGCGCTGCTCGCGCACCGCGGCCGCAGCGTGACGACGGTCGAGATCTCGCCGGAGCTCGCCGCTTTCGCGCAGCAGAACCTCGCGGCGAACGGCGTGACGAACGTCGACGTGATCACCGGCGACGGCGCGCTCGGCTGGAATCAGGGCGCGCCTTACGACGTGATCTGCGTGTCGGGCGGGCTGCCGGTCATGCCGCAGGAATTTCTGGAACAGCTGAAGATCGGCGGGCGCATCGCGGCGTTCGTCGGCTCGGCGCCGGTCATGAAGGCGCAGATCATCACGCGCGTGGACGAAAAGCAGTTCCGCGTGTCGGATGTCTTCGAAACGCTCGTCGCGCCGCTGAAGAACGCGGTGCATCCGTCGCAGTTCAAGTTCTAAGCCGAAAGCGCGCTGCCGGCCTTATCCGGTAGCGCGCATCTTGCCGGAATCTCCATGCAAAACCTGACCGCACCCGAACTCGCCGCGTGGCTCGCCGATTCGTCGCGCCCCGCTCCCGTTCTGCTCGACGTGCGCGAGCCCTGGGAAATCCAGACGGCGAAGATGGACAACATCGTGTCGATTCCGATGCGCGACATCCCCGCACGCAGCGAAGAACTCGACGACGAAGCGCAGATCGTCTGCATCTGCCATCACGGCGCGCGCAGCGCACAGGTCGCGATGTTCCTCGAATCGCGCGGCTTCACGAAGACGTTCAATCTCTACGGCGGCATCGACGCATGGTCGCGTCAGGTCGATCCGTCGGTTCCGACGTACTGAAAGCGCTCGGCGCGGCGCTTCATCCCTCGCTCGACCAGAGTGCGGTGCCGCGCGCCGAAAAGATGACGAGATAGCCGTTCGGCAAGATAGTCGCGTAGGCGCCCGGATGCCCCGACGTGTGCGTCTGCCAGACCGTCGCGCCATTGTTGTCGTACATCGCCAGATTGCCGTCCTCCTGCATGCGCAGTTCGACGCCCGGCGTGCCGCTCACCTGCGATGACCAGATCGTCGCGCCATCCTTCACCGCGACGAGATAGCCGTCGCCGCGCAAGTTCACCTGCACGTTTCCACTGCACGCCGCGATCGATTGCCCTTCCGCAAGGCCTTCGCCCATCGCGATGCGCCCGCACGCCGTCGGCGCGTTGATCGGCGGCAGCGCGGCGAACCAGCCCAGATCGACCGCATTGGCGATCGCCAGCATGCCGGCATCGTCCGGATGAAGGTCGTCGCCGCTGTTGTAGGCGCGCGCGAACGCCGTCGAGTCGTGCGCGCCGGCCGGGTGGCCCAGCGCCGCGGCCTGATCCAGCACGGCATCGCAACCGCTGCTCTTGCTGCGCAGATAAGCGTTCACCGTCTGGCGCGTGTTCTCGATCTCGGGCGTCCATTCGTCGAGGCCTTCGAACGGCGTAAGCGTCGAGCAGATCAGGCCCACTTTCGCCGCAGCCGCCTGGTGAACGAGTTGCTGATACGCGCCGATGAGCTGCTGCGCGCTCGGCGGATTGCCGCTGATGAGATTGTTCACCGCGTCGTCGGAGACGATCACCCATTTGACGTTGGACTGCGCGAGCACGTCGCGGGCGAAGCGCGTCAGCCCGGCTTGGCCCGAACCGTTCGTGAAGAAATCGTTGCCGCTGATGCCCTGATTCAGCACGCCGACCGTCATGCCTGAGCGGATCAGCCGCTCCGCGAGGCGGTTCGGCCAGCGCCGGTTCGTATTGGGCGTCGACGCGATTCCGTCCGTGATCGACGCGCCGAAGGTGACCACCGCGCCCGTCGCCGCAGCGTTCATCACATCGACATTGGTGAGGAAATAGTACGACTGCTCGCCCGCCGCGTTCACGACGCCGCCCGTGAACGCCGGGTCCGCGCTGACATCGCCCGGTGCGATCCAGTTGTCCTGCAAGCCCTCGACGTGCCCGGTCGATCCCGGCGGCGTCTGCGACGGAATATGGAAGCTCACGGAGATGTCCGCGAGCGCCGGCACCTGAAACGGAACGGGGTCGGTCTGGACGGTGCCGCCGACGGGAATCGTCACATAAGTCTGCCCGTTGAAGGTCGCGGCCTTGTCGCTGCCGGCGATCGTCCGCGCGCCGCTCGCGCGACGGGCGACATGCACGTCGCCGAGCGTAACGGGCTGCGTGCCGAACAGATTGGAGAACGTCAGGCGCGCCGCCGTCCCGCCGATGCTCGTCCGCACGACGTGGCGAATCGTCTGATTGTTGAAGCCCCGGTCGGCGGTGACATCGGGCGCGGCGGCCCAGGTTCCGGTCCACGGCGCGGACGTGATAACGCCCTGCGCGAAGTAATGCGACGTATCGGGCCAGGACAGAAAAACGACGAGCGCAAGCCCGATCAACGTGTGTAGCGCCCGTCTCACGCCGCCTCCTTTTCTTTCGATCCTCGTATCGGTGGAAGGAAACTAGACCATCTTGCCCGCGCATCGGCCGTGCGGTGGCGTACAGACAACGCGAAAACGCCGGTCCGGAAAGCGCGTGCAAAAAAATGGGCTGCATGAGCATCGCGCCCGTGCAGCCCGTTCCTGAACGCGTCAGGCGAGCGCAATCAGACGACGTTCATCGCCAGCGCGCTTGCGCGGTAATGTTCCGCGGCCCTGTCCGCGTCGCCGAGCTGTTCGTGCAGACGGGCGAGCGCGCGATGCGTGCGAATCTTCAGCGGTTCGTTGTCGGCGAGCTTCAGCGCCGATTCGAGGAACGCCTGCGCCTTGCCCCACAACTGCTGATGCAGGCAGAGACGTCCGAGCGTGAAAAGCAGGTCGGCGTCTTCGGTGCGTTCCTTCTGCCACGCTTCGGCGCGCTGGATCAGCGGGAAAGCGTCGCCGCCGACGATGCAGTCCGGATAACGCCGCAACAGCCGCGCGTCCCAGTTGTGCGCGAGCGCGTCTTCGACGATCTTCTTCGCCTCCGCGCGACGATCGAGCGCGATCAGCAGTTCCGCGGCGAGATCGGCGAGACGCGGCGACTGGCGCTCGGTCGCCGACAGCGATTGCCACAGTTCGAGCAGCGCGTCCGGGTTATGCCGGCGATCGCGCAGCAGATTTTCCGCCGCGACCTGGCGCAGCCGCACCGCGACCGCCGGATGCAGCGCCTCGCGCTTCTCCAGCATCCGCACGAGCTTCAGCACTTCGCCCCAGTTCTTCAATTGCTGCTGCGCGCGCAGCGCGATTTGCTGCGCGTGGATGCGCCGGCCGCCCTGCGCCTGCATTTCGGTGAGCGCGACGAGCGCGCCGTCGGCGTCGCGGCCATCGGCGCGCATGTCGGCGGTGGCCATCAGGCGCGCGTCCTGCCAGTCGGCGCCGGAAACCTGCGCGAGCCACTCGTCGCGGCGCGCATATTCGTGCAGACGATGCGCCGCGTTCGCGCCGATCAGCCCGGCCGCACCCTTGTTGTCTTCGACGGACAACGCATCGCGCGCGGCCTTCTCGGCTTTCGAAAAACGGCCTGCGTACAGATGCCCGACCGCATCGCGCAGCGACGCATTCGCCTTCGCGATCTTGCTGCGCGTGCGGTACGCGGCGACGCGCGACGGCATCTTCCAGACGCCACGCACCGCGCGGATGATCGCGTACAGCACGATGAACAGCACGACGAGCGCGACCGCGAACAGATTGAGCGACATGTCCACGCGATACGGCGGGATCACGAGCAGGATTTGTCCGTTGTTGAAGCCGCCGACGGTCGCGACGATCACCGCGACGGCGAACAGCAGCGCGAGCCAGATGAGTCCACGAATCGTCATCATCCGCCTCGCTTGAACTGATGGACGGCGGCGAGGCTCGCGTTCAGGTTCGGCACGGCGACGGCGAGCGACGCCTGATCGACCTGCTTCACGAGCTCGCGCACGGCCTGCACTTTCTTCGACGAGGCATCGAAGTAGCGGCCGAGCGCGGCGTCGGCGGCGTGCAGGTCCGACTTGAGCGTCGGCTCGCTGCGCGACAGCAGCGAAAGACGCGCGGACAGCAGCCGCAGCTTCACGTTTTCGCGCACGAAATAACCTTGATCGGGCGATGTGAGCATCGCATCGGCGTTATCGATGCGGCGCACCGAGACGAGGCTCGACAACTGCTGGCCGATGCCGTTCGTGATCTGATGCCACAGCACCTTCCAGCGCGGCTCGCCGGTCGCCGCCGCGATCGACGCGCTGTTGGCCGGCTCGGCGGCCTGCGCGCGGGCGCGGGCGATCGGCGCCTCGCCCGAAAGCGGCAACTGGTCGATCTGGTCGATGGCCGTGTCGAGCTTGATCGCGAGACCGGTGAGATCGGTCGTCGGCGTGGCTTTCAGCTTGTCGATGTCCTGCGCGATCGCCTTGCGGATCGCGACGACCTGCGGACCGGTGGTCGCGGCAAGACGCGTGTCGGCGCTTTGCAGCGCGAAAAGCGCGAGTTGAACGTTGCCGGTGAGTTGCAACTGCTGGCTCGCGCTCGACAGAATCTGCTCGACTTCGGCGACGGTCCAGTCGTCGCGATTGCTCGCGAGATCCTGATATTGCTGCTGCAGCGCCTGACTGTGCGCTTCGGCATCGGCGAGCTTGCCCTGCAACTGGATGATCTGCGTGTTCAACGCGGTGGTCGCGCTCGCGGCCTGATCGGCCTTCGCGCGCAGATCGGCGTTCTGCTCGTCGGACTGGGCGAGGCGCTGCGACAGTTGCGCGTCGGTGCGCTCGAACTTGCGGTTCAGGACGAAGGCGCCCGCGCCCGCCGCCACCGCCAGAATGACGACGACGAACCACAACACCACGATGCCCGCGCCGCCGTTCTTCTTCTGCTGCTCATAAGGCGTGAAAGGCGTGTTCGGCGGCAAGGGCGGTGTCACGTTCGGCTGAGGTGAAGCTTTCTTGGAATCGTTCGAATCAGTCATGCGTGATTGAGCCGTTTGTTGGGCCGGCGCGGTGGCCGGATTGGCGTCCGTCGGCGCGGATGAGGAATTTATCGAAGCCGATGCGCTCGCGTGCGCGTGAGCCTCCGGATCGCGTTGGAGCGGGAACAGCGCTTCCAGCGCGTGCGCGATGCGCTCATCGCCCGCGCCGGACACCGTAATCCTATCAAAACCCGCTCCCCGCGCGGCCTCGGCGATGCGCGGGTGCGGGCAGACGAGCGGCGCGCGCTTGAGCAGCACGATTTCGTCGGCGGTGAGATGTTCGTGGGCGAGCTCGTCGAGATTGCGCACGCCTTCCGAGCTTGTCAGCAGCCACGCGTGCGGTTCTCCGGCCAGCAATTCGTGGATGCGCTCCCACTTTTGCATCGACGGTTCCGGCAACACGCGGCGATAGGCGGCGGCCTTTTCGACCCGCGCGCCTGCTTGCGCGAGCCGCTCGGCGAGCCATTCGCGGCCGCCGTCGCCGCGCACGATCAGCACGCGCTTGCCTTCGAGACCGTTCGTGCCGAAATGCGCTTCGATCGCGGTGAAGAGCGCCTCGGAATCGAAGCGCGGATCGAGCGCTTGCGCCGACGGACTGATCACGCGATGCGACGGCGCGTGCACGCCCTGACGCGCGAGCGCCGCGACCGAGCCCGGACCGACGACCGCGACGGGCAAATCGACGGGCCACGGCGCGGCGACCCGCGAGAACGCATGATCGATCGCATTCGGCGACACGAACACGACGAGCGCATAGCGCCCCGGCGCTTCCGGCGGCAGAAAAAGCTCGTCGAGCGCGGCGCGCAGCGGCGCATCGTCGGCGACGGGCGCGATATCGATGAGCGGAAATTCCAGCGCGTCGAAGCCGGCGCTCGCAAGGAGCGCGAGCAGCGCGGACGACTGTCCGGCGGGACGCGTGACGACGACGGTGGCGCGGCGCTCGCTCGCCATCAGGACTTCGGCCCCGAGGGCGCGGTGTTCGGGCCGTCGGCGCGCGACATGGTGCTGAGCGCGGCGACGATATCCATCGCGCCTTGCGCTTCGAGATCCGACGACACGCGCTGGCCGAGCGCGAGCGCGGCGGCGAGATCGGGCGCCTGCACGCTTTCCTCCGCGCGCAGCACGCGCTTGCCGTCGGGCATCGACACCGCGCCGCGCAGATGCAGCGCGCCGTCGCGCCATACGGCGTACGCGGCGAGCGGCACTTCGCAACTGCCGCCGAGCGCGCGCGACACCGCGCGTTCCGCCTCGACCGCGAGCGCGGTGTTTTCATCGTGCAAAGGTGCGAGCCACGCGGCGAGATCGGCGCGGTCCGCGCGAATCTCGATGCCGAGCGCGCCCTGCCCCGCTGCCGGCAAGCTCTCGGACGGATCGAGCAGCGCACGGATGCGCGCTTCCAGACCGAGACGCTTCAAACCCGCCGCCGCGAGGATGATCGCCGCGTACTCGCCGCGATCGAGCTTGGCGAGACGCGTATCGAGATTGCCGCGCAACGGCCGCACTTCGAGATGAGGAAAGCGCGCGCGAATCATCGACTCGCGGCGCAGGCTCGACGTACCGACGATGCTCCCCGCAGGCAGCGCATCGAGCGATGCGTAATGCGGCGACACGAAAGCGTCGCGCGGATCTTCGCGCTCCATGATGGCGCCGAGCGTGAAGCCTTCGGGCAGTTCCATCGGCACGTCCTTGAGCGAATGCACGGCGAGATCGGCGCGGCCCTCGGCGAGCGCGGCTTCGAGCTCCTTCACGAACAAACCCTTGCCGCCGACCTTCGACAACGTGCGATCCAGAATCTGATCGCCGCGCGTCGTCATTCCGAGGATTTTCACGTCGCAAGATGGATATAATTTGTGCAGCGCACACCGCACGTGCTCGGCTTGCCACATCGCAAGCCGGCTTTCCCGCGAAGCGATGATGATGCTCGCGGGCGGTGTCGTTGAATGCGTCTCGGAATTCATTGATGCTCGATCGAATGACGGGATGGATGAATAGACATTAGCGAACAATGGTAGCACGCACGCCAAGGTCCACCGACACCCGGGCAGCGCGCGAGAGCCTTGTCCGATGCGCCTTTCGGGGCGTCCGTGGTGTGTTCGTAGCGGCGTGAACGACGGCCCCGGCCGCGTCGCGCGCGATGAACGCTTCGGGGCGCGAAGAATGCCGCGGCATGCTGTCGCCGGTTTGACGCACGGCCGTTCGCGCGGCCCGCGATTTTCTGCCGATGCGGCGCCCGTCGAGGTCGCCGGATCATGTCGATGTACCCTGGCTTCGCAGCTTTCGAGAGGAACCCAACGTGACGTCATCCGGATCGGCTCGCCCGGCGCGCCGCAACGCCGCATTGCCCAAGTCTTCCTCCTCCGACGCGCCGCGCGCGGCGTCGTCGCCCATCGTCACGACGAAGGCCGCGACGGCCGCGAAGGCTTCGAAAGCCGCCATCGCGCCGAAGCTCGCGAAGAAAGCCATCGCGACCAAGACCGCGCCGACGAAGCTCAAAACGCCGCGCCCCAACGGCGCGGCCGTCGCGAAAGCCGCGAAGCCCACGAAGCCCGCGAGCCGCACGCGCGACGACAAGGACCGCCCGCTCTTCGAAGACATCCGCTTTCTCGGGCGTGTGCTCGGCGAAGTGCTGCGCGAGCAGGAAGGCGACGCCGTGTTCGAGGTCGTCGAGGCCATTCGTCAGACGGCCGTGAAGTTCCGCCGCGAGGACGACGTCGAAGCCTCCCAGACGCTCGAAAAGAAGCTGCGCGCGCTGTCGCCGGAACAGACGGTGTCGGTCGTGCGTGCGTTCAGCTACTTCTCGCATCTCGCGAACATCGCCGAAGACCGCCATCACAATCGCCGGCGGCGCATTCACGCGCTCGCGGGCTCGGGTTCGCAGCCGGGCACCATCGCGTATGCGATCGAGCGCATGCGCGAGCACAAGAACATCAGCGCGACGCGCAAGCTGCTCGAGAGATTTTTCGGCGATGCGCTGATCGTGCCCGTCCTCACCGCGCATCCGACCGAAGTCTCGCGCAAGAGCATTCTCGACGCGCAACACGATATCGCGCGTCTGCTCGCCGAGCGCGATCAGGAACTGACCGCGCGCGAACGCGCACAGAACGAAGCGGTGCTGCGCGCACGCGTGACGTCGCTGTGGCAGACGCGCATGTTGCGCGACGCGCGCCTTTCCGTCGCCGATGAAATCGACAACGCGCTGTCTTACTATCGCGCGACCTTTCTCGCCGAAATTCCCGCGCTCTACGCCGATATCGAAGCCGCGCTCGCGGAACACGGCCTGCCCGTGCGCCTGCCGCCGTTCTTTCAGATGGGAAGCTGGATCGGCGGCGACCGCGACGGCAATCCGTTCGTCACCGGCGAAACGCTCGAAAACGCGATCACGCGTCAGGCGATCGTCATCTTCGAACACTATCTGGAAGAGACGCACAAGCTCGGCGCGGAATTGTCCGTGTCGGACCTGCTCGCCGGTTCGAGCGATGCCCTGAAAGCACTCGCCGATGCCTCGCCCGACCAGTCGCCGCATCGCAAGGACGAGCCGTATCGGCGCGCGCTCATCGGCATCTACACGCGGCTTGCGGCGAGCGCGCGCGTGCGGCTCGGCGAAGGCGTCGTGACCGTGCGCAGCGCGGGTCCGGGCGCACCGCAGATTCGCGCGACGCCCTACGCCGATGCCTCCGAATTCGTGCGCGACCTGCACGTGCTGATCGATTCGCTCGCGGAGCATCACGGCGCGTCGATGTCGAGCCTGCGTCTGTCGCCGCTCGCGCGCGCCGCCGAAGTGTTCGGCTTCCATCTCGCGAGCATCGACCTGCGGCAAAGCTCGGACATTCACGAGGCCGTCGTGAGCGAGCTGCTCGCGCGTGCGGGCGTCGTCGAGGATTACGCGTCGCTCACCGAAGAGCAGAAGCGCGAAGTGCTGCTGAAGGAGCTCGCGCAGCCGCGCCCGCTGCGCCTTCCCTACGCGCACTATTCCGATCTCGCGAAAAGCGAGCTCGGCGTGCTCGAAGCGGCCCGCGAGACGCGCGCGAAGTTCGGCGCGCGCGCGGTGCGCAACTACATCATTTCGCATACGGAGACCGTCAGCGACTTGCTGGAAGTGATGTTGCTGCAGAAGGAAACGGGCGTGCTGCAAGGCTATCTCGGCGCGAAGGACGATTCCCCGCGCGACGGCCTGATGGTCATTCCGCTCTTCGAGACCATCGCCGACTTGCGCAACGCGCCGGTCATCATGGGCGAATTCTTCGCGCTGCCGGGCATCGACAAGCTCATCGAAAATCAGGGCAACGAGCAGGAAGTGATGCTCGGCTATTCGGACAGCAACAAGGACGGCGGTTTCCTCACGTCGAACTGGGAGCTGTATCGCGCGGAACTGGCGCTCGTCACGCTGTTCAAGGAGCGTGGCACGACGCTGCGCCTCTTCCACGGACGCGGCGGCACGGTCGGACGCGGCGGCGGCCCGACGTATCAGGCGATTCTGTCGCAGCCGCCCGGCACCGTCGACGGGCAAATCCGCCTGACCGAGCAAGGCGAAGTGATTGCGAGCAAGTTCGCGAACGCGGAAATCGGGCGGCGCAATCTGGAGACGGTCGTCGCCGCGACGCTGGAAGCATCGCTGTTGCCGCACGAGAACGCGCCCGCGCAGTTGCCGCAATTCGAAGCGGCGATGCAGACGCTCTCCGATTCCGCGATGGCCGCGTATCGCGCGCTCGTCTACGAGACGCCGGGCTTCACCGACTACTTCTTCCTGTCGACGCCGATTTCGGAGATCGCGGAGCTGAACATCGGCAGCCGGCCGGCGTCGCGCAAGCTGCAGGATCCGAAGCAGCGCAAGATCGAGGATCTGCGCGCGATTCCGTGGGGCTTCTCGTGGGGCCAGTGCCGTCTCTTGCTGACGGGCTGGTACGGCTTCGGCAGCGCGGTGACGGCGTATCTCGACCGCGCCGGTTCCGACGATGAACGCGCGAAACGTCTCGCGACGCTGCGCAAGATGCACAAGACGTGGCCGTTCTTCAAGAACCTGCTGTCGAACATGGACATGGTGCTCGCGAAGACCGATCTCGCCGTCGCGTCGCGCTATGCGCAGCTCGTCACCGACAAGAAGCTGCGCAAGACCGTGTTCGACAAGATCGTCGCGGAGCATCAGCGCACGTGCGACGTGCTCGGCGAAATTACCGGCAAGATCGATCGTCTTTCGGACAACCCGCTGCTCGCGCGTTCGATCAAGAACCGCTTCCCTTATCTCGATCCGCTCAATCACTTGCAAGTGGAGCTGTTGAAGCGTCACCGCGCGGGCGATCAGAACGTGCGGCTGCGGCGCGGGATTCATTTGACGATCAACGGGATTGCCGCGGGGTTGCGTAATACCGGCTGATGCCTTCCCTTGGCGGGGCGTTTTGGTTCGGGATGCAACGTTGCCTCGATGTATGCGTGGGTTTCGGCGGATCCCGATTTCGTGTCGGTCTATTGGCGTTGCCCCTGTGCGGCGCAGTGCTTATAGACCACTAAGAAAACGGGATCCGGCGACACCAACAACCGTCACCGACACGAACCCGAGGATCGAGCGACATCCAACAATCTTCAACCACGCCGCTTCCCCTCCACCATCACCGCATCGAGCTCGAACGAGCAATCATCCTTCACGTTGAAATACTGCCGCACCTCATCCGGCGCGCTCGCCCACATCGATCTGATGGCCGTCACGCGCTCGGCCGGCGTACGCATCCGCGTCACCCACGACTCGAATTCCAGCGGGATGCGCCAGCGCTCGGCGATTTGCGCATCGAAACCGGCGGCATCGAGCATCGCGATCCATTCGTCGGCGCGATAGTCACGGATATGCGACGCATCGCGCAGGATTTCGATCGCCTGAATGTGCGTGTCGTAGAGCGGATCGTCGATGCCCGCGATATCGATGAACTTCAGCCGCCCGCCAGGCTTCAACACGCGATGCACTTCGGCAAGCGCTGACGAAACGTCGCGCCAATGATGCGCGCTCATCCGGCTCACGGCCCAGTCGAACGACGCATCCGCGAACGGCAGCGTTTCGGCCGCGCCCTGCTGCGTGCGAATCGTCGTCAGGCCGCGTTCCTTCGCGGCGGCTTCCACGGTCGCGAGCATCTGCGGGGCGATGTCGTACGCCACCACTTCGCGCACGTGCGGCGCGATCGCAAAGCTCGCGTGTCCCGCGCCGCATCCCATGTCCAGCACGCGCGCGTTGCCGCAAGTGGCCGCGAACGTCGCGGAGAGATTCTGCAGATCCGCGCCGCTCGCATGGACGGCGCTCGTGAGATACGCGGCAGCGGTGCTGCCGAATGCGTCTGCGACCTGATCGTGGTGTTTCATCGTGGGCTCCGGTTTCGTCGTGGTCTTGTGTCGCTACAATAGAACCCGCTTTGTACCAGTACAAGTTGTGCAGTTATTCTGGTATGTACACCACCTGCCACGCATGAATCACATCGACAAGAACGAAACCCTCGCCGAAACGTCCGCGCACGCGCTCGGCGAGTTCATCCGCGCGCATCGCGAAAGGCTCTCGCCGCAAGCGGTCGGACTCGCGCCCGGCCCGCGCCGCCGCACGCCCGGCTTGCGCCGCGAAGAAGTCGCGCAACTGTGCGGCGTGAGCCCGACCTGGTACACCTGGATCGAGCAAGGCCGGCCCGTGTCCGCTTCCGCCGATGCCCTCGCGCGCATCGCCGTCGCGCTGCAACTGTCGCGCGCCGAACGTGCGTATCTTTTCGAGCTCGCCGCCCAGCGCGATCCCGCCGAGCCCGATCCGGCTTCGCAGGACGCGCCCGCCGCGCTGCTCCAGACCGTCGGGCTGATCGCCGCGCCCGCCTACGTGCTCGATCGTCAGTGGAACGCGCTGCGCTGGAACGAGCATGCGTCGGCGCTGTTCGTCGGCTGGCTCGACGGCGAGCACGACCGCAATCTGCTCACGTACACGTTCACGTCGCCGGCGGCGCGCGCGCTGATCGTCGACTGGGAAACGCGCGCGCGGCGTCTCGCGGCCGAATTCCGCGCCGATTCGATCCGCCATCTGAACGATGCGCCGACGCGCGCGCTCATCGACGATCTCTCCGCCGCGAGCGATGCCTTCGCGCGCTACTGGGCGTCGCAGGACGTGTTCGAGCGCGAAGGCGGCGAGCGCGCGTTCAATCATCCGTCGCGCGGGCGCGTCGTGTTCAATCAGATCACGTTCAAGCCCGCGCATCGCGAGGATTTGAAGCTCGTGATTCTGGTCGGATCGGAATAGTGCCGAATGTTAAAATTGTCGACTTCCCGAAGCCCGAACCGCTGAAAACATCACCATGACGTCCCAACTCCACAAAAAAGGCGAAGCCTGGTCGGCTCGCTTCTCCGAGCCGATGTCGGAGCTCGTCAAGCGCTACACGTCGTCGGTGTTCTTCGACAACCGGCTCGCGCTCGTCGACATTCAAGGCTCGCTCGCGCACGCGTCCATGCTTGCGGCGCAGAAGATCATCAGCGCCGACGACCTCGCCGCCATCGAGCGCGGCATGGCGCAGATCAAGGGCGAAATCGAGCGCGGCGAGTTCGAGTGGAAGCTGGATCTGGAAGACGTGCATCTGAACATCGAGGCGCGCCTGACGGCGCTGATCGGCGATGCGGGCAAGCGCCTGCACACCGGCCGCTCGCGCAACGATCAGGTCGCGACCGACATCCGCCTGTGGCTGCGCGGCGAAATCGACCGCATCGGCGAGCTGCTGAAGGAGTTGCGCGTCGCGCTCATCGACATGGCCGAAAAGCATGCCGACACCATCATGCCGGGCTTCACGCACCTGCAGGTCGCGCAGCCGGTCACGTTCGGGCATCACCTTTTGGCCTATGTCGAAATGTTCTCGCGCGATGCCGAGCGCATGCGCGATCTGCGCCGTCGCGTGAACCGTCTGCCGCTGGGCGCGGCGGCGCTCGCGGGCACGAGCTATCCGATCGACCGTCACGCGGTCGCGGCGGCGCTCGGCTTCGACGGCATCTGCGCGAATTCGCTCGACGCCGTGTCCGACCGCGACTTCGCGATCGAATTCACGGCGGCGGCCGCGCTCGTCATGACGCACGTGTCGCGCTTCTCCGAAGAACTCGTGCTGTGGATGAGCCCGCGCGTCGGCTTCATCGACCTGGCGGACCGTTTCTGCACGGGTTCGTCGATCATGCCGCAGAAGAAGAATCCCGACGTGCCCGAACTCGCGCGCGGCAAGACGGGCCGCGTGAACGGCCATCTGATGGCGCTGCTCACGCTGATGAAAGGCCAGCCGCTCGCCTACAACAAGGACAATCAGGAAGACAAGGAGCCGCTGTTCGATACCGTCGATACGGTCGCGGATACGCTGCGCATCTTCGCGGAAATGGCCGCAGGCATCACGGTGAAGCCGCAGGCGATGCGCGCGGCCGCGCTGCAAGGCTTCTCGACCGCCACCGATCTCGCCGACTATCTCGTGAAGCGCGGCCTGCCGTTTCGCGACGCGCACGAAGCCGTCGCGCACGCGGTGCGTATCTGCGACGATCGCGGCTGCGATATCGCGGACCTGTCGCTCGACGCGATGCGTATCGAACTGCCGAACGTCGCGCATCTGATCGGCGAAGACGTGTTCGACTATCTGACGCTCGAAGGCTCGGTCGCGAGCCGCAATCATCCGGGCGGCACCGCGCCGGATCAGGTGCGCGCGGCGGCGAAGGCGGCGCGCGCGGCGCTCTGATCGCATTCTCGCGTTGCTGATCTCGAAGGCCGTTCGCAAGGACGGCCTTTTCGTTTCCGCACGCGACGTCATGTCTCGCGCGCGATGCACCTTATTTTCGAGATAATCGGAAATTCATTGCGGTTTCACCGGCAAGCTCGTCCATGATCATTCGCCCCAAGCTCAACTGGTTCCGGCTGCTGTTCGTGTGGCGCGGCTCCGTGCTGCCGCAACTGCTGCCGCGCCTCGGGCTGATCTTCGCGCTGTCGCTCGCGGCGATCTTCATGCACGACCACATGCGGCACTATCCGCTCGGGCTCGGCACGCCGCCGTTCGCGCTCGTCGGCATCGCGCTCGCGGTGTTTCTCGGTTTCCGCAATAGCGCGAGTTACGAGCGATGGTGGGAAGGCCGCAAGCTGTGGGGCACGCTGCTCAACACATCGCGCGCGCTGGCGCAGCAGGCGCTGTCGCTGCCGGACAATCGCGACCGCGCTGAGGAGCGACGTTTTCTGTCCGCGCTCGGCGCGCTGCCTCACGCGTTGAGACATCAACTGCGCAACACCGACGCGCTCGCCGATCTCGCGCCCCGCCTCTCGCCTGAACTGCACGCACGCGTGGCCGCCGCGAAGTTCCGGCCCGCGCTGATTCTGCTCTGGCTCGGCGAATGGGTCGCCGAACGCAAGCGGGAAGACGCGCTCGACGGCTATGCCGTCCTCGCGATTCAGCACAATCTGAACGCGCTTTCGGATGTGATCGGCGGATGCGAGCGCATCGCCTCCACGCCGCTGCCCTTCTCCTACTCGGTGATGATTCACCGCACGATCTACCTCTTCTGCGTGATGCTGCCGTTCGGCCTCGTCGATGGCGCCGGCCTGCTCACGCCGCTTTTCGCGTTGCTCGTCGCGTATGCGTTCATGGCGCTGGAGGCGATCGCCGCGCAGATCGAAGATCCGTTCGGCCTCGAGGAAAACGATCTCGCGTTGAACGCCATCTGCGACGCGATCGAAGCCGCGCTGCACGACATGGCCGCCGACCCCGACTTCCCGATGCCGCCGAAGACCGTCGCATCCTCGCGCGATTTCATCCTCGATTGATCGCGGTTCGATCTTTCATCAAACGACACAATTCGTTTCGCGATAGCGGATGCTGCGCAAGCACGACATCGTTCATAATCGTGCGACTCATCCTGGAGGAATTGTTTTGAAACTGTTCTACAAGGCAGGCGCCTGTTCCCTCGCGTCGCACATCGCGCTCGAAGAATCCGGGCTCGCCTACGAAACCGAAGCCGTCGATCTCAAGACCAAGCTCACCGCGAGCGGCGCGGATTTCACCAAGATCAACGCGAAGGGTTACGTGCCCGCGCTCCTGCTCGACAACGGGGAACTGCTGACCGAAGGCCCGGCGATCATGCAATACATCGCCGATCAGGTTCCGGCGAAGCATCTCGCGCCGCTCAACGATGCGATGGCGCGGTACCGTCTGCAAAGCTGGCTCACGTTCATCGGCACGGAACTGCACAAGAACTTCTCGCCGTTCTTCAACCCGGCCGCAAGCAGCGACTGGAAGGCCGCGGCGATGGCCAATCTCGAACGCCGTCTCGCCTACGTCGCGCAGCAAGTCGATGACAAGCAGTTCCTGCTCGGCAACGAATTCAGCATCGGCGATGCGTATCTGTTCACGGTTTTGAGCTGGGCGAAGCATATCGATCTCGACCTCGGCAAGTGGCCCGCGCTCGTCGCGTATCAGGCGCGTGTCGGCGCGCGCCCGGGCGTGCAGGCCGCGCTCAAGGCCGAAGGACTGATCTGAATCCACGTCGTCTCCGGCAGCCAGGCGGCCTCCTTCGGGAGGCCGTTTTCACATGTAGCGTCGGCATCTCGATAAACGCGTCAGCACAATGCCATCCGGCGAAACCGCTCGTTTCACCATCTCAAATAAGAGTCGTCTCATTCAGTCTTAGACGCGCGCTCCCTATCATTTGCTCATGTTCTCGCGACGCCAAACGCAATCGGCGTCGTCAATCTGATACCGGAGATTCTCATGCGCAATCTGTTCAGCAAAGCCGCCGTCATCGCCATCGTTGCCGGCGCCGCCACGCTCGGCGTCGTCGCTTCGCCCAATGCAATGGCCGCCAGCAAGAGCGCGACCTTCGATGTCACGCTGACCGTGCAGGACGACTGCTCCATCGCCGCGAACCCGCTGAATTTCGGCAGCACCGGTGTGATCAGCAACAACCTCGATCAGACGACGACGCTCTCGGTCACATGCACCAAGGGCACGGCCTACAGCGTCGCGCTCGACGCGGGCACCGCGAACGGCTCGACTGTCGCGGACCGCAAGATGAGCAACGCGGCCGGCGATGCATCGGTCGAATTCAATCTGTATCGGGATACGGCGCGCACGCAGGTCTGGGGCAATACGGTGGACAGCGACACGGTCGCAGGCACGGGCGACGGCTCGAGCCAGAGCATCACGGTTTATGGCCGCGTGCCGTCGCAAGACACGCCGGCTGCGGGCACGTATTCGTCGACCATCACCGCGACGCTGGTTTTCTAAGCATTTCGGTTTCCTTTTTTCAAAGGCGCGGGGCTTTTTAGAAAGCACCCGCGCATATGCACTGTTGCATGGCGCGAAAAATCAATATCCCCTCGGGTCCATTCATGAAAAGTCACTCGCTCTACCATGCCGCATTCGCCGCCTTGATTGCGGCGGAAACGCTTGCTGTGTCTCCCGAAGGTTTCGCGAAAAGCGGCACGGCCAAAATGGACATCGCGCTGACAATCGAAAATGCCTGCTCGATCGTCACGCCCGGCGCACCTGTCGAAATCGATCAGGCAAGCCGCGTCGCGGTGAATTGCGGCGGGACCAAAACGCCGTATCGCGTCGGCGTCGAAGCGAGATCGGCTTCGGGTGAGGCGCTATCGTTGCAATCGATCGAGCACGCATCTCACGTCAAGGGCGCGGCGGCATCGACCAGTGTGTCCGGCAGCGAAAACTATCCACCGATCGTTGCCGTCACGGTTCAGTTCTGACGCACCGATACGCCGATATACCGGCAGGCGATTAAAGCGATCCCGCATACGGACCTGCGGCGCGTTTCACATTCGCATCGCTGCATGCATCAACGATCCATATCGCCGGAATGCCGATTGAAAATAACGGCCCGATGTCGAACTCGCGACGTGCATATTCAAATCGACGGTGCCATATTTCGAAGCAGTATTCTTTGCGTCGCGTAAAAAGCACGCCTATAAGAAAACCAGAAGGAAAACTAATCATCAATTTCCAACTTGCTTAGTGGAGAAGCTTGGATTATCAATATATCCGCGTATAGGCGCTTGAAATGCGCGGCGTTTGAGGCAAACAGCTTGACAATGTAGAGAATCGAAACCAACCATAATCGAAACAAAGGAGGCCATTCTCATGAATCGCCTTGTTAAGCATTCCAAAATTAGCGCATTGACGCTGGCATTGCTGGTTGCCTATTCAGTCAGCGCCAATGGCGCCGAGTGGCAGGAAGGGACCACATATTCGGCAGGCGCCACCGTCACTTACAACGGCCACACGTATCAGGCGCTGCAATCGCATACCGCCTACCCCGGCGCGGGATGGACGCCTTCCACCACGCCGACGTTGTGGAAGGATCTCGGCGCAACGGGCGGCACGCCGACGCCGACACCGACTCCAACCCCGAGTCCCACGCCGACACCGACTCCAACGCCGACTCCAACACCCACGCCAACGCCAACGCCGACTCCGACTCCGACGCCCACGCCGACACCGTCGGGCTCCGCGTGTTATGACGCGTGGTCGTCGACGCAGGCTTATGCGACGGCGGGCACGCGCGTGACGTACAACGGCCGCAATTATCGAAACAAGTGGTGGACGCAGGGCGAAAATCCGGCGCAATCCGGGCAATACGGCGTATGGGAAGATCTCGGCGCGTGCTCGGGCGGGCCGTCGCCTGCTCCTGCTCCTGCGCCGACGCCGGTTCCGACGCCGACGCCAACACCCGTTCCGACGCCCACGCCCACGCCCACGCCGACGCCGACGCCCACGCCCACGCCGACGCCGACGCCGGTTCCAACACCAACGCCGACGCCCACGCCGGTTCCAACACCGACGCCAACGCCGGTGCCAACGCCGGCCCCAACACCGACGCCGACACCCACACCCACACCCGCACCCTCCCCCTCAGGGGCGCGTGAAATCGGCGGCTACTTCGCGCAGTGGGGCATCTACGACCGCAACTACAAGCTCAAGGACGTCGACACGACCGGCTCTGCCTCGATGCTCACGTTCATCAACTACGCGTTCGGCAACCTCTACCAGAAGAACGGCGGCTACGAGTGCGGCATCATCAACAAGGCCGAGCCGGGCGCGACCAATCCGAACGCCGCGGACGCAGGCACCGGCGGCGACGCCTGGGCCGACTATCAAAAGAACTTCGGCGCCAACGAAGCCGTCAGCGGCAAGGGCGACACCTGGGACTTCCCGACGAACGATCCGCGCTACGGCAAAGCCGGAGCCGGCCCGCTGAAAGGGAACTTCAATCAGCTCAAGCAGTTGAAGGCCAAGCATCCGAACCTGAAGGTGATCATTTCGCTCGGCGGCTGGACCTGGTCGCGATGGTTCGGCAAAGCGGCGGCAACCGACGCGCTGCGCAAGCAGCTCGTGAGCTCGTGCATCGACGTCTACATCAAGGGCAATCTGCCCTATGACGCCGGCTCGAACGCGGGCGGCGACGGCATCGGCGCGGACGTGTTCGACGGCATCGACATCGACTGGGAATTCCCCGGCGGCGGCGGCCAGCCATACAACGCCGTCGATCCGAACGACAAGAAGAACTACACGCTGCTGCTCGCCGAGTTCCGCAAGCAACTCGACGCCATCGGCGCCCAGAACGGCAAGCGCTATCTGCTGACGGTCGCGATCGGCGCGGGCGGCGACAAGATCGCGATGACCGAGCCGGGCGAATACAGCAAGTCGCTCGACTGGATCAACATCATGTCGTACGACTTCCACGGCGGATGGGAAACCAACGGGCCGACCGACTTCCAGGCGCCGCTCTACGGCGACCCCGACAGCCCGAACTACAAGGCGGGCCAGTATGCGCCGACCTATAACGTCGACGGAGCGGTGAAGGCGCTGCTCGCAGGCGGCGTGCCGACATCGAAGATCGTGGTCGGCGTGCCGTTCTACGGACGCGGCTGGACCGGCGTCACCAAGGGTCCGCAAGGCGACGGCCTGTATCAGAAAGCCACCAAGCCCGCGCCGGGCAAGTACGAGGAAGGCATCCAGGACTACCGCCTCCTGAAGAGCGCGGCCGGCACGGTGTACGAGCATCCGGTCGCGAAAACCGCGTACAAGTTCGACGGCACCACCTGGTGGTCCTACGACACGCCCGGAACCATGAAACTCAAGATGGACTACGTGAAAGCGCAGAACCTGCGCGGCTCGTTCGCCTGGGAACTCGACGGCGACGGACCCAACGCCGAGTTGCTGAAAGTGATGAGCGACGGACTGAAGTGATGCTCGACGGGCCGCGCGCGTATCGCCCGACCGGGCAGACGCGCGCGGCGCCGAGATCCGAACCTGCCGGGGGCTGCCATGTATAACCATTTGACGAAGGCTGCCGCACTGAGGGGAAAGCTGACGCAGACCGGCATCGGCTTGCGCCGGCGCGGCTTCACCTTGCTTGAACTGCTGGTGGTGCTGCTCATCATCGCGCTATTGGCGGGCTATGTCGGACCGAAGCTCTTCGGCGAAGTGGGCAAGGCGCGCAGCAAGACGGCGGCATCGCAGATGAAGGGCATCGAAAGCGCGCTCGACCGTTATCGGCTGGACACCGGGCACTATCCGGGCACCGACGCCGGCCTCGCCGCGCTGATGACCAACGTCGGCAACACGTCGGGCTGGGAAGGTCCGTACATGAGCAGCGCGATTCCGAACGATCCGTGGGGCAAGCCGTATATCTATCGATCGCCGGGCGAAGGCGGCAAGGATTACGACCTGATGACCTACGGCGCCGACGGCAAGCCGGGCGGATCGGGCGAGGACGCGGACATCGTCGCCAAATGATCCGCGCGGTGAGCGCCATGCGATATCGCGTACGGGTCGAAAGCGACGGCGGCCAGCAGGAGCTGGAACTCGACGCCGCCGATGACGCCCAGTTGCGCCAGAGCGTCGCCGACATGGGTCTGTCGCTCATCGAAGCGACGCCGCTCGAAAAGCGCAAGGGGGGCTTCACGTTCCGCAAGCCCGTGTTCGAGCGCGCGCTCTTCACGCAAGAGCTGATCGCGCTGCTCGAAGCGGGCCTGAGCCTCGTCGAGACCGTCGAGACATTGCGCGACAAGAGCCGCGACGGGCTCAATCGCACAGTGCTCGCGCAGATCGTTTCCGCGCTCTACGAAGGCGAGCCGCTGTCGCGCGCGCTCGAGCGGCAGCCCGCGCATTTTCCGCCGCTCTACGTCGCGACCGTGGCCTCCGCCGAACAGACCGGCCATCTCGCCGAGGCGCTCAAGCGCTATCACCACTACGACGCGCGGCTCTCCGTGGTGCGCAAGAAAGTCGTGTCGTCGATGGTGTATCCGTCGATCGTCATCGCGACGGGCGCGCTCATCGTCCTGTTTCTCGCGTTCTACGTGATCCCGAAGTTCAGCCAGGTGTTCGCGTCGATGAAGGAGATTCCGTTCTCCGCGCGCGTGATGCTCGCATGGGGAAATCTCGTCGAGGCGCACGGCGGGCTGCTGCTCGCGGGCGTCGTCGGCGCGATCGTCGGCGCGGGCTTGTCGTTGCGCAGCGAGAAGGTGCGCGCGCGGCTCTTCGAAGCGTTCATGCGGCTGCCGAAGCTCGCGGACTATCAGCGCCTCTTCGCGCTGACGCGCTTCTACCGCACGCTCGGCCTCTTGCTCGCGGGCGGCATGTCGATGGTTACGTCGATGGAACTCGCCGCGCAGGTCTTGCCCGCGCAATTGCAGACGGCGCTCGCGCAGGCGCTCGACGAAATTCGCGCGGGCAAGCCGCTCTCCGGCGCGCTGCCCGCCGCGAACCTGACGACGCCGGTGGCCGAACGGCT
Organism: Caballeronia sp. ATUFL_F1_KS39; assembly: GCF_023630985.1. Classification (NCBI taxonomy): domain Bacteria; kingdom Pseudomonadati; phylum Pseudomonadota; class Betaproteobacteria; order Burkholderiales; family Burkholderiaceae; genus Caballeronia; species Caballeronia sp. ATUFL_F1_KS39. The sequence goes on along the minus strand of NZ_JALQDZ010000004.1, from coordinate 26,938 downwards.
CATCCGCGTGGGCGAGCAAAGCGGCGAGCTGGCCGGCATGGTGACGCGCTCGGCCGAGTTTTGCGACGAAGAGCTGGACCGCGCGATCGACACGCTGATGCGCGTGGTCGAGCCCGTCCTGATGCTGGTGGTGGGCAGCATCATCGGGACGATCATCTTCCTGCTCTACATGCCGATCTTCCAACTGGCCGGAGCCGTGGGGTGAATCATGGAACAAGCCGCGCACATCGCGCCCGATACGCGCACGCGCCAGCAGCGATTCTGGGACGATGCCGATCACGATCCCGCCGACTATCTGCATAACGTGACGGCGACGCTCGGCCTGCGCGGCTTCGACGCGCAAGCGCTCGAAACGCTCACGCCGCGCTTCGACCTGCTCTCTTTCGGCGACGCGATGTCGCGCAAGTGCCTGCTCGCCGACGACCCCGGCGCGCACTTGTGGCTCGTGCTCGCCGACCCTTTCGACGCCAACATGCGCGCCTGGGCGATGAACCGCGTGAAGAAGCCCTTCGCGTTCGCGTTCTGCGTGCCCGCCGAACTGATGGCGTACCTCGCGCTGCATGAATCGGCGCATCAGGCGCTCACGCAGATCAGCGTCGAGGGCAAGTCGTCGGCGAGCGCCGATGCGGGCGTCGAGATCACGCTCGCCACGCTCGCCGCCGACGTGCATCCCGTGATCCGGCTCGTCAATTCGTCGCTGTACGACGCGCTGCGGGCCCGCGCATCGGATATCCATATCGAAAGCACGGCGGCGGGACTCGTCATCAAATACCGCATCGACGGCGTGCTGCAGGAAACGGCGAGCGCGCCGGGCATCGACACGGCCGAGCAAGTGCTGTCGCGCCTGAAGGTCATGGCCGATCTCGATATCGGCGAGCGGCGCATTCCGCAGGACGGGCGCTTCAAGGCGATCATCAATCAGCGCGAGATCGATTTTCGCGTCTCGATCATGCCGTCGATCCACGGCGAAGACGCCGTGCTGCGCGTGCTCGACAAGCAACGCGGCGAGGCCGGCGCCACCGCGCTGCGGCTCGATTCGATCGGCCACGAGCCGGAGATCGTCGAGGCGATCCGCACGATCGCGCACGAGCCGTACGGTCTCCTGCTCGTGACCGGGCCGACCGGCTCGGGCAAATCGACGACGCTCTACGCGACGCTCACCGAAATCAATACCGGCGACGAGAAGATCATCACGATCGAAGATCCGGTGGAATACGAGTTGCCGGGCGTGCTGCAAATTCCCATCAACGACAAGAAAGGGCTCACGTTCGCGCGCGGCCTGCGCTCGATCCTGCGGCACGATCCGGACAAGATTCTCGTCGGCGAAATCCGCGATGGCGAAACGGCGGGCATCGCCGTGCAGGCAGCGCTGACCGGCCACCTCGTGCTGACGTCCGTCCACGCGAACAACGTCTTCTCCGTGCTCGACCGCTTCCTGCACATGGGCGTCGACATGCACAGTTTCGTCGACGCGCTGCTCGGCGCGGTCGCGCAACGGCTGATGCGCAAGAACTGCCCGCATTGCGTGCGCGACGACGATCCGCCCGACGACGCGCTGCTGCGCGCTTCGGCGCTCACGCGCGAAGAGATCGCCGGCTGGCGTTTCCGCAAAGGCGCGGGCTGCGAGGCGTGCAGGCGCACGGGCTATCTCGGACGCCAGCCGATCGCGGAAGTGCTGCGCCTGAACGATGCGATCAAGCAATGCTTCGTCGAGCGGCGGCCGATCGTCGAGCTGAAGCAACTCGCGTATCAGAGCGGCTTCGTGCCGCTGCGCGGCATCGCGTTGCGCGCGGTCGCCGACGGACGCACGACGCTCGCCGAAGTCAATCGCGTCACGATGGTCGAAGGCTGACGGAGGCGAATCATGTCGCGTTGGTCGGACCATCTCGAAGCGTTGCGCAGCGTCGCGAAGAAGCGGCCGAAGTTGAATGCGCCGTCGATCGAAACGCCCGCATTCATGAGCCGCACGACGTTCTGGATCGACGGACGGCACGCCCGCACGTTCGGCGGCGCGCCGATGCCGCTGTCATCGGCGAACGATGTCGCCGCGGCGCTCAAGGCCATCGAAACGCTCGCGCCGAAGCCCGCGAACCTCGGTCTGCATGCGCTGCGCGTGGTGGTCGGCGCACCGTTCGCGCGCTATCACGCGCTGCCGTGGCAGCCGCTGCCGAAGCCGCAGGACTGGGTCGCCGCCGCACGCGTGCAGGCCGTGCAGATGGGCGCGGGCACCGAGGCGTGGCGCTACGCCGTCACCGATGGCGCGTGGGAACAGGGACGCCTCGCCGCCGCGATATCGGAGGCGCTGTGCGCGGGCATCGAGCGTCTGTGCAAGACGCGCAAGCTGCAACTGCTCGGCATCGAGCCGGCGTATACCTTCGCGATGCAGAAGCATGCGGCGCGCATCCGCGACGGCGCGATCGCGATCGTCGCGCTGGAGGAAACGGAGCGTGACGCGGCCATCGCGCATATCGGGCTGCGGCGCGGCGGCGGATGGACGGCCTTCATCGCATTGCCGGTGACGCGCACGCGCGAGGGCGCGCTCGATGGCGTGCTGCGCGACGCGTTCGCGCTCTGCGCCGATACGCCGCCCGAACGCCGCTACGTGATTGGACCGGGCGGACCGGGCGGACCGGACGCGCGCGAGCGCTGGTCGGCCGACGCCGCGCTCGTCGAATGGCTGCCCGCGCCCTGGGATGCCGCGACATGAAAGCGCCCGTCATCGACCTGCATCGTCCGAACCGGCCCGGCGCGGCCGTGGGGCTGCTCGCGCTCGTCGTCGGGATCGTCGCGCTGATCGCGGCGATGCAGTATCGCGACGCGCTCAAGGAACAAGGCGAGGCGCTCGACGAACGCGAGGCGACGATCGCGAAGCAGGAAGCGAAGTTTCATGTGATCAGCAACGCGCATCGCGAGTCCGGCGACGCGCGCATGGCGCAGTTGATGGCGCAGCAGCGCTACGCGACGGAACCGGCGCGCGATCTGATCGAAGGCGGATGGCATCCGAATATCGCGCTGCTGTCGCTGGATTTCGTCACCGCGTCGCGGCAGATCAACATGCAGTTCGAGACGCGCTCGGTCCAGGAAGCGATCTCTTACGCCGACTGGCTTCAGGCGCAGCCCGGCGCGGAAAGCGTCGCGATCAAGCGGCAGATTCAGAAGCCGGGACCGCCGGCGCCATCGGTGGAGACGTCGTTGCAGGTCACGTGGAAGGCGTTCGTCGCGCGCCCGGTGGCGGCTTCGGCGGTTGCGGCCGCTGCTTCGGCATCGGCGGCATCGGCGGCATCGACGGCGGCTTCGGCGGCTTCGGCGGCATCGGCGGCTTCGGCGGCATCGGCGGCATCGGCGGCTTCGGCGGCTTCGGCGGCATCGGCGGCATCGGCGGCATCGGCGGCATCGGCGGCATCGGCGGCTTCGGCGGCTTCGGCGGCTTCGGCGGCGTCGCCGGCTTCCGCCGCTCCGGCCGCATCGCAAGCGCGGCCCCAGGCGAGCCACGCCGCCCATCCGAGCGGAGCGCGCCGATGAACCGCCTCGTCTGGGAACTGCGGCGCGCGCAGTGGCGGCTCGGCACCTTCGGGCTGCTCGCGGTACTGCTCATCGCGGGCGCGGCGATCGTCGCGCTGACCGACATCCTGCCCTTGCATCGCGACATCGCGCAGCGTGAGGCCGATCTGAACGCGCGCGCCGTCCATCTGACGCAACCGCCGCCGCCCTCGCCCGACGAAGCCGTCGCGCCGGTCAGCCCCGAGGAGCGTTATTTCGTGTTCCTGCACAGTCTGCATGCGATCGCGGCGAAGAACGGCATCGCGATTCCGCAGATCACGTATCAGCTCGCCGCGCAGGAGAAGGACGATCCGTCGCTGCGGCGCTATGTCGTCGAGACGACGTTCAGCGCCACTTATCTGCAGTTCCGCGGCTTCATGCACGAACTGCGGACGCTGCCGGGCCTGCGCTGCGAGCGGCTCAGCCTGTCGCGGCCGAATATCGGCGTGACGCAACTGGAGGTGCGCCTGCAATGCGCGTTTCTCGTGGAAGCAACGAAATGAGCCGGCTCGACCTGCGCACCCTGAAGATCTCGCGTCCGGTGCTGGGGCTGATGTTGGCGGCGCTCGCGCTCGTCGTATTCACGTATTTTCGCGGCGGCGACGATACGGCGCCCGAACCGCAACAGTCAGCGACGACATCGACGGCGAAGCCCGCCGCGCCCGCTTCCGCGCCGCCGGCGGCGAGCGCAGCCGATATCGTCGCGGCGGCCGGACCCGCGCCCATCGATCTCTTTCCGACGCAGAACTGGCAGCCACCGCCGCCGCCTCCGCCGCCCGAACCGCCCAAGCCGTCGAAGCCGCCGCCGCCGCCCGAGCCGCCGCCGCTGCCGTTCGCGGTTCGCTCGCTCTGGCTCGATCAGCAAGGCGTTTTCTATGTGGTCATTTCCGGCGCGAACCGCGAGTTCCCGCTCTGCATGAACTGCCAGAAGAAGGGCTTCCTGCACAAGGGCGACGTGATGCTGAACGCTTATCGCATCGACGACATCAGCCGCCGCGAAGTCCAGTTCACGTACCTGCCGCTGAAGCGCCGGCAGACGCTGTCGCTTGGAGAACTCAAATGAGCCGGCTCAAAGACGTGACGGTCTGCCTGTTGATTCCGCTCATCGCGGCATGCGCGGGGGATCTGCATCGGCAGGATCTGCAAAACCGGCTCGCGGGCATGCCGCCCGACGCCCAGCTCGAACTGCTCGCGCAGCAAAGCGCGCAGTATCCCGACGATCTGGAAATCAGAAGCTGGTATCTCGCGTTGCGGCGCAGACTGTCGATGGAATACCTGCAACGCGCGACCGTCGCGTACCGCGCGGGCGACGCGGCGCAGGCGCTCGGCTGGGCGCACAAGGCGCAGCAGGCCGCGCCCGGCGACGACAACCCGCGCGAGATGATCGAGTGGATCGAGCGACAGGCGCCGATCGACGCGGAAGTGCGCTACGCCGAATCGGTGCGTCTGGATCAGCCGCAGGCGGCGCTCTCGGCCGTTATCGACGTGCTCGCGAAGCAGCCCGACAACGCGCGCGCGATCCGGCTGCGCGAAGAACTGCTCGCGCCGAAGGGCCAATCGATCGAGCCGAAGCTCAACAAGGACCTCGATCAACCGATCACGGTGCAGTTCCGCGATCAGCCGATCATCAGCATCTTCGAGCTGGTGTCGAACATCACCGGGCTGAACTTCACGTTCGACCGCGAAGTGCAAGCGACCGCGCCGACCACGATCTTCGCGAGCAACACGCCCGTCAAGCAGGTGCTGTCGATGGTGCTCCAGGCCAATCAGCTTTCGAGCAAGATCGTGAGCGGCAATTCGATCCTCATCTACCCGAAGCGGCCCGACAAGGAAACCGAGTACAAGGATCTCGTCGTGCGGACGTTCTATCTGCAGAACTCGACGGCGGCGCAGGTGCTCGGCGTGCTCAAGCAGATGGTCAAGACGCGCGACGCCGTGCTCGACGAGCGCACCAACGCGATCATCATGCGCGACGCGCCGGACACGATCAAAGTGGCGGAGCGCATCATCCGCGCGCTCGACGTGACGCCCGCCGAAGTCGTCATCGACGCGCAGGTGCTCGAAGTGTCGTCGTCCGATCTGCTGAACATGGGTATCCAGTATCCGGACCGCATCACGTTCGGGCTCAAGTACGGCACGATCGACGACGGCACCACGCTGCCCGACAACACCGTCACGCTCGAACAACTGCATAACCTCAACAGCAGCGACGTGCTGGTGCGGATCGGGCCGGTCGGCATCAACTTTTTGCAGACGCACGGCAAGACGCGCACGCTCGCCAATCCGAGCATCCGCGTGCGCAATCGCGAGAAGGCGAAGGTGCTGATCGGCGACCGGCTGCCCGTCGTCACGACGACGCTCTCCAGCAACTTCAGCTCCGAGAGCGTCAACTATCAGGACGTCGGCCTCACGCTGGAAGTCGCGCCGGTGATCGCCAGTCCCGACGAAGTGCAGGTGAAGCTGCGCATGGAAGTGTCGAATGTCACCGACACGATCACGACGTCGACCGGGCTCGTCGCGTACCAGATCGGCACCCGCACCGCCGAAACCGTGATGAGCGTGCGCAACAACGAAACGCAGATGCTCGCGGGCCTGCTCCAGCGCAACGATCGCAGCTCGGGATCGGGCTTGCCGGGACTGAGCCGCCTGCCGATTTTCGACCGCATCTTCGGCTCGCGCGCCGACGACTCGAAGGAAACCGAACTCGTCTTGCTGCTCACGCCGCGCATCGTGCGCAATCAGGCCGTGCCGACCGGCAACGCGATGCAGTTCGATTCGGGCACGGAAACGCGCATCAGCACCGAGCGCGATGTCGTGACCGGCAACGAGAGCTTGCGTCTGCCGCCGCCGGTCGCCGCCGCGCCGGCAGTCGCGGCCGGTGCGGTCGCCGCAGCCCCGCCGCCCGTTCCATCGGCTCCATCGGCTCCATCGGCTCCATCCGTGCCGAACGAGCCGCCGAGCGCGCCGCCCATCGCGATCCTGCCGCCGCCCGCGCCGACGCTTCAGTCAACCGGCGAAGCGCAGCGGCTGCCGCGCGAGCAGCCCTGAACCGCGCAGCCGGCCGACGACGATGGAAAAGGGCTTCACGATCATCGAACTGCTGGTCACGCTCGCGATCCTCGCCGCGCTCGCGATGGTCGCCGCGCCCCTCGTGCAGATCGCCGCGCAGCGCAACCGGGAGGACGAGTTCAGGCGCGCGCTGTGGAGCATCCGCGACGCGATCGACGCCTACAAGAAAGCCGGCGACGATGGCAAGATCGACCGTCCCGTCGGCGAGACGGGCTATCCGGCGAAGCTTGCAACGCTCGTCGAGGGCGTCGTCGACAAGACGAGTCCGACGCACGCGCGCATCTACTTTCTGCGCCGCGTGCCGCGCGACCCGATGTGCGACTGCCCGAGCCGCTCCGACGACGCGACCTGGGGCAAGCGCAGCTACGCGAGCCCGCCCGATTCGCCGAGCGAAGGCGACGACGTCTACGACGTCTATTCGCTCTCCGAAGGCACCGGTCTCAACGGCGTTCCCTATCGAAAGTGGTGAGAGCCATGTGGAAGAAGGCGCTGCGCGCATTCACGCTGATCGAGTTGCTGGTCGTGCTGGCGATCATCGCGACCTTGCTCACGCTCGTCGTGCCGCGCTACTTCGGCCAGGCGGACAAGGCGAAGGAAACCGTGCTGCATCAGAACCTCGCCGCGATGCGCGATTCCATCGACCGCTTTCGCGCGGATCAGGGGCGTTATCCGCAATCGCTGGATGAGCTCGTGCAGAAGCGCTATCTGCGCGAGATACCGATGGACCCCGTCGCGGGCAATCGCACCGCATGGACGACCGAGCCGCCCGCCGACGGCACACCCGGCGTCTACAACGTGCGCAGCGGCGCGAAAGGCAAGGGCAAGGATGGCAGCGATTACAGCGCGTGGTGAGCGGCGCGGCGGCGCACGTCGAAAGCGCGAGCGCGGCTTCGGCATGTTGTGGGCGCTGATGTGCGTCGCGCTGATCTCCATCTATCTGATGGCGGTCGGCACCGTATGGACCACGCAAATCCAGCGCGTGAAGGAAGACGAGCTGCTGCGCCGCGGCGACGCGATCCGCCGGGCGATCGAGGCTTACGTCAAGGCCGACAAGAGCGGCGCGTTCCCGAAGCGCTTCGACGATCTGCTGCGCGATCCGCGCGCGTCATACGTGCAGCGCTATCTGCGCGAGGCCTATGCCGATCCGATGACCAACGACGGCCCGTGGCAGGAGATTCGCGGGCCGGACGGCGAGTTATACGGCGTGTACAGCGCATCGAACGAAGCGCCGCTCAAGAAGGACGGATTTTCCGACAGCGATGCGAGCTTCGGGCTGCAGACGAGCATTTCGGAATGGAAGTTCACGTACTACCCGGAAAAGAACATGAGCCGACGGTAGCCGACTTCAATCGTCCGGCGCGCATCCGGACCTTCACGCTGGAGAGACTGAGATGACATCGATTCGAAGAAAGCTGGCATTGCTGCCGGCCGCGCTGATGCTTCAGGCGGGTCTGACGTTCGCGCAGCAGGCCTGGACCGAGGGCACGACCTATTCGGCGGGCACGACAGTCACGTACAACGGACGCGTCTATCAGGCTTTGCAGACGCATACGGCTTATCCCGGCGCGGGATGGAATCCGGCTGCGTCGCCGACGTTGTGGAAGGATGTCGGCGCGGCGGGGACGCCTGCGCCGGCTCCGGCTCCGACGCCTGTGCCGGTTCCTGCTCCGGTTCCGGTTCCGACTCCGACGCCTGTTCCGACGCCCACGCCGACGCCGACGCCGGTTCCGACACCAACGCCGACACCAACGCCAACGCCAACGCCAACGCCGACACCAACACCGTCCGGCTGCTACACGGCGTGGTCCGCGAGTCAGGTTTATGCGCAGGCGAACACGCGCGTGACGTACAACGGGCGGAACTATCGAAGCAAGTGGTGGACGCAGGGCGACAATCCCGCGCAATCGGGCGCGTATGGCGTGTGGGAAGACCTCGGCGCGTGCAGCGGCGCAACGCCGAGCCCGACGCCCGTTCCTACGCCTGTTCCTGCGCCTACGCCTGTTCCGACTCCAACGCCCACGCCGACTCCGGTGCCGGTGCCGGTGCCGACGCCGACGCCGACGCCCGTACCTGTGCCCACTCCGGTTCCGACGCCAACGCCAGCGCCAGCGCCAACCCCAACGCCAACCCCAACGCCAACCCCAACGTCAACGCCAACCCCAGCGCCAACTCCAACCCCAACGCCAACGCCAACCCCCGCGTCCTACAAACCTCAAATCACCTACATCCCCGCGCCCGCCGATTACCCGACGCAGGCCCAGTTCAACGCGTCCGAGAAAGCGCTGATCGACCAATCCGGCGGCCAGATCGCGACGCTGCGCGACGCCCTGCGCGTGCTGCCCGACGACGAAGTCAACGCCGTCGTGCCGAAACGCGCCGCCAATCCGTCGAACGTGAAGCGCGTCGAAGCGATCATCCCCGAAGCGAAGTTCGACGCGCTCTTCCCTGTACGCAACATCGCTTACTCGTACGTGAACTTCCTGCGCGGCATCGCTAAATTCCCGGCCTACTGCGGCGACTACACGGACGGACGCGACGCCGACGCCATCTGTCGCAAGCTGCTCGCTACATCGTTCGCGCACTTCGTGCAGGAAACCGGCGCGAACTGGAATTCGCTGACGCCGGCGCAAGCGCGCTCGAACGACGCCGAGCACAACAACCCGGTACTCGCGACGATGCCGCAAAACACGCCGATTCCCTTCTGGCAGCAAGGGCTGTGGTTCCTGCGCGAATCGGGATACACGGAAGGCTCGGCGGTCGGCGCGTATCAGCAGTGCATCCCCGGCTCGCACGCGACGAACTGGATCTTCTATCCGTGCGCGAAGAATGCCTCGGGCAAGTATCTCGACTACTTCGGGCGCGGCGCGAAGCAGCTCTCGTGGAACTACAACTTCGGCCCGTTCTCGCAGGCGCTGTATGGCGACGTCAACATCCTGCTCGACAATCCCGGACGCGTCGCGGATACGTGGCTCAACTTCGCATCCGCGATCTGGTTCGCCGTGACGCCGCAAACGCCCAAGCCGCCGATGACCTGGGCCGTCGACGGAACCTGGAAACCGAACGCCGTCGATATCGGCAACAACATGAAGCCGGGCTTCGGCGCGACGGTGTTCATCATCAACGGCGGGATCGAGTGCGGCGGCGGCGGCGCGGAAAAATCGCAGGTGACGAACCGCATCAACGCGTACAAGGAGTTCACGCGCGAGCTGGGCGTGACCATTGCCGCCGACGAACCGCTCGGCTGCGCCAACATGAAAGGCTTCAACGAAGGCTCGGCCGCCGCGATCAAGGCGTATCTCGACAAGGACTATTCGTGGATCAACGGCAAGCCGGCGACGGGATGCAAGCTGGTCGACTATCAGATGCCCTTCTCGCTCATCAATCCGGGCGATTACAAGGCGTGCACGGACTACTTCTTCCGCGGCAAGGTGACATACAACGGCAAGGTCGAAGTCGACAACACGAAGTAAGCGCCGGCGCGCTCCCTCGCGGCAACATCCGCGCGAGGGAACGCGTGAAGCGTTCAGCGCCCGTCGCGATAACGCTCGGCGAGCGTCTTCACGCGCGACACATACGTGCGCGTCTCGTTGTATGGCGGCACGCCGTTGTAGCGATCGACGGCCGCCTCGCCGCTGTTGTACGCGGCCAGCGCGAGATCGAGATTGTTGTTGAAGCGCCTGAGCAGCCACGACAGATACTGCACGCCGCCGCGAATGTTTTGCGCCGCGTCGAACGGATCGCCGACGTTGAAGCGGGTCGCCGTCGCCGGCATCAGTTGCATGAGGCCCTGCGCGCCCGCGCGGGAGATCGCGTTCGCGCGATACGCCGATTCCGCGTGAATCACCGCGCGCACGAGCGCGCTGTCGACGTTGAACGACGCGGCGGCGGCATCGATTTCGCGTCCGTAGGAACGCGTGTCGAGCGCGAGCCCCGCAACGTTGACGTCATCGGCGGGCGAGCACAGATTGCACGCCTCCATGAAACGCAACTCGATGACCGTCACGTTCGCCGCAACGCCGGCCGGTTTCCTGGACACGAAGTGGCGCACGCCGTCTTCGACATAGCTGTAGATGCGCGCCGTGGTCTGACGTCGCGTGAGCGGCGCGGCGGGCGGCGCGGCCGACGCCATCGATGCGGATGACGCTGCAGGCGGCGTCCACTGCCAGTTCATGTTCACGCGGATGCACTTTGCGTTTTCGATGCGCGTGCTGACATACGTGACCGTGTTGTCATCGGACTCGCAGCGCAGCATCGACGCGGCGCGCGCTCGCTCGCCAAGCGCGAGGCATCCGATCGCCAGCAACACGGCGATCGCACGGCGGCCTTCGATCCTCAACGATGCGCTTCGCATGGCGCGATTCATCCCTCATCCGACACGGCCCGATGCCGCGCCTTGAGAAAGCATAGTTCGCTTTGCGCGAGCCGCGCGGCTGTTTCAATCGCGCCGTTGTTATTCAGATGCTTTTGTGCTTCCATGAAAGGACCGATCGTTTAGTGATACTCGGAAAGCCGCCATGAGCACGATTCCCCGCTTCGATTCGACATGGAAGAACTGGCTCGACGACAACATCCGCCGCGGCTGCACGCATCAGTCGCTGATCGACGCGATGATCGCCGCCGCGTTCCATCCGAACACCGCGCGCCTGCTGCTCGCGCGCCATCTTGCCGGCGACGCGCCTCAAGCCGACGATGAAACATCGCCCGACTATCTCTACGGCACGCCGATGCTGCCGCAGGCGCGCGTGCTGACCGCGAGCGATCGATCCGCGCCCAAGGTGTTCAGCAGCGAACAGCCGGTGATCGCGCTCGTCGCCGACGTGCTCGACGACACCGAATGCGACCGGCTGATCGAGATCGGCCGCGAGCATGTGCAGCGCTCGTCCGTCGTCGATCCGGATTCGGGCAAGGAGATCACCATCGAAGAACGCAGGAGCGAAGGCGCGTTCGTCAATGCATCGACGGATGCGCTCGTCGAAACGATCGACCGAAGGATCGCCGAACTGTTTCGCCAGCCGGTAGAGAACGGCGAGGATCTGCATATCCTTCGATACGGCATGGGCGGCGAATATCGCCCGCATTACGACTACTTCCCCGAAGAGCAGGCCGGCAGCAAACATCACATGCAGCGCGGCGGGCAGCGCATCGCGACGGTCATCCTCTATCTCAACGAAGTCGAGCAAGGCGGCGACACGACGTTTCCGGACATCGGACTCGCGATTCATCCGCGGCGCGGCAGCGCGCTCTATTTCGAATACGTCAACGAACTCGGACAAAGCGATCCAAAAACGCTGCACGCGGGCACGCCCGTCGAAAAAGGCGAGAAGTGGATCGCGACGAAGTGGATCCGGCGCGGGCGTTTTCGCGCTGAAGCATGAGACTTGCGCGACGCCTCGATGCGGGCGCCGCGCTCCCCCTCTCTCATTTGCAGGCTCCGACTTTTTCCCAGGCGCCGTCCGAGTTCGTCGCCGGATCGGCGTTGGCGCTCCACCACTTGTTGCGATAGTTCATGCCGTTGTAGCTGACCGTCGTGCCCGCGGTCGCGTAGGTCTTGCTCGCGCTCCACGGCGCGGCGCACGCGAGCAACGTCTGTCCCGAACACGCGCCCAGGTCCTGCCACGATTTGCCGCTGCCCGAATTGCGCGAGGGATCGTCGGAGTTCTCCCAGCGCGCGCTGTAGTTGCGGCCACTCACCGATACGTTTTCCTTCGCCTTGTAGATCGTGCCCGACTGCCACGCGATGGCGCATGTCGCGCCTCCTGCGCTGGGTGAGGGGGCGGGGGTTGGTGTCGGCGTTGGCGCCGGTGCGGGCGTAGGTGTTGGCGTTGGCGTTGGCGTTGGCGTGGGCGTGGGCGTTGGCGTTGGCGTTGGCGTTGGCGTGGGCGTTGGCGTGGGCGTGGGCGTGGGCGCAGGTGAAGGCGTCGGCGTCGGTGAAGGCGCAGGTGCCGGCGCGCCGGTGTAATCGACCGCGAAGTTGTAGTCCTGCGGACTGTCGACGTAGATGCGGTTCGCCGACATCGTCTTCTGCGGCACGATGTTGCCGTTGTTGTCGATCAGCCCCAGCCGCACATGCTTCGCATCCGAGTTGACCTTCTGCGCCATCGCATACACCCAGTCCGCAGCGGCCGTCGTCTGCGCCGTCACCGTATAGCTGATCGATTCCAGATCGTGCCCGTCCGCATCGAAGACCCGCAGCGTGATCTTCATGCCCGCCGGTTGATCCAGCGCGGTCGTCGGGATCGGACGCATCTCGCGCCAGGTCGTGCGCGCGCCGTTGATGACCACGTCGCTGCACGCATAGAACGCTTCGGCGCTGTCGTTGCGCTGCCAGATCGTGTAAATGATCCGCCTGCCCGTTTTGCCCGCGGGCAGCTTGCATTGCAGCTTGTAGCGCCCGTTGTCGAGCGTCGCGCTGTTGAGTTCGCAGAACGGCTTGCTGTCGAGATCGGACCATTTCAACGGCTGATTGAAATCGTAGCCGTCCGAGGTCATGTACATCTGGAAGTAGCGCGTGACGTGCGGCGCGGTCGCGTACCAGACGAATGTGTAGTTTCCGCTCAGATCGGCCGAGATCGTCGTGGCCGGCCAGTCGCTTCGGCCGAGATCCAGACCGTAGTAGTTGGTCTTGCCGCCGCTGCACAGATGCCCGTCGGGCACGAAAGCCTTGTGATCGCCATTGGGCAGTTGATTCACGCCAGCCCAGTCGTACAGGAATGATGGCCCCGCCACCGCGACCGCAGCCTTGCACGGCGCCGACGTCGGGCTTTCCGGGCCCTCGAGGTAGCACGAATAGACGCGGCTGATCGGCGTCTCGATCGTACCGTGCGCCGACACCGCACACGGCACGGCCAACGGAAGCAGCACGAACGTCAATTTCCACTTCTCAGCGAACATGACAATCCCCTTTTTTGATTTGCTTCGCATATCTAATTCAAATCGTCGAACCGCGCCCGATCGCTCTTCATTCTAGAAGGCGCAATCGGGATGAGTTAGCACGAAGATGCTCCGTGCCGGCAGCCAGTGATTCGCGGCACGCATCAATCTCAATAACGCCCGCGACATAACCACAACAAGCGAAACACCGCGCCTACCTATCTCAATTAAGAGTCGTCTCATTCAGTCTTAGTCGCGTATTCCCTATGATTCATCCATGTCCTCGCGACGCCAGCGCGATTCAGCATCAGTCATCTTTTCGATCTCAGGAGTGTTCCTCATGCGTAACCTGTTCAAGAAAGCCGCCGTCATTGCCATCGTTGCAAGCGCCGCCACGCTCGGCGCCGTCGGTTCGCAGAATGCATTCGCCGCCACGAGCAAGACCGCGACTTTCGACGTCACGCTGACGGTTCAGGACGATTGCTCGATCGCCGCCAATCCGCTCGATTTCGGCAGCACCGGCGTGCTCACGCAGAACATCGATCAGAACGCCAGCCTGTCGGTCACCTGCACCAAGGGCACGCCCTACACCGTCGCCCTCGACGCGGGCACGGCCACCGGTTCGGCCATATCGGATCGCAAGATGGGCAACGCAGCAGGCGACGCATTCGTCTCGTTCAACCTGTATCGCGATATCGCCCGCACGCAGGTCTGGGGCAACACGGCGGACACCGACACGGTCGCGGGCACCGGCGACGGCGGCGCGCAAACCATCCCGGTCTATGGCCGCGTGCCGACGCAGAACACGCCCGCGGCTGGCGCGTATTCGTCGACCATCACCGCGACGGTCGTGTTCTAAACCTCGCATCGCGCTGCAAGCATCTCGCACTCAGCGCGACGCTTGCTTGTTCGCAGATAAATCTATATCAATGGGATAGTCGGGATGACATAAGGAGACCGACGATGCCCACCTTGCTACCGCGCGTCTGCGCGGTTTTTCTCTTTCTGCAATGCTCCGCGACGCTCGCCGCTTCATTGCAAATCTCCCCGGTAACGATCCAGCTCACTGCCGCGGAGAACGGCAAAGTCATCAACCTGAGCAACGGCGGCGACGAACCGATCCACGCTCAAGTGCGCGCGTTCGTCTGGGATCAGGCCGATGAACAGGACAAGCTGACGCCGACGCGCGAGATCGTCGCGAGCCCGCCTATCGCCGAAGTGGCCGCGGGCGGACAGCAGGTCATCCGCGTGATTCGCGCGAGCATGGAGCCGTTGCAGCAGGAGCGCGCGTATCGTCTGCTCATCGATGAATTGCCGCCGGAAGGCGCTACCGCCGGTGCAAACGTTCAGTTTCGCTTTCGATATTCTGTACGACTATTTATTTCGCCAGCCGGTGAAGCGGGCAAGCCGAAGCTGCAATGGAGCATCGTCGAGAGAAACGGCAAGCCGTTTCTGCTCGTCTCGAACAGCGGGGCGATCCATGCGCAGTTGAGCGCGGTATCGCTGAAAAACGGCGGCGCGGACATTCCGATTTCCGCGGGCCTGCTCGGCTACGTCCTGCCGGGCCGCGTGCGCGCGTGGGCGCTGCCCGCCGCCGCGAGCGCCTTGCGCGGCAAGCCGGCGGACGTCGCGGCGACGGTCAACGGCTCGGCCGTCACGGAGCGGCTCGGCGAGAGCGGCGGACCTTGATCGCTTGCGCATCGCCGCGAGCATGTCCTCGTCCGCCGACACCGCCAGGAAGACGCCGGGCCGGAAAGCTCGCGTCGCGCTGACGCTCGTTCTCGTGTCGGAAGCGGCGATCGCGCAGGTCGACATCACCGGCGGCGGCTCGCCCGCCGAACTGCCGAGCCTCTCGGGCGCAGCGCGCGGGGAGCCCTTCGGCGCGTTCGCCGAAACGAATCAGCAACTCGTGCTCGAGATCGTCATCAACGGAACGAATCTCGGCGAGCCGTCGGAGTTCGAACTGCGTCACGGCCAACTTTATGCCGAGCCGCGCACGCTCGGAGCCGCGGGCATCCGCGTGAGCGATTTGAAACCGGACGCCGATGGCTGGCTCGCGCTGTCGTCGATTCCCGGCTTGCGCGCGACGTATGCGCCCGCGCGCCAGCAGGCGATTCTCGACGTCGACGAAGCGCGCCAGACCACACGCAAGATCGGCTACACGCTGCCGGTCACGCCGAAGGCGACGTCAGGCACCGGCTTCCTGATGAACTACGACGTCAGTTACACGCGCGAATACGGCGAAGACAGCGAAAACAGCATCGGCGTGTGGAGCGAGCAGCGCCTCTTCACGCCCTTCGGCGTGTTCGACAACACCGGCACCTGGATCAACGCGGACGGCGGCTCGAACCGATACACGCGGCTCGACACGAACTGGAGCTACTCGAATCCCGCGAAACTTTTCACGATGACGGTCGGCGATTCGGTATCGGGATCGCTGCCGTGGTCGCGCTCCGTGCGCTTCGGCGGATTCCAGATCCAGCGCGACTTCACGCTGAGGCCCGACCTCATCACGTTTCCCCTGCCGATGTTCTCCGCCTCGGCCGCCGTGCCTTCCGCCGTCGATCTCTACGTCAACGGCCTGCGCCAGTACAGCGGCGAAGTCGCGCCCGGGCCGTTCCAGATCGCGCAGGCGCCGAGCCTGAACGGCGCGGGCGTCGCACAAATCGTCGTCACCGATGCGCTCGGTCGCCGCGTCACGACGAGCGTGCCGCTCTATATCGATGCGCGGCTCTTGTCGAAGGGATTGTTCAACTATTCGTTCGAACTCGGCTTCCTGCGCGACAACTACACGGTCGAGTCTTTCGACTACGAGCGTTCGCCCATCTATAGCGGCGTGTTCAGCTATGGCGTCAGCGACTGGCTGACCTTGCAGGCGCACGCCGAAGGCGGCCAGGGACTCGTCAACGGCGGCGCGGGCGCGGTGATCGGCACCGGCGGCTTCGGCGTGTTCAGCACGGCGGCGGCCGCGAGCAAGGTCGACGGTATGACCGGTTCGCTCTACAGCCTCGGCTATCAGTACATCGGGCCGAAGTTTTCCGTCAGTCTGCAGGGCACGCAGGCGTCGAGCGGCTATCGCGATGTCGCGTCGCTTACGGGCACGTCGACGTTTCAGCATGTCTATCAGGCGACGGCGTCGGTTTCGTTCCTGCGCACGCAATCGGCGACGATGAGCTATGTCGATTCCGAGGACAGCTTTTCCGGGCACGCGCGCGTCCTCACGCTCGCGTACAACGCGCAGTTCGGGCGGCGCTGGTCGCTCTTCGCGACGGCGTACCGCGACTTCCTGCAGAAGAACGTGTGGGGCGGATCGATCGGCGTGACGGTCGCGCTCGGCGGCAACATGGCGGTCAGCACGACGCTCGCGCAATCGGGCGGCCACTCGACGGCGGACGTCACCGCGTCGCGTCCGGCCGATTTCAGCGGCGGATGGGGCTGGACGGTGCAGGCGGGCGCGGGCGCGGATTATCGGCATGGGTTCGCGGGCGCGAACTATCGGGCGAGCTTCGGGGAATTCCAGGCGACGGCGCAGCGCTTCAACGGCACGACGACGGGCACCGCCGAGATGACCGGCGCAATCGCCATCATGGACGGTGCGGTGCTGCCCGCGCGCACGATCACGGATGGCTTCGCGCTCGTCTCCACCGACGGCGTCGCGGGCGTGCCGGTGAGCCAGGAGAACCGCAAGGTCGGCGTCACGAATTCGGGCGGCCATCTGCTGGTGCCGGATCTGCAGTCGTATCAGCGCAATCAGATCGCGATCGATCCGCTCGCCTTGCCCGCCGATGCGCGTATCGAAACGACGAAGCTCAACGTCGCGCCCGAACGGCGCTCGGGCGTGCTCGCGCGCTTCGGGATGTCGCGGTATCAGGGC
The DNA here is from genome assembly GCF_023630985.1 of Caballeronia sp. ATUFL_F1_KS39. Classification (NCBI taxonomy): domain Bacteria; kingdom Pseudomonadati; phylum Pseudomonadota; class Betaproteobacteria; order Burkholderiales; family Burkholderiaceae; genus Caballeronia; species Caballeronia sp. ATUFL_F1_KS39. Next base: position 9,585 of record NZ_JALQDZ010000004.1, on the reverse strand, counting down.
GCGTCGGTGAGTTTCGTCGATGCGGGCGGCGCGCCGATCAAGGAAGGCGCCGCCGCGACCAACGAGAGCACGGGCGAAACGGCGATCGTCGGCTTCGACGGCCTCGCGTTCTTCAACAAGCTCGACGCCGCCAACACGGTGACGATTCGCGGACACGGCGCGAGCTGTTCCGCGCAGGTGCCGTTCGACGCCGCGTCGTCACACGAGTTGCCGCAGATCGGGCCGTTCGTCTGTCGCGGCAACGGAGGATGAATCATGCGAACGCGATCGTGGATACGAAGAGGCGCGGTCATCGTCGTCGCGATGTTTGCGCTGCTCGCGCTGCCGAAAGCGTCGCAGGCGCAGATGTGTTCGTTTTCCGTCGGCTACACGGATTTCGGCGAATACGACACGACCTATTCGGAGCCGACGGAGGTCGTCGGCGCGGTCATCATGTATTGCACCGGCTACACGACGCCGATGGTGCGCATGTGCCTGAACATCAGCACGACGTCGCCGCGCGTGCTGACCGGCCCGAACGGCGCGACGCTCGACTACAACCTATACGTCGATCCGGATCATGTGAGCGTGTGGGGCTCGATTCTCAACCCGTCGACGACGCCGTACATCATCGACCTGCCCGTGCATCCGAGCGGCAAGGTGTGGGCACAGGAGCCGTTCTACGGGCGGATTCCGCCGAATCAGCAGGTCGGATTGGGGACGTACACGCAGACGTTCACCGCCGCCGACACGTATTTCGTCTATGTGGGCTACAGCGGCACGCCGCCGAGTTGCAGCACGGCGACCGCGCCGTACAAGTCGGCGGCGTTCAACGTATCGGTCAACGTGGCGAACAACTGCAACATCTCCGCGACGCCGATGGTGTTCGGCACGCAGAGTTCTTTTCAGGAGCCGCTCGAGGCGACGAGCCGCATCACCGCGACCTGCACGTCGGGCGCGTCGTACAACATTGCGCTGAACGGAGGCACGTCGGACGGCGGCGCGATCACTGGGCGCAAGCTCACACGGGTGGGTGGGACCGAGACAATCGACTATCAGCTGTACATCGACCCTTCGCATACCGTCCCGTGGGGCGACGGCACGTCCGGGACTGTGATGGGCAACGGCGTCGGTACGGGCGTAGCCTACACCTTCACCGTTTATGGGCAAGTGCCTGCGCAATCGGCCCCACGGCCCGGCCCCTATCGCGACACGATCACCGCATTCATTATTTTCTGATGCGGCTCGTGATCGCCACTGCGTGCACTCAATCCCGCACGCAATCCACGAAATACTCGATCCGTCCGTTGATCATCTCGCCGACCAGCCCGTGAATATCCGTATGGAATCCCGGGAAGCGCTCGTTGAACTCGCGCGCGAAACGCAGGTAATCCACGATCGTGCGATTGAAACGCTCGCCCGGAATCAGCAACGGAATGCCCGGCGGATACGGCGTCAAAAGAATCGACGTCACGCGTCCTTCCAGTTCGTCGATAGGCACGCGATCGATCTCGCGGTGCGCGAGCTTCGCGAACGCCTCGGACGGCTTCATCGCCGGCTCCATGCTCGACAGGTACATCTCCGTCGTCAGGCGCGCGATGTTGTTCGCGCGATAGACGCTGTGAATCTGCTCGCATAGATCGCGCAGACCGATGCGCTCGTAAGACGGATGCTGCGCGACGAACTCCGGCAGCACGCGCCACAGCGGCTGATTGTTGTCGTAGTCGTCCTTGAACTGCTGAAGCTCCGTGACCATCGAGTTCCAGCGGCCCTTCGTGATGCCGATCGTGAACATGATGAAGAACGAGTAAAGCCCCGTCTTCTCCACGATGATGCCGTGCTCCGCCAGATACTTCGTCACGATCGCGGCCGGAATGCCGGTCTCGCCGAATTCGCCGTCGACGTCGAGTCCCGGCGTGATGATCGTCGCCTTGATCGGATCGAGCATGTTGAAGCCTTCCGCGAGCGCGCCGAAACCGTGCCAGCGGTCGTTGGGCTTCAGCACCCAGTCCTCGCGATCGCCGATGCCCTCTTCCGCCAGCGCGTCCGGGCCCCAGACCTTGAAGAACCAGTCGTCGCCGTATTCGGCATCGACCTTGCGCATGGCGCGGCGGAAATCGACCGCTTCCGCAATCGACTCCTCGACGAGCGCCTCGCCGCCCGGCGCTTCCATCATCGCGGCCGCGACGTCGCACGACGCGATGATCGCGTATTGCGGCGACGTGGACGTGTGCATCAGATACGCCTCGTTGAAACGATGACGGTCGAACGTGCTGTTCTCGCTGTCCTGCACGAGAATCTGCGACGCCTGCGAAATGCCCGCGAGCAGTTTGTGCGTGGAGTGCGTCGCGAACACGAGCGCGCCCGTGCGCGGACGGCCCGCGCCGATCGCGTGCATGTCCTGATAGAACGAGTGGAACTCGGCGTGCGGCAGCCAGGCTTCGTCGAAGTGCAGCGTGTCGAGCATGTCGCCGAGCAGATCCTTGATCATCTCGACGTTGTAGATCACGCCGTCGTACGTGCTCTGCGTGATCGTCAGAATGCGCGGCTTGATCTTCGGGTTCTTCGCCAGCGCCTCGCGCGCGAACGGATTCGCCTCGATCTTCCTGCGGATATTCTCCGGCTTGAACTCGTCGCGCGGAATCGGTCCGATGATGCCGAAGTGATTGCGCGTCGGCGTGAGGAACACGGGGATCGCGCCCGTCATCGTGATCGCGTGCAGGATCGACTTGTGGCAGTTGCGATCGACCAGCACGATATCGCCCGGCGCGACGGTCGCATGCCACACGATCTTGTTCGACGTCGACGTGCCGTTGGTCACGAAGAAGAGATGATCCGCGCCGAAGATGCGCGCGGCGTTACGCTCCGACGCCGCGACCGGGCCGGTGTGATCCAGCAGCTGACCCAGTTCCTCGACCGCGTTGCAGACGTCCGCGCGCAGCATGTTTTCGCCGAAGAACTGATGGAACATCTGCCCGAGCGGATTCTTCAGGAATGCCACGCCGCCCGAGTGCCCCGGACAGTGCCACGAATACGAGCCTTCGTCCGCGTACTGCACGAGCTCCTTGAAGAACGGCGGCGCGAGCGCATCGAGATACACCTTCGCCTCGCGGATGATGTGACGCGCCACGAACTCCGGCGTGTCCTCGAACATGTGGATGAAGCCGTGCAGTTCGCGCAGGATGTCGTTCGGCAGATGGCGCGACGTGCGCGTTTCGCCGTACAGGAAGATGGGGATATCGGCGTTGCGCTTGCGCACCGCGGTGATGAACGCGCGCAAGGCGACGATGGCCGTCGCCAGTTCCGGCGTATCGCCTTCTACGACGACGTTGTCCGCGTAAGGCAGCAATTCCTCGTCGTCGATCGACAAAATGAAACACGATGCGCGGCTCGACTGCTGCGCGAACGCGGCGAGATCGCCGTAACTCGTCAGGCCGAGGACTTCGGCGCCTTCCTTTTCGATCGCTTCTGCGAGCGCCCGGATGCCGGAACCCGAAATGTTTTCGGAGCGAAAGTCTTCGTCGATGATGACGACGGGGAAGCGGAACTTCATGGGGCGAATCTCCAAATGGAAACGACCGCTGCCCGAGTCGCAATCTCGGGGCCAGCGGTCTTTCGACAAGCTTGTAACGTGCGTGGTTCGATCAGGTTTTCGGCAGCGTCACGCCGTGCTGACCTTGGTACTTCCCGCCGCGATCGGCATACGACGTCTCGCACATTTCATCGCTTTCGAAGAACAGGACTTGGGCGACGCCCTCGTTCGCGTAGATTTTGGCAGGCAAAGGTGTCGTATTCGAGAATTCGAGCGTGACGTAACCTTCCCATTCCGGCTCGAACGGCGTCACGTTCACGATGATCCCGCAGCGTGCATACGTCGACTTGCCGAGGCACACCGTGAGGCACGAACGCGGAATGCGGAAATACTCGACCGTGCGCGCGAGCGCGAAAGAATTCGGCGGAATGATGCAGACATCGCCCTTGAAGTCGACGAACGATTTCTCGTCGAAGGCTTTCGGATCGACGATGGTGGAATTGATGTTCGTGAAGATCTTGAATTCGTCGGCGACGCGAATGTCGTAGCCGTAGCTCGACGTGCCGTAGCTCACGATCTTGCGGCCGTCCTCGGCCACGCGCACCTGATCGCGCACGAACGGCTCGATCATCTTGTGCTCTTCGGCCATGCGGCGAATCCACTTATCGGATTTGATGCTCATAGGGGACGCTACTCAACGGTGAACGGCTCGGTCTCGCGACCGCCGCCTGCGGTGAAACGGGGCATGGCCGGCGGCGGTTCTCGCCGCGCGGGCCAAACGAAAGCGGGTATTTTACGCGAAGCGCGCCGCCGCGCCGGGCGCTTCGCATGCCGCCGCAGCAGCTACCGCCGGATCACGCCGCAAGCGAGCGCGGGTCCGACGTTGTGCGGCGCGCTCGCGTACGGGTCGAGCGCTTCGCGGTGCAGCATGATCGCGCGCGAAATGATCGAGCGCACGCCGTCGAGCGAGACATCTGTCGCGACGATGAAGCCCGTCGCCGCGCCGGTTGCGTCCGCGTGGATGTTGCCGAGCTCGCCTTCGAGACGCGATGACGTTCGTCTGCGATCGGAAGGCAGCGCGAACACCGGACTCGCGTCCGGCCCGTTGACCGCGATGCAGTCGCCGCGCTCGTGAACGGTCAGCGCGTGATCGCTGTTCGGCGGCATGTCGGTGAGGCTGTAGGAAACCTGCACGCCGTCCGCGCGCTCGATCAGCGTGACGGTGCCGCGCGTGGCGTTGCCGGGCGTCGGATTCAAAACGGCGTCCGCGCGCTTTTCGTGATTCTGGAAGATGAGGCCGCAACCGCTCAGCATGACGCTGCAAGCGGCCATCGCGATCGAGGCGTAAAGCGCCCTTCCGTCGAATCTGTGTCTCATGCGATCCTCTCGGCGGCCCGCCGACGCCCCGTGCGTCCGCGCTGCCGCGCATCGAAGGCGACATGATACCGCGAGCCGCATCGCACAAGGCTCGCGCCGATTCGATCGCTTATTCGAAATCAGGTGTTCTGCACGACGATGCTCGGAAACTTCGAGGTCATGTCGCGCTGGCGCTCCGCAATCGAAATGGCGACGCGGCGCGCGATGGCGCGATACGTCTCCGCGATGCGGCTGTCCGGCTGCGACACGACGGTCGGCTGGCCCGCGTCGGTGCGCTCGCGAATGGCGATATCGAGCGGCAGGGAACCGAGCACTTCGACGCCGTATTCCTTCGCCATGCGCTCGCCGCCGCCCGCGCCGAAGATGTGCTCTTCGTGACCGCAGTTCGAGCAGATATGCGTGCTCATGTTCTCGACGATGCCGAGAATCGGAATCCCGACCTTCTCGAACATCTTCAAGCCCTTCTTCGCGTCGAGCAGCGCGATGTCCTGCGGCGTCGTGACGATCACCGCGCCCGTCACCGGCACTTTCTGCGATAGCGTGAGCTGGATGTCGCCGGTGCCCGGCGGCATGTCGACGACGAGGTAATCGAGACCCTTCCAGTTCGTCTGACGCAGCAATTGTTCGAGCGCGGACGTGACCATCGGGCCGCGCCAGACCATCGGATTGTCCTGCTCGATCAGAAAGCCAATGGAGTTCGCCTGAATGCCGTGGCCTTCGAGCGGATTCATCGTCTGATTGTCAGGCGATTCCGGACGGCCGGTGATGCCGAGCATCATCGGCAGCGAGGGACCGTAGATGTCCGCGTCCAGCATGCCGACCGACGCGCCTTCGGCCGCGAGCGCGAGCGCGAGATTCGTCGCCGTCGTGCTCTTGCCGACGCCGCCCTTGCCGGACGCCACCGCGATGATGTTCTTGACGTTCGGCAGCAGCTTCACGCCGCGCTGCACGGCATGCGCGACGACCTGCGACGAAACATCCACGGTCACGTTCGCGACGCCCGCGATCTGACGCAGCGCGCCTCCCACCATTTCGCGGATCGCACCGAACTGCGATTTCGCCGGATAGCCGAGCACGACACTCACCACGACGTTCGCGCCGTCGACGGATACGTTGCGAATGCTTTTCAGATCAACCAGCTTGCGGTTGGTGTTCGGATCGGTCAGTGTGGCGAGTGCGGCGTCGATCTTCGCGCGGTCAATACTCATCGAGACTCCATGGAACGATTGTTGCTGGCGCCCAGCGGCGCACGGAACACTCTGAGGAAATTGAAAGTAATTGTTAGCGCCGTTGCGTTGTAACGCTTACGCATTGCACTATCCCGCTGCAAATCTTTCCGGGGACGCATCCCACCGGGCAGTCGGGCGCTTTTCTCATTATTGTAGAGGCTCGCCCGGAGGCTCGTCCGAAGACCCTTTCGCACTGTCGGCGCATGCGCCGAACGCTTGTTGAATCAAAGGAGATCGTAGATGAATACTAAGTTGATGACCCGCCTGTCCGTCGTTGCCCTGGTGGGCGCGCTTCTCGCCGGCTGTCAAACGCAGCAGGGCACCAACACCGCAGTCGGCACCGGCGCGGGCGCCGCGACCGGCGCGGCGATCGGCGCGATCTTCGGCGGCGGCAAGGGCGCGGCGATCGGCGCGGCAGCCGGCGCGGCGACGGGCGGTATCGTCGGCTACAACTGGCAGTCGATCAAGAACAAGATCTCGGGTGACTCGAAGGGCACGGGCACGCAAGTGACCGAGCAGCAGGACGGCTCGCTGAAGGTGAACATTCCGAACTCGATTTCGTTCGACACGAACAGCTACGCGATCAAGCCGTCGTTCGATCCGGTGCTGAACTCCGTCACGCAGACGATGCAGCAGCATCCGGAGCTGATCGCGAGCGTGGTCGGCCATACGGATAACACGGGTCAGGCGGCTTACAACCAGACGCTGTCGCAGAATCGCGCGCAGAGCGTCGCGTCGTACATTTCGACGCACGGCGTCGCGGCGCAGCGTCTCGCGGCATCGGGCATGGGCCAGACTCAGCCGATCGCGGACAACTCGACGGAAGCCGGCCGCGCGCAGAATCGTCGCGTGGAGATCTATCTGCGTGCGACCGCGCAGCCCGGACAAGTGCAGTAAGCGTCTGATTATAAAGGAGAATATGCCGCCGCGAGGGCGGTGGCACGAGCGGCAATTAGTCGTCTGAAAAAAATTTGAAACTTGGACGCGGTGCTGCTGTCTGTCCTTACGGTAGGCGGATGGCGATGCCATCACCTGCCATTCTCCTCTTGTCGTTGTTGCTCCGGGGCCCGATTGGACCCCGGTTTTTTTTGGGCGCTCGAAACGCACTCCGCCCCATCCACCGCCGACTCCGCCCGCCTCTCCCCGCCCTGCTAAAATCGAACTCCGCGTTTTTTCACAACCTCAAGCACTCCCACCGGGCCGCGCCTTTATGTCAGCACCGATTTCAGCCACTGCCACCGCCGCGCCTGCCGCTCAAGCCTTTGAAGGCGGCCGCCGCCAGATCCTCGTCACGTCCGCGTTGCCGTACGCGAACGGTCAGATTCATATCGGCCATATGGTCGAATACATTCAGACGGACATCTGGGTTCGGACGCTGCGAATGCATGGCCACGAGGTCTACTACGTCGGCGCGGACGACACCCACGGCACGCCGATCATGCTGCGCGCCGAGAAGGAAGGCATCACGCCGAAAGCGTTGATCGAGCGCGTGTGGAAAGAGCACAAGCGCGACTTCGACAGCTTCGGCATCTCGTTCGATAACTACTACTCGACCGATGCCGAGGAAAACCGCGAACTGTGCAACACGATCTACGGCGCGCTGCAGCAGGCGGGCCTGATCGAGGCGCGCGACATCGAACAAGCCTACGATCCGGTCAAGGAAATGTTCCTGCCGGACCGTTTCATCAAGGGCCAATGCCCGAAATGCGGCGCGAAGGACCAATACGGCGACAACTGCGAAGTCTGCGGCTCGACCTATCAGCCGACCGAACTGATCAATCCGTATTCGGTCGTGTCGGGCGCGACGCCGATCCGCAAGACGTCGACGCATTATTTCTTCAAGCTGTCCGATCCGCGCTGTGAGGAATTCCTGCGCGGCTGGGTCAGCGGTCTCGCTCAGCCCGAAGCCACCAACAAGATGCGCGAATGGCTCGGCGACAAGGGCGAAGCCAAACTCGCCGACTGGGACATTTCGCGCGACGCGCCCTACTTCGGCTTCGAAATTCCCGGCGCGCCGGGCAAGTATTTCTACGTCTGGGTCGATGCGCCCGTCGGCTATTACGCGAGCTTCAAGAATCTCGCGGACCGCATCGGCGTGAATTTCGGGGAATGGGTGAAGCCCGGCTCGAAGGCCGAGCAATATCACTTCATCGGCAAGGACATTCTGTACTTCCACACGCTGTTCTGGCCGGCGATGCTCGAATTCTCCGGCCATCGCACGCCGACGAACGTGTTCGCGCACGGCTTCCTGACCGTCGACGGCGCGAAGATGTCGAAGTCGCGCGGCACGTTCATCACCGCGCAGAGCGTCATCGACACGGGGCTGAATCCCGAGTGGCTGCGCTACTACTTCGCGGCGAAGCTGAACAGCACGATGGAAGACATCGACCTGAATCTCGAAGATTTCCAGGCGCGCGTGAACAGCGATCTCGTCGGCAAGTACGTGAACATCGCGAGCCGCGCGGCGGGCTTTCTCATCAAGCGTTTCGACGGCCGCGTGCAGGACAGCGCGATGCATCATCCGCTCGTCGCGCAACTGCGTTCGGCGATTCCGCACATCGCCGGCTTCTACGAGTCGCGCGAATACGGCCGCGCGCTGCGCACGACGATGGAACTGGCCGACGCCGTCAACGCCTACGTCGACACCGCGAAGCCGTGGGAACAGGCGAAGGACCCGGCGAACGCCGTCGCGCTGCATGAAACCTGCAGCGTGAGCCTGGAAGCGTTCCGCCTGCTGTCGCTCGCGTTGAAGCCGGTTTTGCCGAAGCTCATCGAAGCGGTGGAATCGTTCCTCGGCATCGCGCCGCTCGTCTGGGCCGATGCCGACAAGCCGCTGTCGTCGGCGAGCGCGATCAACGCATACAAGCATCTGACGACGCGCGTCGATCCGAAGCAGATCGAGGCGTTGCTCGCCGCGAATCGCGAATCGCTCGCGCCGGCCGCGGAAGCCGCAGCCGCAACGGCGACGACAACAGCCGCTCTGGCCAAGACCGCCGCTAAGAAGCCGGACGATGCGGGCGTCATTTCCATCGACGACTTCGCGAAGGTCGATCTGCGTATCGCGAAGATCGTCGACTGCAAGGCCGTCGAAGGCTCCGACAAGCTGCTGCAACTCACGCTCGACGTCGGCGAGGACAAGACGCGCAATGTGTTTTCGGGCATCAAGTCGGCGTATCAGCCGCAAGATCTGATCGGCAAGCTGACCGTGATGGTCGTCAACCTCGCGCCGCGCAAGATGAAGTTCGGTCTGTCGGAAGGGATGGTGCTCGCGGCATCCGCCACGGACGAAAAAGCCGAACCGGGCCTCTACATTCTCGAGCCGCACAGCGGCGCGAAACCGGGCATGCGGGTGAAGTAACACGCATCGCATAACGAAAAGGGCACGCAGATCTGAACTGCACCCCAAAAGTTGGACACCCGTTCAACGATTTGGGGTGTTTTTTCATGAGCAAGTACAGCGCACGACTC
>NZ_JALQDZ010000003.1:0-121723 GCF_023630985.1 Caballeronia sp. ATUFL_F1_KS39 | reverse complement strand
GGCTGAGTCCTGTGATGTACAGAACTCAGCCCTTAGCGGCCTAGCCCAAAACTGTCCAACTTTGCGGGGTCAGTTCAATCGCGTGCCTTTTTTGCTTGAAGCAGACGATGCTCAGTCCGATTCCACTTCCGTCGCCGATGCCCCGAATGGCGCGCTCACGCCCGACGCCCCCGAGGCCGCCGATGGCTGCACCGCCGACGCCCGCGATGCCGACGAAGACGACGACCACAGCCTCGACCAGCGATTGAAGCGCCGCGTATAAGACAGATCGACGCCCTGATACGTCCCGCCGTACACCGTCACGGCCCAGAACCGCGACAGGTTCAGCGTCGCCTTGACCGCGTTGCTCGCCGATTGCAAGCCTTGCTCGTAGCCGATCACGAGCCGTTCGTTGATCGCCTTCGACAGCAGCACGACTTGCGGATCGGTCAGGCCCACTTCGCTCGATCCGACCGTGAACTCGTCCAGTCCGACCGTCTGCGCGATCTTCGCGCCGCCGCGGCTTCCGAGCAGCGCGAGCGCGCTCGTCATCGCGCTCTGCTGGCCGACGTTGTTGCCCTGATCGGTGCCGTGGCCGAACAGCAGCCACGAGAGCTTTTCGTTGTCTGGCACGCTCGGCTCGGAAATCAGCTTGGCGACCGGCGCCTGCACCGTGCCCGTCACCTGCACACCCGCCTCGACTTCCTGATTGCGCCGCATCGCGAGAATGTTGAGGCCGGGATTCGCCACCGGCCCGTTGAACGTGAAGAAACCGTTCTCGATGTTCAGCTTGCGCCCGAACGCCGTGTACGACGAACCCGGCGTCGTCACGCGCACGTTGCCGACCGCGCGCAGCGGCATGTTCGGCGCGCTCATCGCCGTAATCGTGCCCGCGAGGCCGAGGTCCGCACCCGCGCCCTTGAAGCGGAAGTGCTGACCGAGATCGATCCCGATGTTCGCGCGCGGCGTGAACGGCCCGACCGGCTTCTCGGTCTTCGCGGTGATCGACTGATTCTCGCCCTTGATCGTGCCATCGGGGCGCTCGATCACGACATCGTCGCCAAGAGACGGCGCGGACGACTCCGGCAGATCGATGAGCGCGTGATCGACGGTGAACTTGCCGTCGATCGCCATGCCGCCCTGCAAGCCCGCGTTTGCGATCGTCGCGCTGCCGGAGAGCATCAGCTCGCGATCCGGCGATGCGAACAGCTCCAGCTTGTCCGCGATGATGCTCGCGGTCAGATCGGGCTCCTGCTGATCGAGGCGCACCTTGCCGGTCGCGCGCAGCGTGCCGCTCGCGCCATGAAACTCGACGCGCTGAAAATCGACGAGATTCTCCGACAGCGCAATGCGGATGATGCCGTCCTTCAGTTGCACGCCCTGATCGACGACCGTCGCGGAAATGTTGTCGCCCGTCAGCGAGCCCGACAGATTCGGCTTCGCGACGATGCCCGCGATCACCAGCTTGAGCGCAATCCTGCCGCCGAGCAGATAGTTCGCGCCGAGCAGGCCGCCGGTCGTGCGCAATTCCGGCACGTTCGCGTTGATGGCGCCGGTCAGCGGCGCGTTGTCGTCGATGGTCAGCATGCCGTCGCGATTGGCGAGCGGCGTGTGCACGTTGGCATCGATCACGCCGATGCGGCTCGCCTGGGCGTGCAGCGACGCGTTCAGGCGGTTGCCGTCGGTGAAATCCGCGCGCGCGGCGATATCGGAAATGCCGAGCGCCGACAGGCCGCGCGTACCGTCGATCGTCACGTCGCCGGCGCGGCGCTTGATCTGCGCGTAGCCCGTCGCGGTCGCGCCGAGCGTGAAGTTCCAGTCGCCGTCGAAAACGAGATCGGTGCGGATCGGCGGCTCCGCGCCCGTCAGCGTCTGGCGCACGTCGAGCAGATGCGGCACCGACAGGTTCGTCAGCGTGCCCGCCGATTGCAGGCGGCCGTTCTCCATCGCGAACGATTTCAGATTCAGCACCGCGCCTTCCGCGACGAGCCGCGTCGCGCCGAGCACGAGACGCTCCGGACCGTAGCTCACCGAAAGCGGCGATTCGAGATTCAGCGACGGCGTGCCCTTGTTCGACAGCTTCGTGATCGCGCCGTCCCAGTGCGGGCCGTCGGGCGCGTCGGTGAACTTGCCGTTCGCGCCGAGCGCGAGATTCACGGGCTGGCCGCGCACCTTGCCGGTCGCCGTCACGTCGAGCGTGTGATGCGCGCGCGTGCCGTTCAGATTCGCGTCGAGATTCGCGATGTCGATGTCTTCCGTGCTCGCATCGCGCGCCTTCAGCGTGAAGACGAGCGCGCCGTTCGCGCCGTCGCGGATATCGGCGCGGCCTTCCGCGTGACCGAGCCGATTCGCGCCGAACACGAGGCCATCGGCCTGATAGTTCGCCGCGATGTTCGGATGCGCGATCGAGCCGGTCAGATCGCCGTCCGCCTTCGCCGTGCCCGCGATGCCGAAGCCGAGCCGTTCGAGCGCGGGCGCGTCGACCTTGAAGCGCAGCCGGTCGCCGGGCGCGCCGAAGCTGCCGTTCAGATCGACGTTGTTGCCCGCCACCGACAGCGCCGCCTTGCTCGGCAACAGCCGCATGCCCGCGACCTGTATCGTGCCCTCGCCCGTCAGCGGCAGATTGTCGTACATGCTGTCGGTGAGCTTGAAGGTCGCCTTGGTCGTGAGCGTCGGCGCGAGTTGCCCCGATGCCGCCAGCGTGCCGTTCACGCGCGCTTCCACGACACGCGCCGGCGCGGCCGGCTTGTTCGACGGCTTCGCGCCTTTCTTCGCCGGCGCGGGCTTCGGCGCGATCAACTGCTGTTGCAGCAGCAGCGGATTGAACTCGACGATTTTCGCCTTCAGGTCGTAGCTCGAATTCGCGTCCTTCTTCAGCACGCCGCTCGCTTCGACGCGGCCCTTCCCGACCGTGAGCTTCACGTCGTCGAGCGTGGTCGCTTGCGGATCGAGCTTCACTTTGGCCTGCGCGCGGATCGCGGCTTTCGGATCGTTCAGGTCGGCGGCGATGCGCTGCGTGTCGCCATCCAGCTCGATGCGGATCGGTCCGGCGAAATCCGTCGGGCGCAGCGTCGGCTCGATCGCGTTCAGATCGAGCTTCGCGACCTTGAGGTCGAACTTGCCCTTGCCGCTTTTGAGCGCGCCGCCGCCCGTCACCGACGCGTTCTTCAGGAGCCGCACATCGAGATCGGTGATGCTTTGCTCGGACGCGTCGAGCCGCACGTTCGCGTGCGCGTCGATGAGCGGCAGCAGCTTCTTGTCGATGGAACCGGGCTTCGCGTTCACGATCGACACCGGCCCGGCGACGACGAACGCGTTCGGGTCCGCGCCTTCGACGGGCTTCACTTCGGCGCGCACGGCGAGGTCGGCCTCGGGCGCGCCCGGCGCGAACGCCTGCGGATTGACGTGATCGAACGTGACGAGCGCCGACTTGAGCGGCACGTCCGCGAACGGCAGCGCCTCGACGTGCGCGCGTCCGTTGAGTTTCAGGCCGCTCGCATCGACGTCGGCGATCAGGTCTTCGAGCGAGCCCGAGAGCCGCGCGCTCACGTTCACCGTTTCGTTGTTGACCTTGCCGGCATAGCCCGCATCGCCGGAAAGCGGAAACGGACGCGCGCCGCCATCGAGCTTCGCCGACGCCGTCACCGCGCCGAACGGCGTGTCGAGCCGCTCTACCGCCGCTTCGTGATGCTGGCCGTCGCTTCGGCCGTGGAAAAGCAGGCGCGAGAATTCGGTCGTCGCCGTGCCCTGATGCAGACGCAGTTTCCCGACGGAAAGATCGTTGATCGCAAGTTGAATCGGAATGCGCAGATCCTTGGGCAGTTCCGTTTTCTTGCTCGGCTCGTTCGACGGCGCAATGCGCGCATCGACCGTCCCGATGTGCAGATAATCGATCGTGAAGCGCAGCGGCTCGCGTGTGAGCGCCCAGCGGCCCGACACGCTATCCACCGCGATATCCGTGCCCTTGCCGTCCTTCCAGCGCACGTCGCGCAGTTGCAGGCCGGTCGCGATGGCGCCGCCGTCGAGCTTGCCGGTAAGTTGCCCCTTGAGCAGCTTCGTTGCCGCGTTCCATGCGTAGCGCGTGCCGCGCTCGGTCGTCAGCACGTAAAAGACCGTGCCGATGGCGATCCCGGCGATCAGCACGACGACGAGCACGAGCGCGCCGATCCACCGCGCCAAACGGCGCCAGCCGCTTTTGCGCGGCGGCGGTTTCTGCGCGCCGCCGTCGCCGCCGCCAACGTTTTCGGGCGGCGGCGCTTCGGCGTCCGCCTGCTTGTTCGGGTCCGTCATGCCGATTCAATGTCCTTCATCGTTCTCACGCATCAGAACGCGATGCCGAGCGTCAGATACGGTTTGATGCTCTTGTTCTTCAGCCCATACGCCAGGTCGACGTTGACCGGGCCGACCGGACTGCGCCAGCGCGCGCCGACGCCCACGCCCGGATCGAACACGCGCTCGCTCCAGTTGTCGGTCGCGGTGCCGATGTCGAAGAACACCGCGCCGCCCCAGTCGTGCGTGAACCAGTGCTGATATTCGCTGCTGGCCGTCACCATGTATTTGGTCGGCAGGATCGAGCCGGCCACATTGTTGCCGATGCTGAGATAGCTATAGCCGCGCACCGAATTCGCGCCGCCCGCGCGGAACAGCAGCGAAGCCGGCACGCCGCTCGACGGCCCGCTCGTGAACACGCCGCCAAACTCCGCGCGAAACACGAGCAGATCGTTCTTGCCGAGCGGCACGTATTGCAGCGCGTTGGTGTACAGGCGCGCGAAAGTCTGATCGGCCATCACGCCCTTGACGGCGAAACCCGCCTCCGCGCGGATGATGTTGCCGCGGCGCGGAAACAGCGGATCGTCGACGTCGCGGCGCACCCAGCTCCACGCGGGCACGAGCGCACGCGCCGTCGACGGATTCGGCTCGTTCTGCGTCAGGCGGTCGTCGTAGAAGGTCAGCGAATACGTCGTGTCGATGTTCTGACGCGAGCGCGAACGCTGCACGCCGACGCGCCCGCTATAGATCTTCGTGCTCGAGACGTCGGTGATCGTGTACGAGCCGAACACGGCGTTGACCCAGCCGGATGAATCGGGCGGCATCGCGAGTTGCACGCGGCCGTATTGCTGCGTCTGGTCGAGCCGCCCGGAAATCGTGAACGGGTACGCCGCGCCGAACGTATTGAGATAGCTGTAGGCGCCCTGAATGTGGAAACCCGTGTCCGTCGCGTAACCCACGCCGTAGCGGATGCTGTTGTACGGATACTCGCTCACCTTCACATGCAGCGGTGTGTCGACCGGCTTGTTCACGTCGCTGTCCGCATCGATCGCGACGCTCGCGTAATACGGCGTGTTCTGGATCTGGCGCTGCAACTCGTTCAGGCGCGCGATGTCGTAGACCTCGCCTTCGCGGATCGGATTCACATGGTCGATGATCCACGCGGGATAGCGCTTCGGGCCGCTCACCTCGAGCTTGCCGAGCGTGAAGGTCGGGCCGCTGTCGAACGTCACGGAGAGATCGGCCAGATGCGCGCGCGGATTGATGCGCGCCTGCGAACGCACGATCTTCGCGCCGAGATAGCGTTTCGATTGCAGGGCCCGCAGCGCGGCGTTTTTAGCGTCGTCCCAGCCGCTTTGCGTGAAAGGATCGCCTTCGCTGACCGAAAAAGCGAAACGCGCCGCGTTCTCCTGCGCGCGATCTTCGGTCGTCACCGCGCCGGTGAAATTCAGTTGCACCGAGGCGACCATCGTGCGCGGGCCGGGATCGACGCTCACCTTGACGTTGCGCTTGTCGTCGACGGTCGTGACGTCCGTACGCACGATGGGCGTGAAATAGCCTTCCGTCGCGACGAGATCGCGCACGTCCTTCGGCGTCGCGGTGACGAGGAACTGGAACTGGTCGTCGCTGACGTCGTCGCGCTTGGCGAAACGGGAGAGATCGAGGTTCTCCTTCAGCAGCTTCTTGATGCTGCGCGGCGCGTCGATGTCGACGTCGTACTTGGCGCAAGCGGGCGCAGCGAAGCCGAACGCGACGAGCGCCACAATCAGGGCCGGCCAGCGGCTCATGCCGCGCGGCCTTACGCGCCACGCGCGCAGCGGATCAAACGAACGCCCCGCCAAACGTGACCTCCGGCATCGGGAAAAAGTGGGATTCGAGGTAAAACTTGCAGCCGACGCAATCGGACGCAGGCGCTATTTCACCACATCGGCATGGACGCACGCCGCAAAAGCGGCCATCTCGCGCCGGACGTGCGCCGTTGGACGGCTGCGCGCCGCGTGGGTTCCGCGAAAGCTGCACGCGCGTGCGCCTTCCGGGCGACGAAACTGCCGCGCGCTTGCGGTAAAATTGCGCGCACAGGCAAAATCACAGGCTCACGCCTCGACCTCAACGGAAGCCGGATCATGTATCAGTCGGATATCACCCAGTTCATCAATCAGTTGAAAGAGCAGAAGCCCTCGCTGGAAGAAGAACAGCGCCGCGGCCGCGCGCTACTGTGGGACAAGCAGCCGATCGACCTCGACGAGCGCACCACGCAGCAGCAATCGCGCGTGAACCAGACGCCCTACGTCTATTACCAGAACTTCTGAACGTGAGCGCAGCAGGCCGCGAGCCGCAATCTTCCGCGCATTCGCCGTCTGAGGCAAAGCGCGACGAAGCCCGGGAAGACCGTGCCGTGGCGCTCGCCACGCCCGCAACCGATTCGACGCCCGACACCATCGACGGCGTCGCGATCGCGCACCTGTACGGCGAGCCGCTCTGGAAGCTGCCGACCGACCTGTACATCCCGCCCGACGCGCTCGAGATCTTTCTCGAAGCCTTCGAAGGCCCGCTCGACCTGCTGCTCTATCTCATCCGCAAGCAGAACTTCAACGTGCTCGACATCCCGATGGCGGATGTCACCGCGCAATATCTCGGCTACGTCGATCAGATTCGCGAATCGAATCTCGAGCTGGCGTCGGAATATCTGCTGATGGCCGCGATGCTGATCGAGATCAAGTCGCGCATGCTGCTGCCGGTCAAGAAGGCCGACACCGGCGAAGAAGCCGAAGATCCGCGCGCCGAACTCGTGCGGCGTCTGCTCGAATACGAGCAGATGAAACTCGCCGCGCAGAAGCTCGACCAGTTGCCGCAACTCGGCCGCGACTTCCTGCGCGCGGACATTTACATCGAGCAGTCCGCCGAGCAGCGCTTCCCCGACGTCGACATGAACGACCTGCGCGCCGCGTGGGCCGACGTCATCAAGCGCGCGAAGCTCGTGCAGCATCACAAGATCACGCGCGAAGAGCTTTCGGTGCGCGAGCACATGAGCGTGATCCTGCGGCGTCTGCAGAACGCGCGCTTCATGGAGTTCACGGAACTCTTCGACACCACGCGCGGCGTGCCGGTAGTCGTCGTGAACTTCATCGCGATGCTGGAGCTGTCGCGCGAATCGCTGATCGAAATCACGCAGGCCGAACCCTACGCGCCGATCTACGTGCGGCTCGCGTATTCTCCTGCCTAGTCTTTCTTATCTTTTTCCGCGTGGCGGCGCACCGGCCGCTCGACAGGAGACACCCGCTCGATGAAAGTCATCAGCTCCATCCACGAACTGCGCGACCAGTTGCGCGGCCAGAACCGAACCGCCTTTGTCCCGACGATGGGCAACCTCCACGAAGGCCATCTCTCGCTGATGCGTCTCGCGCGCCAGCACGGCGATCCCGTGGTCGCGAGCATTTTCGTGAATCGTCTGCAGTTCGGCCCGAACGAAGATTTCGACAAATATCCGCGCACGCTGCAGGACGACATCGAAAAGCTGCAGAAGGAGAACGTCTACGTGCTGTTCGCGCCGACCGAGACGGACATGTATCCGGAGCCGCAGGAGTATCGCGTGCATCCGCCGCACAATCTCGGCGACATTCTCGAAGGCGAATTCCGCCCCGGCTTTTTCACGGGCGTGTGCACCGTCGTCATGAAACTGATGTCGTGCGTGCAGCCGCGCGTCGCGGTGTTCGGCAAGAAGGATTATCAACAGTTGATGATCGTGCGCGCCATGTGCCATCAGTTCGCGCTGCCGACGGAAATCGTCGCGGCGGAAACCGTGCGCGATGAAGACGGCCTCGCGCTGTCGTCGCGCAACCGCTTCCTGTCCGCCGACGAGCGCGCCGAAGCGCCGCAGCTCGCCGCCGCGTTGCAGCGCGTGCGCGAAGCCGTGCTGTCGGGCAATCGCGATATCGCCGCACTCGAACGCGACGCGATGAACGCGCTCGCCGACCGCGGCTGGAAGCCGGACTACATCAGCGTGCGCAAACGCTCGAACCTGATCGCGCCGGGCGCCGACGAAAGCGACGCGCCGCTCGTCGTGGTCGCGGCGGCCAAGCTCGGCGCGACGCGTCTCATCGACAATCTGGAAATCTGAAGGAAGGAAGCATCATGCAGCGCACCTTGTTGAAATCGAAGATTCACCGCGCGACGGTCACGCATTGCGAATTGCATTACGAAGGCTCGTGCGCGATCGACGAAGACCTGCTCGACGCCGCGAACCTGATGGAAAACGAGCAGATCGACATCTGGAACGTGAACAACGGCGAGCGCCTGACCACGTACGCGATCAAGGGCGAGCGCGGCAGCGGCATGATTTCGCTGAACGGCTCGGCGGCGCGCCGCGCGCAACTCGGCGATCTCGTCATCATCGCGGCGTTCGCGCAAGTCGACGAGGAAGAGATCAAGGCGGGCTGGAAGCCGAACCTCGTGTTCGTCGACGAGGACAATCGCATCAAGGGCAGCCGCGATCACGTCCCGACGCAGAACTGGACCTGATTTCCGGGCGGTTTTCGTCCGACGAAGCCGGCGTTCCTCAACGGACGCCGGCTTTTTTCATTTCTTCGACACCCAGTCGATGATCGGCTCCCACTGCTCCAGATCCTTTTCGACGCGGCTTTTGGCCACGTCCCAGATCGTGAGGCCGTGCGCGGCGAGCTGCACGTAGTTCTGCGTATCGCGCAAGAAGCCGAGCACCGGCAAATCGAGTCCTTCGACGAAACGATGCAACTGTTCGGCCGAGCGCGTGCGTGCATCGACGCGCATGCCGACCACGCCGACCTGAATCGCGCCCTTCCTCACCGCCTTCTCCTTCGATAGCCGCGTGAGAAAGTCCTGCGTCGCGAGGATGTCGAACATCGACGGCTGGAGCGGCACGATCACTTTATCGGCGAGATCCAGCGCGAGCGACAGGCGGTTGCCGTGCACGCCGGCGGGCGTATCGACGACGGCTTTCTCCAGACCTTTGGGCGGCTTCGCGGGAGAATCGACGTCGACGGCCCATTCCTCGATCTTCGGCAGCATATCGACGCGCAGCGAAAGCCACGCGTGCGACGAGCGCTGCTTGTCGAGATCCGCGAGCGCGACCCATTCGCCTTGCGCCGCGAAATAGCCGGCCAGATTGGTTGCGAGCGTGCTTTTGCCGACGCCGCCTTTAGGATTTGCCACCACGATCACGGTCATGAAGTGTCCTGGATTTTGTTGGGCGCGCTCGCGCAGTGTTTCCGCGCCGCGCACGATTTCGTCTTGACTAGAACAGGTGCATGATTTCGAGCGTTGATATTATCGGCAAAACTCGCGCGGCCGGCATCTCTCCCGAACGGCCGTACGCCTTCCTCCATTTCAACCGACCGAACGCTCATGACGCCCCTTCGCCCCGATGTCACGCTCGATTTCCTTCGCAATCGCCAGAAAGGCCGCCTGCCCGAGCTGCTCGGCGTGCAACTGATCTCGCTCGATCAGGGCCAGTTGAGCGGCGAACTCACGATCCGCCCGGAATTGCTCGCGCCGAATGGCTTTCTGCATGCGGCGACGGTCGTCGGCCTCGCGGATACGTGTTGCGGCTACGCGTGCATCGCGCATCTGCCGGAGAAGGCGCAGAACTTCACGACGCTCGAACTGAAGAGCAACCACGTTTCGACGGCGCGCGAAGGCAGGATCGTCGCGAAGGCGACGGCCGTGCACCTCGGGCGCAGTACGCAGGTGTGGGACGCGACGGTCACGAACGGCGACGGCAAGCTGATCGCCATGTTCCGTTGCACGCAGATGATTCTTTATTGACCGAAGGCAGCTTGTAGCGCGTCCAGATCCAGCGACTGCGCGAACGAATCGGCGAGGCGATCCAGCGACGCCTCGCGCAGCGCCGGATAATCGAGCGGCTCCGCGTCTTTTACGCCCGCCCATGCGAGCAGCGCGGCGCAGGCTTCGGGCGTATCGAAAACGCCGTGCAGATACGTCGCGGCGATCTGGCCGTCATCCGATACCGCGCCGTCGACACGCCCGCCGTCCAGCGCGACCAGCGGCCGCGCGAGCGCCGGTCCGCGCGTGCGGCCCATGTGGATTTCATAGCCGCGCACGGGCGCTTTGGCATCGCCGATGGTCAACCGTCCGGTGACATTCTCCAGTTGCTTCTGCGGCGTTAGCACGGTCGAGAGATCGAGCAGCCCGAGCCCGCCCACGCACCCCGCCGCGCCTTCGACGCCATCGGAATCGTCGATCTCGCGTCCGAGCATCTGCATGCCGCCGCATATGCCGAGCACCTTGCCGCCGTATCGCAGATGCCGTTCGATCGCGCGATCCCAGCCGTTTTCGCGCAGCCATGCGAGATCGCGCTGCACGCTCTTCGAACCGGGCAGCACGATCAGATCGGCGGGCGGCGGCGCAACGCCCGCGCGCACATAGCTGAAGTCGATCTGACGATGCGCCCGCAGCGCATCGAAATCCGTGTGATTGCTGATGCGCGGCAGCGCCGGCACGATCACCTTCAGCGCGGGTGCATCGCCCCGCGTGTGCGGCTGGCTCGGCAGCATGTCCTCGGCGTCGAGCGTCAGGCCGTGCAGATACGGCAGCACGCCGAACACCGGCTTGCCCGTCTGCGCTTCCAGCCAGTCGAGCCCCGGCTTCAACAAGCCGATATCCCCGCGAAACCGGTTGATGACGAAGCCGCGAACGCGCGCCCTTTCGCTCTCCGACAAACACGCGAGCGTGCCGACGAGATGCGCGAACACGCCGCCGCGATCGATATCGGCGACGAGCACGACCGGGCAATCGACGCGCTCCGCGAAGCCCATGTTGGCGATATCGCCGTCGCGCAGATTGATTTCGGCGGGACTGCCCGCGCCTTCGACGATCACCGCGTCGAAGTCCTTCTGCAAGCGCTCGTACGACGCGAGCACGGCGTCGTACGCGATGCGCTTGTACGCGTGATACGCGCGCGCGTCGAGGTTCGCGTGCGCGTGACCGTGGATGATGACCTGCGCGCCGCGATCGCTCGTCGGCTTGAGCAGGACCGGATTGAAGTCGATGCGCGCATCGACGCCCGCCGCGATCGCCTGAAGCGCCTGCGCGCGGCCGATCTCGCCGCCATCGACGGTCACTGCGCTATTGAGCGCCATGTTCTGCGGCTTGAACGGCGCGACGCGCACCCCGCCGCGCCGGGCGAGGCGGCACAATCCGGCGACGAGCGTGCTCTTGCCGGCATCGGACGTCGTGCCCTGGATCATCAGCGTGCCGCGTGGCGTGAATGGCATCGGAGGATTCCCATGAAGAGCGACGCGCTATCTTAGCCCGTCAGTACAATATCGCGATGACCCCCGACCTCACTTTCATCCTCGGCGGCGCACGCTCCGGCAAGAGCGCGCACGCCGAACGGCTCGCCGCCGAAAGCGGCCTGCCCGTGACGTATATCGCGACTGCGCGCGTCGGCGACGCGGAGTTCGCCGAACGCGTGAAGCTGCATCGCGGGCGCCGGCCCGCACACTGGACGCTCGTCGAAGCGCCGCTCGATCTCGCGGGCGCGTTGCGCGAAGCGGATCGCGCGGGACATTGCGTGCTGATCGACTGCCTGACGCTGTGGCTCGCGAATCTGCTTTTTTCGAAAGAAGCGATGAGCGACGAAGTCGCCGTTCTGCCCGACAGCGCCCGCGATGCCTTCGCGCAATTCGACGCGGCGCTCGGGCAGACGAAAGGCAAAGTGATCGTCGTGAGCAACGAAATCGGGCTGGGCGTCGTGCCGCTCGGCTCCGTCACGCGTCTTTATGTCGATGAACTCGGCCGGCTGAATCAGCGCGTCGCGGCCGCGAGCACACGCGCGACGCTGATGGTCGCGGGCCTTCCGCTCGCGCTCAAGGGTTAGCGCGATGCTCCTTCTTTCCGCCTACGCAATGGCGCTTCTCGCCGTGCTCGGCGTGATCGTCGATCGCATCTTCGGCGAGCCGCGCGCGCGGCATCCGCTCGTCGGCTTCGGCAATCTCGCGACGAAGCTCGAAGCGCGCGTGAACACCGGCTTTCGCGCGCGGCCGGCGGGCATCCTCGCGTGGTTCGCGCTGGTCGCGCCGCCGGTCGGCATCGCGTGGTTTCTGGTCGGCGCGCTGCCGTTCACGTATGCGTGTCTCGTGCATGTTCTGCTGCTCTGGTTCGCCCTCGGCGCGAAAAGCCTGCGCCAGCACATCGCGCCGATCGCTCGCGCGTTGAGTTTCGGCGATATCGATCACGCGCGCGTGCTGACGTCGCGCATCGTGTCGCGCGATACATCCCAAGCCGATGAAAACGCGCTCTCGCGCGCTGCGGTCGAATCGGCGCTGGAAAACGGCAACGATGCGATCTTCGGCGCGCTCTTCTGGTTCGCGGTCGCGGGCGGCCCCGGCGCGCTGATGTTCCGCCTCGCCAACACGCTCGACGCGATGTGGGGTTATCGCACGCCGCGCTTTCTGCGTTTCGGCTGGGCGGCCGCGCGCTTCGACGATGTGCTCAACTTCATCCCCGCGCGCCTCACGGCCGCGACCTACGCGCTCGCCGGCGACACGCACATGGCGTGGCACTGCTGGCGCACGCAGGCGCGCTCGTGGGATAGCCCGAACGCGGGGCCGGTGATGGCCTCGGGGGCCGGCAGTCTCAACGTGCTGATCGGCGGCGCGGCGGTGTACCACGGCGTGCTCGAAACGCGTCCGACGCTCGGCGCGGGCCATCCGGCGACGGCGAAGCATGTCGTCGCGGCGTTGCGGCTCGTCGAGCGCGCGACATTGATGTGGCTCGCGGTGCTATTGATGATCGCGGTTCTGAGCGTAACGACGAGTGGCTGACTGACATGACGCAATCCATCCGGCACGGCGGCAATCTGCGCGAGGCCGCGCGCCGCTACGCGATATCTCTCGATGACTGGCTCGATCTGTCGACCGGCATCAATCCGCACGGCTATCCGGTGCCGCCCGTCGCGCCCGATGCGTGGCGGCGCCTGCCCGAAGACGACGACGGCCTTGCCGAAGACGCCGCGCGCTACTACGGCGCGCCGCTCGCGTTGCCGGTGGCGGGATCGCAGGCGGCGATACGCGCGTTGCCCGCGCTTTTGCGTCGCGGCACGGCGGCCGTCGCGCCGCTCACGTACGGCGAATACGCGCCCGCGTTCGCACGCGCGGGCCACGCGATCGCCACGCTCGACATCACGAAGCACGATTTGCCCGCTACGTTCGATCACGTCATTGTCGCCAATCCGAACAATCCGACGGCCGAGCGCGTCGCGCGCGACACGCTGCTTTCCTGGCACGAACAGCTTGCCTCGCGCGGCGGCACGCTGATCGTCGATGAAGCGTTCGCCGATACCGATCCCGCATCGTCGCTGGCGAGCGAGACGGCGCACGACGGGCTCGTCGTGCTGCGCTCGGTCGGCAAGTTTTTCGGGCTCGCGGGCATTCGCGCGGGTTTCGTGCTGGCCGCGCCCGCGCTCGCCGACGCGTTGCGCGACGCGCTCGGCGCATGGACCGTGAGCGGCCCGGCGCGACATGCGGTCGCCGCCGCTTTCGCCGATATCGCGTGGCAGCGCGAAATGCGCGAGCGTCTGCATCGCGATGGCGCGCGCCTTGCCGCATCGATCGCGATCTACGGTTTCGACGTGCGCGCGACGCCGCTTTTCGCGTGGACAGCGACGCCGAAAGCGCCCGAACTGCAACACGCGCTCGCGTTGCGCGGCATCTGGACGCGTCTTTTCGATCCGCCCGGCATGACGCCGAGCCTGCGCATCGGATTGCCAGGCGCGGAAGGCGACTGGGCGCGCCTGTCGCTCGCGCTGCGGGAGATTTGCGCGTGAGGTTGCGCCGTGCGATTGCCCTGCTGATCGGCTTCGCGGTGACGCAAGCGCATGCGATCACCGTCGTCGATGACAGCGGCGCGTCCGTCACGCTCGCGAAGCCCGCCGAACGTGTCGTCAGTCTCGCGCCGCATGTCACCGAGTTGCTGTTCGCGGCGGGCGGCGGCGCGCGCGTCGTCGGCGCGGTGACGTATAGCGATTATCCGAAAGAGGCGCAGGCGATTGCCCGCGTCGGCGACAACAAGGCGCTCGATCTCGAACGCATCGTCGCGTTGCATCCGGATCTGATCGTCGTGTGGCGGCATGGAAATGCGGCGCGTCAGACGGATCGGCTGCAGGCGCTCGGCGTGCCGATCTATTTCAGCGAGCCGAAGCATCTCGACGATATCGCGGCGAGCATCGGCAAGCTCGGCGCGCTGCTCGGCACGCAGAATGAGGCACGCGCCGCGTCCGATGCCTTCATGCGCGAGATTGCGCGATTGCGTGCGCGTTACGCGGAACGGCCGCGCGTGAGCGTGTTCTATCAGGTGTGGGACGATCCGTTGATGACGCTCAATCGCGACAACGTTTTCGACGAAGTGATCGGCTTGTGCGGCGGCGCGAACGTGTTCGCAGCTGAGAAACCGCGCGTGCCGACGATATCGACCGAAGCCGTGCTCGCGGCGAATCCGGAAGCGATCGTCATGGCGACACCCGGCGCGACGAAGCCCGATCGCCCGTTGCCCGCGCTCGAAAGATGGCGGCGCTGGACATCGATGACGGCGGTGGCGCGCGGCAATCTCTTCGGCATCGACGGCGATCTGATCAATCGGCCGACGCCGCGGCTTGCGCTGGGCGCGGATGAGCTGTGCCGCGATTTGGAAATCGCGCGCGAGCGGAGGACGAAGTAGTCAGGCGTTCCACCGCACAAGCAGCCACTGCCCGCGCACGCGCCTGAACCACGCGATCCCGCCGAAATCGAGCGGCCATTGCAACGCCGATTCACGCGCGACGCCGAGCAGATGCGCAGCAAGCACGCGCACGACGCCCGCATGCGCGACGACATGCACGGCCCGTTCATCGACACACGTCGCATCGAACCACGCGATCACGCGATGCGCGAACTGCGCGAGACTCTCGCCGCCGTGCGGACGCGCATGGGCGATATCGTCGGCCCATGCATCGATCAGCGCGCGATCGATCGCGTCCCACGCGCGCCCTTCCCACGCGCCGAAGTGCATTTCGGCCAGACGTGCGTCGGGATGAACGTCGCCGCCCAGCGCACGCGCGATCGAAGCGCAACGCACGAGCGGACTCGCGTGCCATCCATCGACGCATGGGGGCACGTTCAGCGCCTTCATGCGCGCCGTCAACGCGCTCGCCGATTCGCGCGCATCGCGCTGCAAAGGCACATCGGTTTGCCCGTAGCAAACGCCCGCATCGACGGCGACTTCCGGATGCCGGATCAGGACGAGATCCATGCGAGCCCTATGAGATAGATCGCGATCTCGAACGCTTGCTGCGCGAAACCGAGGCAATCGCCCGTGTAACCGCCAATGCGCCGCACGAAGTACCGTCCGATGAACAAGCGCAGAACGATCAGCGCGACGATCGTCACGCACGCGAGCTTCCAGTCGGTCACGAAGAGCCACGGCAGGCCGAACGCGAGCGCCAGCGCGAACGACGACACGCTCATGCGCTGCGCGACCGGCTTCGCCTTGCCTTCGGCGCGCACGTAATCGAGCGTGACGAGATAGCTGATTGCGAACGCGCGGCTCGCGGCGTGCGCGGCGATCATCGTCCACGCGACGCGTTGCGGCGGCAATGCGGCGAGCGTCTGCCATTTCAGCGCGAGCGCGATCATCAACGTAATCGCGCCGAACGCGCCGATGCGCGAGTCGTGCATGATGCGTAACGCGTCCTCGCGCGTGTATGCGCCGCCGAAGGCATCGACGCAATCGGCGAGTCCGTCTTCGTGAAACGCGCCGGTCAAGACGAGCGTCGCGGCCATCGAAAGCAGCACCGCGATGCCCGCCGGAAACACGCGCAACGCCGCGAGATACACCAGCGCCGCGACGCCGCCGACCATCGCGCCGACGAGCGGAAAATAGCGCGCCGCCGCGTTCAGATAGTCGCGCTCGAAGCCGACCCAGCGCGGCACCGGCACGCGCGTGAAATAGCCGAGCGCGGTGAAGAAATAGCGCAGTTCGTCGAGTGGGCGCATCTCAGTCGGCTTTATTCGAGACGCCCGCCGACTCGAAGCTCGCCATTTCGTCGACGAACGCGACGGCCGCGCGCAGGATCGGCAACGCGAGCGCCGCGCCCGTGCCTTCGCCCAGACGCAACTCGAGTTGCAGCAGCGGCGCGGCACCGAAATGCGCGAGCATCCGGCGATGCCCCGTCTCGTTCGATGCATGCGCGAACACGCAATAGTCGAGCACGTCAGGCGCGATCTTCGATGCAACCAGCAACGCGGAAGTCGCGATGAAACCATCGACGAGTATCGTCATGCCCGCGCACGCGGCGGCGAGATACGCGCCCGTCATCATCGCGATTTCGAAGCCGCCGAAGGTCGCGAGCGTGTCGATCGCATCGCCTTCATCGCGATGCAGCGCGAGCGCTTTAGACAGCACCTCGCGCTTGTGCGCGAGTCCTCGCTCGTCGAGACCGGTGCCGCGCCCGACGCACTCGTCGATCGAAAGAACGCACAGACGGCTCATCAAACATGCCGCCGCCGACGTATTCGCGATGCCCATTTCGCCGAAGCCGATCACGTTCGTGCCGAGCGACGCGTGATGCCGCACGCGCGCCGCGCCCCGCGCGATGCCTTCGAGCGCGGTCTCGCGCGACATCGCGCGTTCGTGCGCGAAGTTGCGCGTGCCGAGCCCGAGCGACAGACGCTCGTATCCATGATCGATGGGAATCGGCGTCGCGACGCCCGCATCGACGACTTCGAGCGTCATGCCGACCGAGCGCGACAGCGCGTTGATCGCGGCGCCGCCCGCCAGAAAATTCGCGACCATCTGCGCGGTCACTTCCTGCGGATACGAGCTCACGCCCTCTTTCGCGATGCCGTGATCGCCCGCGAAGACGATCATCGCGGGACGCTCGATGCGCGGCTTCGCCGTGCGTTGAATCAGGCCCATTTGCAGCGCGATGTCTTCGAGCCGCCCGAGACTGCCGGGCGGCTTCGTCTTCGTGTCGATGATGCGGCGCAGTTCGCCTTCGATGGCGCGGTCGAGCGCGCGGGGCATCGGGATGCCGTTATTCGTGGACATCGGAATTCCTTTCATGAGCGAGGGATGGAAGGCACGAGCGCTTCGTGCTCGCCATCGCGAATCAACGCGAGCGGATAGCCGAATGCGGCGCTCGCGCGTTCGGCCGTGAGCACGTCGGCGACGAGTCCCGCATGAGCGCCGCCGTTGCCGTCGAGCAGAAGCGCGTGTGTCGCGAAACGGCGCGCGAGATTCAGATCGTGGCACGAGAAGATTACGGTGCGCTTGTGCGCGCGCGCCGCGTCGCGCAACGCGTGCAGGCAATCGATCTGATGATGCAGGTCGAGATGCGAAAGCGGTTCGTCGAGCAACAGCAGCGACGCGTTCTGGCACAGCACGGCGGCGAGCGCGACACGCTGGCGTTCGCCGCCGGAAAGCGTCAGCACGTCGCGCGACGCGAACGATGCGAGACCCAACGTTTCGAGCGCGGCGTGCGCGGCGGCGCGATCCTCGTCGCTCTCCCAGCCCCAGCCGGTGAGATGCGGAAAGCGGTTGAGCAGCACGGTATCGAGCACGCTCGCGCTGAAGGCGTCGTGCGCGGCTTGCGGCATCAAAGCGCGTGCGCGCGCGAGTTCCGTCGCGCGCCATGACGCGAGCGCGCGGCCGTCGAGCGACACGCTGCCCGATGCGGCTTTCGCAATCCCGGCGAGCACGTTGATGAGCGTCGTCTTGCCCGCGCCGTTCGGCCCGGCGATGCACCACATTTCGCCCGCTTCGATCGACTGCGTGAGCCCGTCGATGAGCGTGCGCTTACCCGCGCGAAGCACGATGGCGTCGAGCCGCAAAATCATCGCGGCCTCCGCAGCAGCATCCACAGGAACATCGGGACGCCGATCAATGCCGTGACGACGCCGACCGGCAATTGCGCGGGCGCGATCACCGTGCGCGCGACGAGATCGGCGGCCATCACCGCGAGTCCGCCCGCGAGCGCGGCGGCGGGCACGAGCATGCGCTGATCGTTGCCGAACGCGAGGCGCAACAGATGCGGCACGACGAGCCCGACGAAGCCGATGGTGCCCGCCGTCGTCACGGCGGCCGCCGCCGCGATCGATGCGACGAGATACACGCGCAGACGCAAGCGCTCGACCGGCACGCCGAGCGCGCGCGCGGTCGTATCGCCGCGCAAGAGCACGTTCAGTTGCGGTGCGACGGGAACGATGACCGCGAGCACGACGGCGAGCGCGATCAGCGCGGGCCATGGCGCCGCCGCGCCGTTGAGATCGCCCGTCAGCCAGAAGATCATGCCGCGCAAACGGTTCTCGGGCGCGACGCTCAGGATCAGCGTGATGAGCGCGCCCCATCCCGATGCGATCACGACACCCGTCAGCAAGAGCCTCGGCGATGCGTCCTGTCCGCTTTGCCACAAGTCCTTGCGCGCGAGTCCGAGGACCAGAACGATCGATGCGAACGCGCCCGCGCAAGCCGCGATATCGACGCCCCACCACGGCAGCGACCCGAGCATCGCGGCAAGCGCGAAGGTCGCCGCGCCGCCGGATACGCCGAGCACGTACGGTTCCGCCAGCGGATTGCGCAACAGCACTTGCAGCAGCGCGCCGGCGAACGCGAGCAATGCGCCCGACGCGAAGCCCGCGAGCGCGCGCGGCAGACGCAAGGTCAGCACGATGTCATCGGCGATATCGGGCGTCGCCGAGTGCGCGTGAAAGAGCGCGCCGATCGCGCGCGATACGGGCAACGCGACGCTGCCCATCGCGAGCGACGCGACCAGCACGACGAGCGTCGCTGCGCCGAGCGCGATCCAGATCGCGGTGGCGCGGCTCGCGTCCATCGCGCGCGGACGTTCAGCCACGCGGCTCACGACGGATGCCAGCCCAACGTGATGTACGCGCCGCGTCGTGGCGTGTTGTACGAGTAGGCAAGTTCATAGTCCTTGTCGAACAGGTTGTCGATGCGCGCCGTGACGTACCACGACTTCGAGATGTCGTAGCGCGCCGACAGATTCACGATGCCGTAGCCCGCGAGCGTCGAATCGTAATCGCTGCGTTGACCGCTCACGATCCATTCGCCACCGACGCGCCACGGCCCGATCGTGCGATGCGCCGTCAGCGTCGCGAAATGCCGCGCGCGCCGCGTCAAATCCTCGTGATTCGTTTCGTCGACGGGATTCTGGAACGTGACGCCCGCGCGCACATCCGTTGCGCCGACGTGCCCCGCCCACGATCCCTCGATGCCCTGCACCTTCGCGCGCCCGACGTTCTGCGCGACATAGTAGAAGCCGCCGTCGGACACGTAATCGATCAAATTCGAATAGCGCGTCTCAAAAAGCGTCACGCGCACCACGCCGAGCGCATTCGATGCGTACTGCAACGCCGCCTCGACCGAATGACTGCGCTCCGGCTGAATCGACGGATTGCCGCTCAGCGGATAGTAGAGATCGTCGAAGCTCGGCGCGCGAAACGAGGCCGAATAGCTCGCGCTCGCCTTCCAGTGCGCGTCGAAGTTATACGCGTAGCCCAGATAGTAGCTGTTCGCGCCGCCGAAATCGGAATACTGATCGCGGCGCAGATTCGCCTGCAACTCGTTCGCGCCGATGTGCCCCACGTAACCCGCGAACATCGAATTCACATGACGGTCGGGCGCGCTGAACTGATCGGAATCGAGCGTCTGATCGAGATGCTCGTAGCCGAAGAGCAGCTTGTGCGCGTCGCTGATCCGCACGTCGTTCTGCCACGTATATTGCCGGTTCTCCGAATCGAAACGGCTCGTATAGACGCCGTTCTGCTCGATGTTCGCGCGGTCCTGTCCCTGCGCGATCGTGAAGTGCGCCGTCCAGTTATCCGTGACGCGGCCGTTCGCGAACACCGACGCCGAGCGCACGCGATCGTGCGTTTCGTTGATATCGGTCGGCTGGCCATAGGCATCGTCGAAACTGTTGATGCCGTTCGATTGCAGGAAGCGCACGCCCGCGTCCCACTTGTCGCTGAACTTGTGACGCAGCGTCGCCGCGACGCTCTCGTTCAGATAGCCGTTCGCGTTCGGATTGGCGCCGGGCGCGATTCCCGGATCGATCGACGAGAAGCCGTCGGTTTTCTCGCGCGAGACGTTCACGCTGAAGGTCGTGCGGCCGTCCTTGTCGAGCGCGCCGCTCACGCCCGCCGATTGCCGCTGCGTGTGATAGCTGCCGTACTCGGCCTCGAAGTTGAAGCGCGGCGGATGCGCCTCGCCTTCCTTCGTGAAGATCTGCACGACGCCGCCAATCGCATTCGATCCATAGAGCGCCGACACGTTGCCGTTCACGACCTCGACGCGCCCGATCTGGTCGAGCATCAATTGCGATAGCTGTGCCGCGCCGAGCGACGCCGATTCGACGCGCACGCCGTCGATCAGCACGAGCGATTGCGACGACGCCGCACCGCGTATGAAAAGCCCCGAGTTCGAGCCCGGTCCGCCGTTGCGCGTGATCTGCACGCCGGGCGCGAGCGCGACGAGTCCGAGCGCGTCGCTTGCGTTTGCATCGGCGATGTCCTGCTCGTCAAAAAGCGATGTCTGCGGAATCGATTCGGCAAGCGGCTGCGGCGCGCGCGTCGATGTGACGACGACGGGCGCAAGCGTTTGCGTGCCGTCTTCCGTCTGGGCCGCCTGTGCAGCGCCGGCGAACGGCAAGGCGCCGATGGCCGCAACGAGCGCGCCATGACGGGAGAGACCGCTTCTGAGCGCGGCCAGTGGCAATACCATGTGTGAAGTGTTCCGTTTCGCGTGAGCGCGACCCCGCTCCCCGCGAGGACGATGCGCGACGAACGCACCGCGCCATGCGCGCCGATGCGTCGGACTCCGGCCGGTATCCGGGCTGGCGATCAATCGTCTCGCCTTCCCGCGCATGGCGCGCAGTGGCATCGACACGTTTCTTGCAGTCGCGCGCGTGCGACGAATTTCGACACGCTCGCGCGGCAAAAACGCGCATGAGACGACTTGCAACTTGCGTTGCGGTCGCTTACCGTTGCGGGGGCAGCACAGGTTGGCTCGTCGTCGATTGCGGCGACTTCGCTCCCTGTTTCCCGTTTGACTGCATCCACGAGATCCGCGGATGCGAGCACCAAAAGTGCGGCAAGTGTAGGAGCGCGGTTCGGGGCCGTCAAGAAAACCGCGCGGCCAGACTGGCGCGGCGCATGACGAATCGAACGAGAAGCGAAAGAGAAGCGGCCGGCCTGTCATCACGAGCGTTGCGGGGCGCTCGCGTTTTCTGCACACGAATGCATCGCGACATGCGTTTGATTCGAAGGATTAAGCGCTAGATCGCGTGTTGTTACGTCTCGAAACGAGACATTTATCGGAAGCTCCGTTGAACCGCGCTAAAATGCGAGGTCTTTAGAGGACGCAGCACATGCTCAACGAACTCGAATCACTGTCAGGAAACATCGGCCGGCTGATCCAGATCAGCGAGCGCCATAAGCAGGCGCATCAAGCGCTGCAGGAACAACTCGAACAGCTGCGCGCCGACTATGCGAACGTGCAGGCCGAGCTCGCGCAAGTGCGCGAAGAGCGCGATACGCTGCAGTCCGAACGCGATTCGCTGTCCGCGAAAATCGACGACGCGCAAATCCGCCTGAACGCGATTCTCGAAAAGCTGCCGCGCGGCAAGTCCGCGCAACATGCCGAGTCCGACAATCAACTCGATCTCCTCGAAGCCGATTCCCGGGAAGCACATGAAACGGAATTGCACGGCGAGCATCATCAGGGAGAGAAGGCATGACGACCACGCAGATCGAAGTATCCATTCTCGGGCAGCCGTATCGTCTCGCGTGCTCGCCGGAAACCGAAGGCGCATTGCGTGAAGCCGTCGCGCGCGTCGACGCCGAAATGAACAAAGTGCGCAATGCAAGCAGCGTGCGCGGCACGGATCGCATCGCGGTGATGGCGGCGCTTTCGCTGGCGTCGGAATTGCTTAAGCTGCAGGACAGCGTGCGTCACGGCGAGGCCTTCCCCGCCGAAGAAATCCGCCGCACGATGCACTCGATGAACGAGCAATTGGGCGCGGTCATTGCGCAACACGAAGCGCAATAAGGCAGATGCGCGTCGAGTCAATCAGCGCGCAATGTCAATCGAAAAAAGAAACTGCCGAAGTAGGTTGAAGAGGCTGCAGAAGGCAAACGATTGGTGTAGAGTGACGTTTCCCTGCCTGGTACGCCAAGGTCATATATTCCTTGAACCAATGCTACATTGGCACGGTTGCGGAACCTTGCAGCACGGGCGCGCGCGTCGCTAGTCCGATGTACCCGAAGTGTTGCTTACCGCGACCAATCTTGAACCCAGGTTCAGGATGCCGGCCTAGCGGCTGTGGCGGGGACCTCATTCAAGAAACGGCATCGGTTTTTCCGATGCCGTTTTCGTTTGTCCCTGCCGTTCGCTCTTCGATTCATGCACACGACCATGCGCTACTGGCTGATGAAGTCCGAACCGGACGAAGCGAGCATCGATCATCTCGCGCACGCGCCGAAAAAGACCTTGCCGTGGACGGGCGTACGCAACTATCAGGCGCGCAACTTCATGCGCGATCAGATGCAGATCGGCGACGGCGTGCTCTTCTATCATTCGAGCTGCCCGGAGCCGGGCATCGCGGGCATCGCGAAAGTGTGTTCGACGGCATATCCGGATCCCACGCAATTCGATCCGAAGAGCGATTACTACGATCCGAAATCGACGCAGGAAACGCCGCGCTGGATGCTCGTCGACGTGAAGTTCGTGAAGAAGACGCCGCTCATATCGCTCGCCGCGTTGCGCGAACATCCAGAGCTTGCCGACATGCAAGTGCTCGCGCGCGGCAACCGGCTCTCGATCACGCCCGTGACCGAAGCGCAATGGCGATTTATTACCGAGCACCTCGTCTAACAAGGAACTTACGACTTCACGACTGCGACTAAATCCCGTCGCACGTACGCGATGTCACGGAGTCCTTCGATGCTCAATAAGAAAACCGCCGCCGCCTTCGCCCTGCTCGCGATGTCCGGTGCCGCGCTTACGTTGTCTCAAACCGCCGCTGCGCAGACGGTGATGACGCAGCCACAGCCCTCGGGCGTGCTCTCGCTCTCCGCACAAGCGAGCGCGCAAGTGCCGCAGGATGTCGTCAACATCACGCTCTTCTACGAACAGGAAGCGGCCGATCCGTCGTCGCTCACCAGCACGCTCAATCAGCGCGCCGAGGCCGCGTTACGCGAAGCCAAAGGTGTCGACGGCGTGACCGCGAAGAGCGGCTCGTTCACCGTCTATCCGTCGACGGATCGCGACGGCAAGATTTCCGCGTGGCGCGGGCGCACGGAAGTCGTGCTCGAATCGCATGACTTCGCGGCGGCATCGAAGCTCGCGGGCAAGATGAGTTCGTCGATGCAAGTGGGTAGCGTCGCGTTCTCGCTGTCGCCCGAAGCGCAGCGCGCGGCCGAGCAAAAGCTCGTCTCGCAAGCCATCGATTCGTTCCGCAAGCAGGCGCAAAGCGCCGCGCAAGGCTTCGGCTACAGCAATTTCACGATTCGGGAAGTGAATGTCGGACGGAGCGGCGCGCAGCCGCGTCCCGTCATGATGATGCAATCGCGCGCGATGAGCGCCGATGCGAAGATGGCCCCGATCGCGATGGAAGCCGGCACGACCACGGTGACAGTCGACGTTTCCGGCTCCGTACAAATGGGACGCTAAACGCCGTTCACGGTGTTCACGCGGGGCGGCGTTCGACCGCCCCGCTCTTTCCTCAAGCCTTTGCGGATTCGGGCGGCAGGCGCAGATTGCGCTTGTAGGCCCACACCATCATTACCACGCCGGCGACGATCATCGGCAGCGAAAGCCATTGGCCCATCGAGAGATTGAGCGCGAGCAAGCCGAGATAATCGTCCGGCTCACGCGCGAATTCCACGGTGAAGCGCGCGAGTCCATAACCGATCAGGAACAGCGCCGAAATCGCGCCGACCGGACGCTGCTTGCGCGAGAACGTCCAGATCACGATAAACAACACGAGCCCTTCCAGCGCGATTTCGTACAACTGCGACGGATGACGCGGCAGCATGTGGTAACGCTGAAAAATTTCCGTGAGGTGATACTGCGCGTCGAGCTGCGGATTCTTCGAGAGCCACACGGCGTCGTCGTTCGTCGAGTTCTGGAAGAGCATCGCCCACGGCGCGTTCGGGTCCGTCACGCGGCCCCACAGCTCGCCGTTGATGAAATTGCCGAGTCGCCCCGCCGCGAGACCGAGCGGCACCATCGGCGCGACGAAATCCGTCACCTGCAGCCACGTGCGCTTGCGGTGATACGCGAACAGCACCATCGCGAGCGTCACGCCGAGAAAGCCGCCGTGAAACGACATTCCGCCTTCCCATACCTTGAAGATATCGAGCGGATGCGCGGCGTAATAACTGGCCTTGTAAAACAGCACGTAGCCAATGCGCCCGCCCAGAATCGTGCCGAGCACGCCGTAGAACAGCATGTCGTCGATGTCCTTCACGGTCCAGCCTTGCGCGGCGACATAAGGCAGCCGCAGCCGCAACCGGCCGATGACGATGGCCGACACGAACGCCACCAGGTACATGAGGCCGTACCAGCGCACGGCGAGCGGTCCGAGATGAATCGCGATGGGATCGAAATTGGGATGTATGAGCATTCTGATGTGGGAATCTTTAAGCGGGCTACAGGGGCGAATCATACAGAACCGGCGCTTTCGGCCCTCGAACGCACGATTTCGATGAACCCGGCGAGCACCGGACTCACTTCCGCGATCCGCCATACCAGCCCCGTTTCCACGAAAGGACCGGGATCGAGCAGCGGACGATACACGACGCCCGTGCGCCTTAGATGACGCAGCGATTGCGGCACGAGCGCGACGCCCATGCCGGCGGACACGAGGCTCACGATGGTCTGCATCTGGATCGCCTCCTGGCCGATACGCGGCGTGAGCCCGGCCGCGCCATAGCAGCCCATGATGATGTCGTGCAAGCCGGGCGCGAGACGCCTCGGAAAGACGACGAGCGGCGCGGCGGCGAGATCGTGCAGGTCGACGGGTTCGTCTTCGCCCGAGTTCAGCTCTTGCGCCTGCTTCTCGGACATCGCGATCATCAGCGGCTCGCGCGCGATCGGCACATACTCGAGCGACGACGCGTAACGCGGCGGCAGCGGCGGAATGACGAGGCCCGCATCGACGCGCCCGGCGACGAGTTCGTCGATCTGCACGTCGCTCGTCGCTTCGGTCAGTTGCAGACGCACGCCGGGATGACGCGCACCGAAATCGCGCAGCAGCGCCGGCAGAAGCCCGTAATCGGCGGTGGAGACGAACGCGAGCGACAGCACGCCCGCCTCGCCGCGCGCGAGCGATTGCGCGAGCGGACGCAGCGCATCGGCGGATGCGAGCAGGCGGCGCACTTCCGGCAACAGATCCTTGCCGACGGGCGTCAGCTCCACGGTCCGTTTCGTGCGCACGAAAAGCGCGACGCCGAGCGATTCTTCCAGCGCGCGGATCGCCTGCGAGAGCGGCGGCTGCGTCATCGCGAGGCGCGCGGCGGCACGGCCGAAGTGCATCTCTTCGGCGACCGTCACGAAATAACGCAGGAGTCGTAGTTCCATTGATATGTTTTGCGACCTAGTAAGCCCTGAATAATATATTGGACAGACACATAGCGCGGTTGCATTCTTGCTGCATCAAATCAAGAACATCCCCTCAGGAGCACACCATGGCCTTCAATCGCCGCTCGAAGCACATTACTCAGGGCGTCGCGCGCTCGCCCAATCGCTCGATGTATTACGCCCTCGGCTACAAGGAGGAGGACTTCGACAAGCCGATGATCGGCGTCGCCAATGGCCACTCGACGATCACGCCGTGCAACGCGGGCTTGCAGCGCCTCGCGGACGCCGCCGTCGAATCGATCAGGAAATCCGATGCGAATCCGCAGATTTTCGGCACGCCGACGATCTCCGACGGCATGTCGATGGGCACCGAAGGCATGAAGTACTCGCTCGTGTCGCGCGAGGTAATCGCGGACTGCGTCGAGACCGCGGTGCAAGGCCAGTGGATGGACGGCGTCGTCGTGATCGGCGGCTGCGACAAGAACATGCCGGGCGGCATGATCGGCATGGCGCGCATGAACGTGCCGTCGATCTATGTGTATGGCGGCACGATTCGCCCCGGCAACTGGAAGGGCAAGGATCTGACGATCGTGTCGTCTTTCGAGGCGGTCGGCGAGTTCACCGCGGGGCGCATGTCGGAGGAGGATTTCAAGGGCGTCGAGAAGAACGCGTGCCCGTCGACCGGCTCGTGCGGCGGCATGTACACGGCGAACACGATGAGCTCGTCGTTCGAGGCGCTCGGCATGTCGCTGATGTATTCGTCGACGATGGCGAATCCGGATCAGGAAAAGGTCGATTCCGCGGCCGAATCGGCGCGCGTACTCGTCGAAGCGGTGAAGAGGGATCTGAAGCCGCGCGACATCATCACGAAGAAGTCGATCGAGAACGCGGTGGCGCTCATCATGGCGACGGGCGGCTCGACGAACGCCGTGCTGCACTATCTCGCCATCGCGCACGCGGCGGACGTGGAATGGAGCATCGACGACTTCGAGCGCATGCGCAAGAAAGTGCCGGTCATCTGCGATCTGAAGCCTTC
Organism: Caballeronia sp. ATUFL_F1_KS39; assembly: GCF_023630985.1. Lineage (NCBI taxonomy): Bacteria > Pseudomonadati > Pseudomonadota > Betaproteobacteria > Burkholderiales > Burkholderiaceae > Caballeronia > Caballeronia sp. ATUFL_F1_KS39. The sequence goes on along the minus strand of NZ_JALQDZ010000003.1, from coordinate 94,812 downwards.
CGGTCAATATGTCGCGACAGACTTGCACAAAGCCGGCGGCATTCCGCAAGTGCTGAAGATCCTGCTCGACGCGGGTCTCTTGCACGGCGACTGCATCACGATCACCGGCCGCACGATGGCCGAAGAACTGAAGGACGTGCCGAGCAAGCCGCGCGCGGATCAAAAGGTCATCTTCCCGATCCAACAGGCGCTTTACAAGGAAGGGCATCTCGCGATCCTGCGCGGGAATCTCGCGGAAGACGGCGCGGTCGCGAAGATCACGGGCCTGAAGAATCCGGTCATCACGGGTCCTGCGCGCGTGTTCGACGACGAGCAAAGCGCGATGGACGCCATTCTCAGCGACAAGATCAAAGCTGGCGACATTCTCGTGCTGCGCTATCTGGGGCCGGTCGGCGGTCCGGGCATGCCGGAGATGCTCGCGCCGACATCGGCGATCATCGGCAAGGGGCTGGGCGAATCCGTCGGCTTCATCACCGACGGGCGTTTCTCGGGCGGCACCTGGGGCATGGTGGTCGGCCACGTCGCGCCGGAAGCGTTCGCGGGCGGCACCATCGCGCTCGTGCAGGAAGGCGATTCGATCACCATCGACGCGCACAAGCTGCTTCTGCAACTGAACGTGGATGACGCCGAACTCGCGCGCCGCCGCGCCGCGTGGAAGCAGCCCGCGCCGAAGTACACGCGCGGCGTGCTGGCGAAATTCGCGGCGCTCGCGGGGCCGGCGAACAAGGGCGCGGTGACGGGTTGACGCGCAACCGGCGCGCGCGTCACCAGATGTAGCGCGCGCCGAGCAGCCCTTCGTAGCTCCGATAACCGCCGTCGCCTTGCTGATAGCCGAGATTGCCCCACACGCGCCACTGTTTCGCGATCTGGCCTTGCGCGCCGAGCTTGAACTCCATGCGATTTCTCGGGCCGTCCTGCGACACGCGCACGTCGTTGAACGAAACCGAGGAAAGCTGCGTGTCGTGCCACCAGTTGATTTCCGCGAACGGCAGCCATCCGGGCGACGCCGCCGAGCCTGGCGCGTGAAAGATCCGCACGCCGACGCGCGTCGTGAATCCGCCGCCATCGTCGCTGCGAATCACCGTTCCGTTGTGCTCGACGTGATCGCCGGCGTGATAGTTCGTGTAGATCAACTGAAGCTGCGGCTCGACGAGCACCGGTCCCGTCGATGTCTGCCCGAGCGCGAAGGCCCAGCCGCCTTCGAGCGATCCCGCCCACACGCTGCTCGAATAATTCTCGCCCGGCAGATCCGCGCCCTTCACGGTGTTGTCGAAGTGGGCGTACTGCAGCCAGGTGTCGACGTACGGGCCATCGGCTGACCAGGCATTGCCGCGCCACGTCGCGTAGACGCCCGCGCTCGCCCCGTTGACGTTGCCGCGCGCGGTCGCGGAACTGTTCTGCGCGGTCGCATCGGTGGTGGACGAGCCGTAGCCCGCCATCACGCCCGCCTGCCAGCGATGCCCGTCCGACACCCGATGCAGCAGGTCGATGCCCGCCTGCACGAGCGCGGTGTCCGTCGATTCGCCGATACGCCCGCTGGCCGCGTCGCTGTCGGTATGCGCGCCTCTCGTGCGCGCCCAGGCCGTCGCGTTATCGGCGTCCGGCGGTAGCGCGGCGTAGGAATCGGCGAAGCCTGCGCGATCGTGCAGTGTCATCGTGAACATCGTTTCGGCCGAGCGCTGATTGCCGAGGTAAGCGCCCGGCTCCGGGCGCGGCGTCGGCGCCGAACGCAGATACCAGTCGCCATCGTCCGGCGTCGCCAGGCCGCCTTGCCGCAGACTGTATTCGTACGGACCCGCGACCACGCGGCCGTCAAGCGTGAACACGCCGTTCGATTGCCCGTCCACCTGGACGATCTCGATGCCGTTCGCCGTTTGCGCGCCCGCGCCGCCCGCATTTGCGATTGCGACCCGCGTCTGCCCCGCCGTGCCGCCGTGTACGACAAGTCTGTCGGTCGCCGATCCGTCGCCCGCGAGCACCGTGGAGAGCGCCATCCGGCCGTTGTTGCCGGTGTAATCGCCCGCGACGGTCAGCGTGCTCGCGGGCGCGGCGCTCGCCATGCGAATCTCGCCGTTGTTCGTGAGCGCGCCGCCGATGAGGAATTGTCCCGCCGGACCGCCCGCGAAACCCGGCGCGGCATCGGCTATGGCCAGCACGCCGTTGTTGAGCACCGCGCCGCCCACCGAGCCATAGCCGCCGAAGGTCGCGCTCGGAGCCACGCTTACCTGAGACGTATTCGCGAGCCGCGCGCCGTCGGTCAACACCAGCGCGCCGGCATCGACGCGCGTGGCGCCGCTGTAGGTTTGCGCGTTGGTCAACGTGACGACGCCGCTGCCTTGCTGAACGACATCGCCCGTGCCGCTGATCGTGTTGCGGAAGATCACGTTGTCGGCGCGGTCGAAGACGAGCGCGCCGTCATCGACGACGTTCCCGGCGACGCTGCCCGTCGTCCCGCCCGCGCCGAGCCGCAGCGCGCCCGAAGCAATCGTCGTCGTGCCGGTGAACGTGTTGTCGCCGCTCAGCGTCAGCGTGGCCGCGCCGCTCTTCGTCAAACTGCCTGCGCCGCCGATCGTGCCGCTGAACGTCGAATCGGCCGCGCTGTTCACGCTCAGCGCACCGCCGGCGAGCGTCACATTGCCCGCGCCGGCGAGATCGCTGACGTGCTGATCGAAACCGCGCAGATCGAAGATCGCGCCCGCCGCCACCGCGAGCTGCGAACTTCCCGCGATCACGTCGCGCGCGCCCGCGGCGAGCGTGCCGGCATCGATCAGTGTCGCGCCGGTATAGCCGTTCGCCGCCGACAGGATCAACGTGCCCGCGCCCTTCTTCGTCAACGTCCGGCCGTCCCAGCCGCTCGCGAACCGGCCAGTCTGGTCGTTGAGCGCGACATCGGCATTGAAGGTATCCGCCGCGCCTGCGAGCGTGAACGCGCCGTCGCCCTGTGCCGCGCCTGCGAGCCAGCGCAGGCCGAAGCCGACTTCGTAGTCGAGCCCGTTGTTGGTCTTCGCGCCGGCGAGCGTCAGATAATCGACGGGACTCGCCGTGCCGCCGAACCCGACGCTCGCGAAATCGCCTGCGATACCGCCGCTCGTATGGATGATGTCAAAGCGCGTGCTCGTGAGCGCGCTCGCGGAATCCGGCGCGCTCGCGCCGAAGCCGCTCACGTTCAGCGCGCCGCCGAGACTCGCGCTCGCCGCCGTGATGATCGGCTGGGCCTGTCCGATGGCGATCGTCAGCGCTGCGCCCGGCGCCTGGCTGAAGTTCGTCGCGACGTTCAGCGTCGAATCCGCGGCGATGGCGGTCGTCGCGCCCGGCTGCGTCGCATAGCTGCCCGCATTGAACGCGCCCGGCTGATTCAGCGCGAGCGTGCCCGCTTGCACGTTTACCGCGCCTTGCGACGATCCCGCTGCTGTCAGCGCGGCGGTGCCGCTGCCCGCCTGCACGAGCGTGCCCGTTCCCGTTATCGCGCCGTCGAACGAAAAGGCGTCGCTGCGATTGAACCGAAGCAGGCCGTCATTGACGACATTGCCCGTCACGATGCCGGCCGCGCCGCCCGTGCCGAGCGTGAGCGAGCCCGAAGACCTTACCGTCGTGCCGCCGCCGTTCTGAATGACCGCGCCGCCGAGCGTCAGCGCGCCTTCGACATCGAGCGCCGCTGAGGATGTCCCGCCCATCAGCACCGTGCCGTTGAGCGTCCAGTCGCTGCCCGCGCGCGGGTTCAGCCGGACGAAGCCATGTTCGGGACTTGCGAAGAAGTTCCCCGACTCCGTGTTGGTGCCCGTCAGGATGATCGAATTGTCTGTGCTCTGGCTGGTGATGGCGTTGCCATTGCCGCTTATCAGCCGCGAACCCGCGCCGAGCGTCACGACGTTGTTCGGGCCGAATAGCAGAATGGCCGTTTCCGACCCGCTGGCAATGACGCCGGCGTTATCGAGCGTGCTCCCGCTTTGGAGCCGCACGCCCGCCCCGATCGTGCTGCGGATCACGCCCGTGGCGCCATTGCGTACCTCCATGGGAAGGCCGCTTCTGCCGAGAATGCCTTCGTGATAGGCATCGATGAGTCCGTCATTGTGGATCACCGCCGTTCCGGCACTCACGAGGATCCCGCTGCCGTTATCCTGATCGCCCATACCCGAGCGGATGACCGCCCCGGCGTGATTGTCCACGGTCACGTTGCCCGTCGATCCGAGGAGAATGCCGTCCGTGCTGGCCGTCACCGCCGAGTTGGCGTTGAGCGTTCCGAAGTTGTCGACGGTCCCGCTCGCCGCGCCCAAGTAGGTAATTGCATGGCTGATACGCGCGCTGACATCGCCGCGATTGACGATATTGTTGGCTGCACCGTTGTTGTTGAAGAGGATGCCGTGCGTATGGCCCAGCGCCGCGCCGGACACCTGATTGACGAGCGATCCGGGCACGTCGAACACAACTGCCGCCGCGATGTTGTCCGTAGAACTGATGATCGAACCCGCGTTCGACATGGTTACGGGCGCAATGCCTTCGACGTTGATGGCGTTGCCCGATGAGGTCGTGATCGCGGTGCCGGGCTTGATCAGGTAGGACGTGTCGGTGGAAACCGTCTGCGTGGCCGAGCTTGGCCCGAGTGTCGTGACGGCGTGCGCCGACATCGCGAAAAGAAGGAGCACGGCGGCGTAATGAGGACGCCGTTCAGTAAAGAATGGCCGGTCCCGCCCGCGATATCGTTGTTTGCTCATGCGCTGGACGACTCCGTGCCACCGACGTCCCAAGGCGTGCATCACGACTGCGAGTCACGCGCTCATCGCTGTATCTGGTCGAAGCATTGGCAGTATAGGTAAACGCCCGTCGAATTTCGGCGTCATCCTCTTTGTAACGATATGCGTGGCAGGCGAACATGATCAGTTCGCCAAAAGAAATAGCGCAACAATCGAACGCGCGCGTTCGACTGGAGAAACAGGGTGTCGCCGGGATCAGGTTATCGCGTGCCGGGCGGAGATACCGTCGCCGCGATAGAACTCATTCGCCGCGCTGACGGCGCAACTCTTCCTCGACTGCATCGCGCACCCATTCGCTCATCCGGCCTTCGAGCGCCATCGCGACTTCGCGCGTGATCGCCGAGACGAGTTGCGTCGAATGTTCGCGCAGCACTTCGCGGCAGCGTTCTTCGATGAGCGCGCGCGCATCGCCTGTCAGGAAGTTCGTGAAGCGGCCGCGCAGCCGCTCGGCGATCTGGTCCGCGTCGTATTCGATCGCGGCGTTGATCGACGGCGCGCGCGCGTATTCCGGCTTGCCGGGCACGACGACATCGGTCAGCGTCGGAATGGAGGAATCGAAGGATTCGGGCTTGTCGGTCATCTCGGGTGGTCTCCTTTGTCACTGCCAGCGTAGCGCACGCAACGCGCGCTTTCTGTTCGCTCAACCGCCCTGATTGTGCGTCTCGATCGCATAGCCGCGATCGCGATAGAAGCGATAACGCTCGCGGCCCGCGGCGAGTTCGTCGCCCTCGCTGCCGACGATCTCGACGAGCCGCTCGAAGCGCGCGAACTGCGCGGACACCGGCGCGCCGAGATTCACCAGCACCTGATGATGCGGCGCTTCATCCAGATTCGACGTGAGCACGACAGGCGTGTCCTGCGCGAGCGCGCTCTTCGCCATGCAGTGCGGCACGAATTCGAGCGGCTGGAAGGTCCACAACTGCTCGTCGAACGCGGCGAGACGCTGCGGTTCGGCGAGCACGACGAGCGGCTTGCCGCTCGCATACACCTTGCGCGCGAGGCGGCAGGCGTAGGCGAGCGGATCGCCGACATTCGTATGGAAGTCGATGCGTGTCATGCGCCCGCGCGATCGATCAGGAACTGCGAAAGCAGCGGCACGGGACGGCCCGTCGCGCCCTTCGCCGCGCCGCTCTTCCACGCGGTTCCGGCGATATCGAGGTGCGCCCACGGATACGCCGTCGCGAAGCGCGACAGGAAGCACGCCGCCGTCACGCTGCCGGCCGGACGTCCGCCGATATTCGCGACATCCGCGAAATTCGACTTGAGCTGGTCCTGATACTCGTCGTCGAGCGGCAGGCGCCATGCCGGATCGGACGCTTCGCGCGATGCGTCGAGCAACTCGCCCGCGAGCGCGTCGTCCTTCGAGAAGAGACCGGTGTTGTGATGCCCGAGCGCGATGATGCACGCGCCCGTGAGCGTCGCGATATCGACCACGGCGGCGGGCTTGAAGCGCTCCGCGTAGGTCAAGGCGTCGCACAGGATCAGGCGGCCTTCGGCGTCGGTGTTGAGCACTTCGATGGTCGTGCCGTTCATCGCCGTGATGATGTCGCCCGGCTTCACCGCGTTGCCCGCGGGCATGTTCTCGCAAGTCGGGATCACGCCGATCACGTTGAGCTTCAGGCCCATTTCGGCGACCGCGCGCATCGTGCCGAACACGGAACCCGCGCCGCACATGTCGTACTTCATCTCGTCCATCGCCTCGCCCGGCTTGATCGAGATGCCGCCCGAGTCGAACGTGATGCCCTTGCCGACCAGCACGATCGGCGCGTTCTTGCCCTTCGTCTTGCTCGCTTCGACGCCCGCGCCCTGGTAATGCATGACGATGAACTGCGGCGGCTCGACCGAACCCTTCGCCACCGACAGGAACGAGCCCATGCCGAGCGCCTCGATCTGCTTCTGGCCGAGCACCTCGACCTTCAGCTTGAAGTCGCGGCCAAGCTTCTTCGCGGTCTGGCCGAGATAGGTCGGCGTGCAGACGTTCGGCGGCAGATTGCCGAGATCGCGCGTGAGATCCATGCCGTTCGCGATCGCGACGCCCTGCTTCACCGCGATCCTGGCGGCTTTCTCGTCCGCGGAATCGATGCTGAACACGATCTTCCTGAGCGAGCGAGCGCCGTTGTCGGGCTTGCTCTTCATCTGCGTGAATTTGTAGGTCAGCTCGCGCAGCGCGAGGATCGCGGCGCGCACGGCCCACACGCCGTCGCGCTCCTGGACCGGCAGTTGAGCGAGCGTGAAGGTCGCCTGGCCGATCTTCGAGCCGAGCAGCACGCGCCACGCGGCGCGCACGGCTTCGCCATAGGCTTTCTGATTGAAGGCGTCCTGCTTGCCGAGCCCGACGAGCAGCACGCGCGATGCGCCGATGCCGGTCACTTCGGGCACGAGCAGCGTCGTGCCGGCGCGGCCGCTCATGTCGCCGGCTTTCACGACGCGCGAAATGAGGCCCTTGGTGGCGACGTCCATGTCGCGCGCGGCGCCCGTGAGCGTCTGCGCTTCAAAGATGCCGAGCACGATGACATCCGACTTTCCGGTAAGGAAACCATTTGCCTCGCCTTTGCTCCAATCACAGGCTTTTATGCTAAAGTCCATCGCGCTTATCCTCGGATAAAATCTAGGCTGAAGGATGAAAGCCGCAATTATCCGCTATTTTTTCCGCGGCGGTCACAGGCGCAAAGCGAGGATGAGCACGATGCCCTTCCCCTTCGCCACAAGATGCGTGCATGATTCCGCATCCCCGCCGGCAAATCGCAAAATTCAATGATCTTCGAACGCTCCCTGCAGCGCGAACTCGCGTATACGGCCGGCGCCGTGTTCATGGTCCTGCTCACGATCATGCTCACGACGATGATGATCCGCATCGTCGGCTTCGCGGCGCAAGGTCAGATCGACCCGAAAGACGTCGTCGTGCTGATCGGGCTCACCGTCATCGGCTATCTCGCGGTCATGCTGATCGTGACGCTGTTCGTCTCCATCCTCTTCGTGCTCACGCGCTGGTATCGCGACTCGGAAATGGTCGTGTGGCTCGCGTCGGGCGTGAGTCAGACGCAGCTCATCAAGCCGATCGCCGTGTTCTCGACGCCGATCATCATCCTCATCATATTCTTCGCTTTCGTCGGCTGGCCGTGGTCGAATCAGCAGAGCAAGCTCATCAAGCAGCGCTTTCAGCAGCGCGATGAAGTGTCGCTGCTCGCGCCGGGCCAGTTCCGCGAATCGCCGGCGAGCCATCGCGTGTTCTTCATCGAGAAGATGTCGCAGGATCAGGGGCACGTCGAGAACGTGTTCGTCACGAGCACGGAAGGCGGCAAGGTCAACGTGATCGTTTCGAAGAACGGGCACACCGAAACGCGTCCCGACGGCGACCGCTTCATCGTGCTCGACAACGGCCGCCGCTACGACGGCGAGCCCGGCCAGCCGAACTTCCGGATCATGGAATTCGAGCGCTATGGTGTGAAGATAATGAGCCGCCAGGTCGTCAACACGCCGACGACCACGGGCATCTACACGCCCGATCTGCTCGCGGATCCGACCAAGGAAAATCTCGCGGAGTTCGCGTGGCGCGCGGGCTTGCCGATCATCGCCATCAATCTGATGCTGCTCGCCATTCCGCTTTCGTATCAAAACCCGCGCCGCAGCCGCACGATCAATCTCGTGATGGCCGTGCTCATCTATCTCACGTATTCGAACCTGCTGAACGTCGTGCAGTCGTGGATCGAGCAAGGCAAGCTGTCGTTCGGCGTGGGACTCGTCGGGCTGCACCTCGTCGTGGGGGCGCTCGTCGCGTTCATCTTCTGGCTGCGGATTCGCAACCGGCCGCTCTTCAGGCTCTCGTCGCTGACGGGTTCAAAGGGGGCCTGACATGTTGCGCATCTACGAACGATACTTCGCGCGCCAGATCTACCTCGCGTTCATCTTCATCCTGTTCGCGTTCTCGGGGCTGTTCTTCTTCTTCGACCTGATCAACGAGCTGAACACGGTCGGGCACGGCAAATACAACTTCATGCTCGCGGTGCTGCGCGTCGGGCTGCAGACGCCTTCGCGCTTCTACGAGATCATTCCCGTCGCCGCGCTCATCTCGGCCATTTACGTCTTCGCGCAGATGGCGGCAGCCTCGGAATTCACGATCTTCCGCGTGTCGGGGCTTTCGACCGGCGCGGCGCTGCGCTCGCTGATGAAGATCGGCATTCCGCTGGTGTTCATCACGTACCTCATCGGCGAAGTGATCGGGCCATACACGGACCAGTTGTCCGAGCGCGTGCGGCTTGAGGCGCTCGGATCGTCGGTGTCATCGAATTTTCAGTCGGGCGTGTGGGTCAAGGACACGTTGACGGCGAAAGAGAACGGCGAACAGGTCACGCGTTTCGTCAACGTCGGCACGCTGAACCCCGATACGACGATCGCCAACGTGCGAATCTACGAGTTCGATTCGAAGTTCCGCCTGACCAACGTACGCATCGCCAAGACGGGTGTGTACGCGCCGCCCGGCCACTGGAAGCTCACCGGCGTGACCGACACCCGCCTGAACGACGCGCCGCCGCAGGCCGTCAATCCCGGCGACACGTTGAATCCGGTGTATCGCGCGACGCAGACCACGCTGCCGGAGTACTCGTTGCGCTCCGAGCTGACGCCGCAGATTCTGTCGGTGCTGCTGGTGTCGCCGGACCGGATGTCGATGTTCAACCTCTTTCGCTATATCCAGCATCTGACGGAGAACCATCAGGACGCGCAGCGCTATCAGATCGCGTTCTGGCGCAAGATTCTTTATCCGTTCGCGGTGTTCGTGATGCTGATTCTGTCGCTGCCGTTCGCGTACCTGCATACGCGCGCGGGCGTGGTCGGCGTGAAGGTGTTCGGCGGCATCATGATCGGCATGAGCTTCCAGTTGTTCAACACGCTGTTCTCGCATATCGGCAATCTGAATACCTGGCCCGCGCCGCTCACGGCGGCCGCGCCCGCGCTCGCCTATCTGGCGGTCGGGTTGATCGGACTGAAGTGGGTCGAGCGGCACTGACGTTTCTTCTCTGACGGAGAACGCGCGATGAAGAAGCACGGCATCATCCTGTTCGGTCACGGCGCGCGCGATCCGCGCTGGGCCGAGCCATTCGAGCGGCTCGCGCAGAAGTTGCGTGGTTCGCGCGGCGATCAGCCGGTGGCGCTGGCGTTTCTCGAGTTGATGTCGCCGGATTTGCCGGCCGCAGTGGCGCGGCAAGCCGCCGATGGATGCGATGCCATTACGGTCGTGCCCGTGTTTTTCGGACAAGGCGGGCATGTGCGTCGCGACTTGCCGGAGATCGTCGAGAAGTGCCGGAAGGCACATCCCGACGTTGCGATTTCCTGCGCGACGGCAGTCGGGGAAGATGACGCGGTGCTGGAAGCGGTCGCGGGGTATTGTTTGCGGCAGATGGGCGCGTAGTTCATCGCTGGCCGTTCGGCCGAATGGCACCCTCCGAATCGAGCGCCTCTACTTGGATTGACTTTTCCGTATATCCGATTGGGCTCCGTATGAACCTGCTCATTTCCAAGTGGGCAATAGCCTCGCAGTACGCATTCCCGCGCCAACAACTCGAAAAAGAAGAAAATCAAGCTCGTCGACTTTTGAATTCCGAGATCCAAAGCAAAAGGAGCGCACCGTCTCCGGTGCGCTCCTTACTTTGAGCCTGTCGAACGACATCAAGCCGCCGCCTGCATCCCCTTCAAATGCACCTTCGGCTTCACCGCCGACGCCCGTTCGCGAAACGCCTCACCGATCATCAGCAAGCTCGGCTGCGACGGATCCAGCCACTCCTGCGCCTCGCCCAGCGCCATGCGCGCGAGCGTCAACGTCAGCGTGCGTTCGCGCGGCGTGCTGCACGCCTCGACGATCGCCACCGGCGTCGAGCCGGGACGTCCTGCATCGATCAACTGCTGCGCGATGTCCGGCGCGCTGTCGCGGCCCATGTAGAACACGAGCGAATCGGCCTTCGCCTGCTCGCGAATCTCGTCGCTGTCCGCCGCACGCGAATGCGTCGCCAGTGCGACGCTGCGCGCCACACCGCGCAAGGTCAGCGAGCGCTTGAGCGTCGCCGCGCTCGCGAGCGCCGCCGTGATGCCCGGCACCACTTCGAACTCGATGCCCGCAACTTCGAGCGCGCGCATTTCCTCGTCGGCGCGGCCGAAGAGCATCGGATCGCCGCCCTTCAGACGCACCACGACACCGTGTTCCAGCGCGGCATCGACGATCTGCTTGTTGATGAAGTGCTGCGCCGTCGAACGCTGTCCGCAGCGCTTGCCGACAGCAATCTTCTTCGCGTTGGGCGCGTAGTCGAGCATCGCCGGTTCGACGAGCGCGTCGTGCAGCACGACGTCCGCCTGCTCGAGCAAGCGCATGCCGCGCACGGTGATGAGATCCGCCGCGCCCGGCCCCGCTCCGATCAGATAGACCTTACCCATTGCAATCATCCGTCGCTAAATGTCGATCAAGCCGCGATCGAACGAATCATGCCGGCGGCGACCGTGTGATGCGTCGCTTCATCGATCAGCACGAACGCGCCGGTGCCCTGATGCGTATCGTACTCGTCCGCGACGATCGGCTTCTGCAACGTGAGCGCCACGCGGCCGATATCGTTCATCGCGAGCGTGCTGCGATCGACCGAATGCGACAGCGTATGCACGTCCAGCACCTGCTTCACCGCGCCGATGCGCGCGAACACCGTGTTCGTCGTCTGTTTCAGCAGATATTTGCGCTGCGGCGAAAGCGGCTCTTCGTCGAACCAGCAGAGGTCCGCTTCGAGCTTCTTCGCCGGCTCGACCTTCGCCGCGGCGGGCACGAAGGTATCGCCGCGCGACACGTCGACGTCTTCCGTCAGGCGAATCGTCACCGTCTGGCCAGCGAACGCGCGATCCACCGGCGCGACACCACCCGGCACCGGCGCGATGATCTCGGCAACCGTCGCTTCGCGGCCGGCGGGCAGCACGGTCAGCGCATCGCCGACGCGCACTTCGCCCGCTTCGACGCGGCCCATGTAGCCGCGGAAATCGTCGGCTTGCGAGCCGTCCTGACGCGCGACCCATTGCACCGGGAAACGCAGCGCCTGATCGTTCGGCTGCGCGACCGGCAGCGATTCCAGCAGATCGAGCAGCGGCTCGCCTGCGTACCACGGCATGCGCTCGCTCGCCGTCACGATGTTGTCGCCCTTCAGCGCCGACACCGGCACGAAGCGCACGTTCGACAGCCCGAGCTGACGCGCGAGCACGACGTACGCATCGCGAATCTCGTTGAAGCGCGCTTCGCTGTACTCGACCAGATCCATCTTGTTGATCGCGACGATCACGTGCTGCAGACCGAGCAGCTTGACGATCGCGCTGTGGCGCTTCGTCTGCGGCAGCAGTTGCGCGACGCCGTCCTCGAACGTGACGCGCGTTGCGTCGACGAGAATGATCGCCGCATGCGCCGTCGACGCGCCCGTCACCATGTTGCGCGTGTACTGCTCGTGGCCCGGCGTATCGGCGATGATGAACTTGCGCTTCGCCGTGGCGAAATAGCGATACGCGACGTCGATGGTAATGCCCTGCTCGCGCTCGGCTTCGAGGCCGTCCGTGAGCAGCGAGAGGTCGATTTCATCGCCGACCGTGCGCTTGTTCTTCGCGCGCGAAATCGCCGACAACTGATCCGACAAGACGGCCTTGCTGTCGTACAGCAGACGGCCGATCAGCGTGCTCTTGCCGTCGTCGACGGAACCCGCGGTGATGAAGCGCAACACGCCCAGATCTTCAGCTTGATAGATGCTCATGACTCGTTTCTTCCTGTGGCGTGATGCTTAGAAATAACCTTGCTTCTTGCGCTGTTCCATCGCGGCTTCGGAAGCCTGATCGTCCATGCGCGTCGCGCCGCGTTCCGTGATTTCCGTCACGGCCGTTTCCGCGATGATCTTCTCGACGTCATCGGCATCGCTCGCGACCGGGCACGTGCAACTGATATCGCCGACGGTGCGGAAACGCACTTGCGCGATCTCGGCGGTCTCGCCTTCGCGCACCGGCGTGAGCGGCGTTACCGGCACGAGCAGGCCGTTGCGGCGCACGATCTCACGCTCATGCGCGTAGTAGATGTTCGGCAGTTCGAGCTTTTCGCGCGCGATGTACTGCCACACGTCGAGCTCGGTCCAGTTCGAGATCGGGAACACGCGCAGATGCTCGCCGTTGTGCAGACGCGCGTTGTAGATGCTCCACAGTTCCGGACGCTGCGCCTTCGGATCCCACTGGCCGAATTCATCGCGGAACGAGAAGATGCGCTCTTTCGCGCGCGCCTTTTCTTCGTCGCGGCGCGCGCCGCCGATCATCGCCGTGTAGCCGTATTGCTCGATGGTTTCGAGCAGCGTCACCGCTTGCGCGGCATTGCGCGAATCCGTCTCGCGACGCAGACGCACCGTGCCCTTCTTGATCGAATCCTCGACATGACCGACGACGAGCTCCGCGCCGATCTCGGCCGCGCGGCGATCGCGGAAATCGATCACTTCCTGGAAGTTGTGACCCGTGTCGATGTGAACCAGCGGGAACGGCAGCGTCGTCTTGCGGCCCCCGCCGAGGCCGAACGCCTTGAGCGCGAGCGCCAGCACGACGACCGAATCCTTGCCGCCCGAGAACAGGAGCGCGGGCTTGCTGCATTCCGCGACCAGTTCGCGAATGATGTGGATCGACTCGGCTTCGAGCCAATCCAGGTGATCCATGCGAGTCGCCTTGTTGACGACCGGTGCGGTGACGTTAGAGTCGAGCGTCGTGCTCATGTTCGTCGATCCTTTTTCTAGCGGCGCTTCTATGAGCGCCGCGTTCAGTGACAGGGGGTAGTGCCTTAGATCGCGGAGCTTGGTGCTGCTTCGACGATCTTGATATTCGTGATGTGCAAGCCGCATTCCTTCGTATCGCGCGATTCCCACCACCAGCGTCCGGCGCGGCTGTCTTCGCCGGGGCGCACCGCGCGCGTACAAGGCTCGCAGCCGATGCTCGGATAGCCGCGCGCGTGCAGCGGATTCACGGGCACATCGAAGGCTTTCAGGTAATCCCACACATCGGTTTCGGTCCAGTCCGCGAGCGGATTGAACTTGGCGATGTTGCGCGGCTCGTCGCGCTCTTCCTCGTGCAGCTCGGCGCGCGTCACCGATTGTTCGCGGCGCTGTCCCGTCACCCACGCGGAGACATCGGACAGCGCGCGATTGAGCGGCTCGACCTTGCGGATATGGCAGCAGCTCTTGCGCAAATCAATGCTTTCGTAGAACGCGTTCAGACCGTGATCGCGCACGTAGGCATCGACCGCGTCCTGTTGCGGATGAAACTGCTCGATGTCGTAGCCGTAGCACGCTTTCACGGTATCGAGCATGCCGAGCGTTTCCGCGTGCAAACGGCCCGTATTCAGCGAGAAGATGCCGATCTTCACACCGCGCGAAAGGATGGCGTGCGTCAGCACCATGTCTTCGGCGGCGAGACTGCTGGCTAGCTTGACGTTCTGGTGGCGCGCCGCAATCGAATCGAGCAGCGCATCCAGGCGTTCAACCTTGGCTTGCAATTCAGGCGTCATACATCAGGCTCCGAGCGCTGCGACGAGCGTCGCGCGACGACGGAACAGCGGTTCCGGATTGTCGGTCGCGCCCTGATACAGATTCGTGAACTCGGTGAACGCGTTGAGCGCGTCGTTGATGTCCTTGTCCGCGCGCACGGCGAACGCATCGAAGCCGCAGCGCGCGTGGAATGCAACCTGATCGCGCAGCACGTCGCCGATTGCGCGCAGTTCGCCCGTCCACTGATAGCGCTCGCGCAGCAAGCGGCCGATGGAAAAGCCGCGGCCATCGCGGAACACCGGGAAATCGACGGCGATCACGGAAATCTGCGCGAAATCCGCGACGATGTCGGCGGGTTCGTCGTCCGGCGCGAGCCACACGCCGATGTCTTCTTTCGCGCGCGACGCGACGATCACCGGCTTGTGCTCTTTCCACAGCGCAAACGGCACGATGATCTTGCCGGCCGGCAGCGCATCGACGGCGGGCAACGTACCGTCTTCGGCGGCGCGCACAACGGTGAAACTGTCTTCGACGACCGCGCGGTTCTTGATAATCAACGTCATTTGCAGATCCTTAAGCGTGAGCCTGGCGCGATGCGTACACGCGCTCCTTGAACGGCGCCATGCCGATGCGGCCGAACGTCTCGATGAAGCGCTCGCCTTCGACGCGGTTATCGACGAAAGTGTCGATCACTTGCGCGATCACGTCGGGCATCTCTTCGGCCGAGAACGACGGGCCGATCACCTTGCCGAGATGCGCGCCGGTCGCGCCCGAGCTTTGCTCGCCGCCGAGCGTCACCTGATACCACTCCGAGCCGTCCTTATCGACGCCCAGAATGCCGATATTGCCGACGTGGTGATGACCGCACGCGTTGATGCAGCCCGAGATGTTCAGCGAAAGGTCGCCGAGGTCGTGCACGTAGTCGAGATCGTTGAAACGGTCCTGAATGGCGAGCGCGATCGGGATCGACTTCGCGTTCGCGAGCGAGCAGAAATCGCCGCCCGGGCACGCGATGATGTCCGTCAACAGGCCGATGTTCGCCGTCGCGAAACCGAGCGCCTTCGCGCGTTCCCACACCGTGTGCAGATCGCGCTTCTTCACGTTCGCGAGAATCAGGTTCTGCTCGTGCGACACGCGGATTTCGCCGAACGAGAATTCATCGGCGAGCGCGGCGACGTCGTCCATCTGCTGATCGGTGGCGTCGCCCGGCGCGATGTGGCGCTGCTTGAGCGAGAGCGTCACGGCGGCGTAGCCCGGCACCTTGTGCGGACGCACGTTGCGCTCGACCCAGCGCGCGAAAGGCTTGCTGTCGATCAGATGCTTTTCATAGGAAGCGTCGGTGTCCGCGAGCTTCTCGTAGACAGGCGGCGCGAAGAACTTCGACACGCGATCGACTTCTTCCTGCGTGAGCGTCGACGGGCCGTCCTTCAAGTGTTGCCACTCTTCCTCGACCTGCTTGCTGAACTTCTCCGGCGACAGCGCCTTAACGAGAATCTTGATACGCGCCTTGTACATGTTGTCGCGACGGCCGTAGCGGTTGTACACGCGCAGCACGGCTTCGCAATAAGTAAGCAAGTGTTGCCACGGCAGATCGCGCTTGATGATCGCGCCGACGATCGGCGTGCGGCCGAGGCCGCCGCCCGCGAGAATGTCCATCACGACTTCGCCTTGCGCGTTCTTCTTCAGATACACGCCGAGATCGTGGACTTGCACGGCCGCGCGGTCTTCCGCCGAGCCGTTCACCGCGATCTTGAACTTGCGCGGCAGCCACGCGAATTCCGGATGGAACGTCGACCATTGACGCAGAACTTCCGCCCACGGACGCGGATCGACCTGCTCGTCGGGCGCGACGCCCGCGAACTGATCGGCGGTGATGTTGCGGATGCAGTTGCCCGACGTCTGGATCGCGTGCATTTGCACCGACGCGAGCTTGCGCAGGATTTCCGGCGTCTCTTCGAGCTCGACCCAGTTGAACTGGATGTTGGTCCGCGTCGAGAAGTGACCGTAGCCGCGGTCGTGCTCGCGCGCGATGGTGGCCAGCATGCGGAGCTGGTCGCTGCGCAGGTTGCCGTACGGGATCGCGATGCGGTGCATGTACGCGTGGCGCTGCATGTACAGGCCGTTCTGCAAACGCAGCGGACGGAATTCTTCTTCGCTCAATTCGCCCGACAAACGTCGGCGGACCTGGTCGGCGTACTGCGCGACACGTTCGTCGACGATACGTTGGTCGATCTGATCGTATTGGTACATTCGGGGGCCCCAAGTTCTTGTGTAAAGCGCGGCGTCCTAGGTTACGCGGCGCGTCTCGTCCATCGAATATCCATTGAGTCGCTATTGCCCGAGCCGTTCAGACTGAACGCTCATTTGCTTATGACAGATAGAGATATGGATATTGGAAAAATTGGACTGATAGTAAAGAACCTGCTATATATTGCAAACGACTGAAAAATTACTTTGATATGCCCGGTAGTAATAAACAAAGGCTATAAATGAATCTGCATCAGTTTCGCTTCGTGCGCGAGGCCGTCCGGCAGAACTTCAACCTGACGGAAGCCGCCAAGGCGCTGTATACGTCGCAGCCGGGCGTCTCGAAAGCGATCATCGAATTGGAAGACGAGTTGGGCGTCGAAATCTTCACGCGGCACGGGAAACGCGTGAGGTCGCTCACCGAGCCGGGGCGCATCATTCTCGCGTCGGTCGAGAAAATCTTGCAGGAAGTGGAAAGCCTGAAGCGCGTCGGTAAGGATTACGCCGCGCAGGATCAGGGCAATCTCGTCATCGCCGCCACGCATACGCAGGCGCGTTATTCGCTGCCGTCCGCCATCGCAGAATTCAAGAAGCGCTTCCCGAAGGTCCACCTTTCGATTCTGCAAGGCAGTCCGACGCAAGTCGCCGAAATGGTCATCCACGATCAGGCCGATATCGCCATCGCGACGGAAGCGATCGCCAACTATAAGGAACTGGTGTCGCTGCCCTGCTTCCAGTGGCAGCATCTGGCCGTCATGCTGCCGGATCATCCGCTGTTGGAGCGCAAGACGCTGACGCTCGACGATCTCGCGCAATTCCCGATCATCACTTACGAGGCGTCGTTCGCCGGGCGCACGAAGATCAATCAGGCGTTCGCGCTGCGCAATCTGACACCGGACATCGTGCTCGAAGCCATCGATGCCGACGTCATCAAGACTTACGTCGAACTGGGGCTCGGCGTCGGGATTCTGGCGGATATCGCGTTCAATCCGGAACGCGATCGGCATTTGCGCGCGATGCCGGTCGGACATCTCTTCGGCACGAACGTCACGCGGCTCGCGCTCAAACAGGGCGCGTACCTGCGCAGCTATGTGTATACGCTCGTCGAACTGCTGTCGCCGTCGCTGAATCGCAAGCTGATCGAACAGGCGCTGTCCGGCGAGCACGAGAGTTACGAGCTTTGAATATCGGCGGCGCCCGCCGCCTAGAAAATCCTGCCCTTTTGGAGACCATCCGATGACGTTGTCGAAGTTCACGCGCCGGCTCGCTGCCGGCGTCGCCTTATCCGTAGTTGCCGCCGCCGCGCACGCCCAGTTGAAGGTCGGCATCGATCTGTCGAGCACCGGTCCGGCCGCCGCCATCGGCATCACCAGCAAGAACGCGATGCTCATGTGGCCGAAAACCATCGCCGGGCAGAGCGCGGAGTACATCATCCTCGACGACGGCTCGGATCCGGGCGCGGCCGTGCGCAACATCCGCAAGCTCATCAGCGAAGATCACGTCGATGTGATCGTCGGGCCGAACATCACGCCGGCGGCGCTCGCCGCGCTCGATCCCGTCGCCGAATCCGAAACGCCGATGATCACGCTGATCGGCTCGGCATCGGTCGTGGAGCCGCAGGAAGGCAAGAAAGTGTGGGCGTTCAAGATGGCGCAGACCGATCGCGCGATGGCCGACGTCATGACGCGCTACATGGCCAATCACGGCGTGAAGACGGTGGGTTTCATCGGCTTCGCGGACAGCTACGGCGATAGCTGGCTCAACGAGTTCACCAAGTTCGCCGATCTTCGGCATATCAAGATTGTCGCGAGCGAGCGTTTCAATCGCACCGATGCGAGCGTCACCGGCCAGATTCTCAAGCTGATGGCCGCGAAGCCCGACGCGGTGCTGATCGCGGGCGCGGGCACGCCGACGGTGTTGCCGCAGCGCACGCTCGTCGAGCGCGGCTACAAGGGCGCGATCTATCAGACGCACGGCATCGCGACGCCCGAGTTCATCAAGCTCGGCGGCAAGGACGTCGAGGGCACCCTGTTCCCGACGCAGCCGGTCGTCGTCGCGCGGACGCTGCCGGCGGATCATCCGTCGAAGAAGGCTGCGCTGGCGTTCGCGAATGCGTATGAGGAGAAGTACGGCAAGGGCACCGTGACGCAGTTCGCGGGCGATGCGGCGGGCGTGTATCCGCGTCTTCAGGACGCCGTGGCGCGCGCGCTGAAGACGGCCAAGCCGGGCACGAAGGAGTTTCGCGTGGCGCTGCGCTCGGAACTCGAGCATGCGCACGAACTGGTCGTGCCGAACGGCGTCGTCAATACGAGCGCGACGGATCACGTCGGTCTGGATCAGCGCGCGAGCGTAATGGGCGTCATCAAGAACGGCGCATTTACGTATCTCGCGCAGTAATGTCCTTTGTTCTGAAAACGCTGCTGTCGATGCTTGCCGGCGACGGCGTTTTCGGTCATAATCGCCGACTCGATTGGCTCGTTGGTTCGCTCTGTTCCGCTACGAGTCGATTCAGGCCCAGGTGGTGAAATTGGTAGACGCAGGGGACTCAAAATCCCCCGCCGCAAGGCGTGCCGGTTCGATTCCGGCCCTGGGCACCAGGATTGTTGAAAAAGCCGCTCCGTTGTGAGCGGCTTTTTTGCGTTTGGGGCACGGCTTCGGCGTCATTTCGGGGCACGGCTTCGGCGTCATTTCGGCATCTCGCCGGGTTTCGCGGCAATCTGCGTTTGAACGTTGCCTGAACCGCGCTCGACTTCGACGCGCGGCTCATCGCCGGCAGTCTTCCGATAAATCCAGCCCACGACGGGCGGAACGACGAACCTGGCGATCGCGTAAGCCAACACGACAGGCCAATACTCTCGAAAGAAACCCAGCACGAAGTTCAACATTTTTCCACCCACGCCTTCCATTCATTCACCGCGATCGAAAATACATAGTAGACCAGAGCATCCCGAAGAGGATGCATAGGCAGAATCGCCCGAACTTCCTCACTGAACGAAGCGACGAGCAAGTATATCCAGAGAAGCATCCCGATTAGAGAGGCGAAAATTCCCAGATTCGCGACAAGAAACGCTTGAGCGATTCGTCGCTCGGAGAACCATCGAGAATAGGCGCCGCGGCGAAGCTCACCCGGCAGCACCGTCAACGCAAGATTCAGACTGACGCTCGACGCGACGAGCGAAATCGGAAAGAAGTCATCCCTGCCCGGCTGCTTCAGCGCCACCCTCAAGATGTATTCGATCGCGCCCATGAATAGCGGCAGTCCGACGATCAGTTGCCGCGCCGTCGCGTCGAAGCCCTTCGATTGCATTGTCATCGTCCTTATGTGCGTGATGACACGCAATTTCGCCGATGACGCGAGCGCGCGTAAGTCGTCCGTCCGGCTATGTGCGCTCTCGCGTAGACGCGCACTGCCGCGTCAGCAAAAAATGGCCTCCATCGGCATCGGGAACCCCGGCGCGCGGAGCATCGCGGGGATGCTCGCACGCGCAGCGCCCGCATTTCGGGTTGCTTAGGACCCTCTCGATGTCGTGACCCGCTCGCGCGACGCGCCGAGCCATAACTCGAAGAAAGGTACGACATGAATCGACCTGATCACTCGCTGTCTCTCGACTCCGTCATCTGCAAGCGCTGCAACACCGTTTCCCCTGCCTTGGAAGACACCTGCCCCGCGTGCGGCGCCGATCGTCAGGGCGCGATTTTCACGAGCCGCGCGGCCGAAGCCGCCGTGGCCGCCGCGGCGCCGGTGCCCGCGCCGCTCGACATCCTCGACTGGGACGATAGCCACTGGCTGCAGCGCCTCGTGCGCCGCAGGATGCTGACGTCCTATCCGAACTTCGTCGAGCCCGATGCGCAGGATCAGCGCAAGCCCGCCCGCACCGGCATGGCGATGCTGGTCGGCGGGGTGGTCGCCAGCATCGCGGTCGGCGGATACTTCTATGCGCGTCTGGACGACAACGCGCCGTCGCCGAGCGCGGAGCCCGGTATCAGCGCGGCGGGATCGATTCGCGACGGCGCCTCCGGCGCGCTCAAAGCCGATGCCGCGCGGCACGCATCGTTGGCGCGCTCCAAAGCGGATACGCCGAGTGCGCAGCCTGTCCCGTCAGCGACGACGACAACGACGATCGCGAAGAATCCCGCGCCGATAGCGGAAACCGCGTCTGTCGCGCCGCGCGTCACGGCATCGAGCATGTTGGCGACGACGCCGCACGTTGCGGCGAACGCGGCTCCGGCGAGCAACGCGTCGCCAGCCATGATCGCAACTGCGAAGCCCGCGACGCCCGTTCCCACGACGAACGCAGCCGCAGCGACAGCCGCATCGGTCGCTGCCGTCGCGCCGCCGACCAAGCCGACGACGCCGGTCGTCGCATCGCTGCAGAAGCCTGAACCGCGCGTGGTCGCGACGATCGCCGCAGCGGCGCCGGTGCCGCCGAAACCGGTGACGCAAGCGCCCGCGCCCGTCGCTCGCGCGATCGAGCAGCCTCGAAATACCGCGCCCGTCGCCCGACAATCCGAACAGCCGCGCAGCACGCCGACGGTCGCCTCGATCGACAAACCGCCCACGCCCGTCACGCCCGCCGTTCAGCCTGCGCCGGAGCCGCTTCCCGCAGCCGTCGCGCGGAGCATCGCGGCGGCTCAGCAAGCGCTCGCCGGGCGCGACCTCGCGGCGGCGCGCCGTCACATGCGCGGCCTCTCGGCGAGCGAGCCGCGCAGTCCGGAAATCCAGCAGCTCGCGGCCGAATTGTCGCGTCAGGAACGTGCGCGCGACGGCGCGATAGCGAACGCGCGCGCCTGCGCCGCCAACATGGAAGCGGCGTGCGCGTTGCGCAACGCACGCCGCGCGGTCGCGCTCGACCCGCGCAACGGCCAGGCGCAGGCGACGCTGCGCCGCGCGCTCGCTGTGCAGAACGAGAGCAACACCGAGTACTTCCGCCAGGCGAGCGGCATCCCGAAGCCGGTCGTCCCGACGATGACCTACGACGGCCGTTGGAACGCGCACGCCCATCATTCGGGGATACCGGATGACGACGATTCGCGCTTCACGCTCTTCGGCCTGGGCGTGCCGGCCGTATCGAAGGGACGCGGCGACGCGCATTGATGTACTGACGCGCCATTCAGCATGATGCAAACGGAATAAGCCGCAACGCACATCCGTTTAAAGGTGACGAACGAGCTGCCGGCGAACCGCGCCGAAGGAGTCACCATCATGCAAACCGGATTGTTGCGCCGTCTGGTGGTTTGCGCCGCCGCGGTCGTCTCGCTCGCGGGCATCGCCTCGTGCGGCGGCGGCTCGGACGACAACATGCCGACGGCGACACGTTTCAAGATGTCGATCGTCGTCTCCGATGGCGCCGTGTCCGCGCCTCACACCGACCCGAATCTGAAGAACGGCTGGGGCGTGGCGTTCAACCCGAACGGCTTCGTTTGGGTCGCCGACAACGGCACGCAGACGGCCACGCTCTACGACGGCAACGGCGTCGTTCAGTCGCTGGTCGTATCGATCCCTCCGAGCGCGTCCGGGCCCGCCAAACCGACCGGAATCGTCTTCAACAAGGGACCGGATCTCACGCTCTCGCGCAACGGCAAGTCGGGCGTCGCCGCGTTCGTCTTCGCGGGAGAAGGCGGCTCGATCACCGCGTGGGCGCCCGCCGTCGACATGACGCACGCGTTCACCGCCGTCGATTCGAGCGCGTCGGGCGCGATCTACAAGGGACTCGCGATCGCCACGACGTCGACCGGCGCGCATCGCCTTTACGCGACCGATTTCCATAACAACAAGGTCGACGTCTTCGACGGCACGTTCACGAAGATCGCCGTGCCCGGCGGCTTCAGGGACGCGCAGATTCCGGCGGGTTTCGCGCCCTTCGGCATTCAGACGATCGGCTCGAAGATATTCGTCACCTACGCGAAGCAGGACGGCGACGCCGAGGACGACGTGCCCGGCGCGGGCCTGGGCTTCGTCGACGTGTTCGACATCGACGGCAATCTGATGCAGCGCTTCGCGGCGAACGGGCCGCTCAACGCTCCGTGGGGCATCGCGCAGGCGCCCGGAAACTTCGGCACGTTCAGCAACGATATCCTCATCGGCAATTTCGGCGACGGCACCATCAACGCGTTCGATCCGAATACCGGCGCGTTCGTCGGCGCGCTCACGGATACCGGCGGCGCGCCGCTCGTGCAGCACGGTCTGTGGGGCATCGCGTTCGGCAACAACCTGAACGCGCAGCCGTCGAACACGCTGTTTTTCGCCGCCGGGCCGAACGACGAAGCCAACGGCGTGTATGGCCGCATCGACATGCAATGACGCGCACGCGACGATTCCCTGGGCGATGACGCTGGCCGCGGACGCATGGCCGTCCGAAAGCGCATCGCCACGCTCGGCGCCGCCCGCGGTTCGGGCGGCGCTTTTTTTGGCGATGCGAAGCGCGCCGGCGCGCGCGGACCGAAAGCGCGGCTTGCTAGAATGCGCGCTTCAACTCCGCTCATCCGATGGACCTCGAAACCCTCCTCTTCTCCCAAGGCTTCGGGTCGCGCCGCCAGTGCCGCGGCATCGTGGCCGAAGGCCGCCTGCGCATCGCGGGCATCGTGCGCGACGATCCGCACGCCCATCTCCCCGTCACGCCCGGTCTCGAATTCGAAGTCGACGATCATCTCTGGACGTATCGCGAGAAGGCGTACATCGCGCTCAACAAGCCCGCGGGCTACGAATGCTCGCGCGATCCGCAGCATCATCTGAGCGTGTTTCATCTGCTGCCGCCGCAACTCGCCGAGCGCGGCGTGCAGGCCGTCGGCCGACTCGACCAGGACACGACCGGCCTGCTGCTGCTTTCCGACGACGGCGCGTTCGTGCACGCGTTCACGTCGCCCAAGCGCAAGGTGCCGAAGGTCTATCTCGCGACCGTGCGTCATCCGCTCGACGGTCTGCAACTCGCGAAGTTGCGCGAAGGCGTGCTGCTGCACGGCGAGCCGAAACCGAGCGCCGCGCTCGCCGCCAAACAACGCGGCGAACGGCTGCTCGAACTCACCGTGCTCGAAGGCAAATACCATCAGGTCAAGCGCATGGTCGCGGCCGCGGGCAACCGCGTGGAGAAGCTGCATCGCGAGCGGGTCGGCGGTTATGCGTTGCCCGACACGCTCGTCGAAGGCGCATGGCGCTGGCTCGAAGACGCCGATCTCGCCGCGTTGCGAAACACTTCGCATTGAGCATGCAAATCGGTGAATCCCCTCACCGGCGGACGCTGCGATGCAGCATGCCTTCCACGTTTCGTACTCTTATACTGGTCTAACGGATACCAAAATGATTACGAAAAAAGCAGGAGGGCATCATGGTCTCCCAATCGGCCGTTGCGCTGGTAGCGTTCGTCGCGCTGTGCGCAGTCCTCATCGGGGTGCTGGGCTTCGTCATGCACATGCGCCACAAGTATTCGCCGAATCTCATCGGCGCATTGATCGGCGCGTTGATGTGCTTCGTTCTGCTCGAAACGATTCCGGCGCTGATCTAACGCCGCGCGTTCTGCTTTAGGAACGCGTCGACCGTCGGATGGCGCAGCACGTAGCCCAGTTCGCGCTTCAGGCGCGTGTTGGCGAGCCGCCGCGATTCGCGCATGAACGAAAGCGTGACCGGCTCCAGGCGCGTTTGCGCTTCGCTGCGCGAAATGCGCGGCACGCGCGTCAGGCCGTAGGCATCGGCCACGCGGTCGAAGTAATCCGCCATGCGCAAATCCGTGTCGTCCGACGCGTTCACGACGCGCTGCGCACGCCCGCGCGCGAGCGCACGCACGAGAATGGCCGCGAGGTCGTCGGCGTGAATGTGGTTCGTGTAGACGTCGTCCGGTTCGGCGAGCGCGGGCATGCCCTTTTCGATGCGCGCGATCGGCAGGCGGTTGGCCGCGTAAATGCCCGGAATCCGCACGATCGACACCCGCCAGCCGCTTTTCACGCCCGCCGCGCGCAACTGCCGCTCCGCCGACACGCGCCGCCGCGCGCGTTCGTTCGCAGGCCGCGCAGGCCGCGTTTCGTCGATCCACGCGCCGGCGCAATCGCCATAAACGCCGGTCGTGCTCGCATAGACGAAACGCGTGCGCTGCCCGTCCCGGCGCTTCGCGGCCGCACGAAGACCGTCGGGTACAATGAAAGATGTTTTTCCGGCGCGATCCGCATGCAGCCAATGGCTTGCGGCGGCGCGCGCCACCGAGCGGCGCGGTCTGCGCAGCGCGGCGATCAGCGCGCGCGTGCGGCGGTCCGAGTCGCCGTCGCGCTGAGGCGGCGCGAGATGCAGCACGTCGCGTGCGAGGCCGGCGAGCCTTGCGAGGCTGCGGCGCACATCGAGATCGCCGGAAATGGGCGTCGCGCCGGCCGCGCGCAATTCGCCGGCGCGTTCAGGATGATGCGTGAGCGCGACGACGCGGGGCGCAGCGGCGCGCGCATGCAGAAGCGGCAACGCGCGCATGCCGACATCGCCGCATCCGACGATCAGGACGCGCGCGCGGCGAAGGTTTCGAGTGGCGATCATCGGAGCATTTTATCCGTCGCCTGAAACCCGCGTGCGGCGTCCGAAAAGACTCACGAGACAACTCCACACATCGCAGAAATCGATCTATGGCTTTCAACGTAACGCTCCGGCAAAGCGGCCGGCAGTTTCAAGTAGAACCCGACGAACCGGTGCTGACCGCCGCGTTGCGCCAGGGCATCGGCCTGCCGTACGGTTGCAAGAACGGTGCGTGCGGTTCGTGCAAGGGCGCCGTCGTGAGCGGCGAGGTCGAGCAGGCGCCGCATTCGTCGTCGGCACTGTCGAACGACGAAAAGACGCGCGGCATGGCCCTCTTCTGTTGCGCGACCGCGCAGACGGATTTGACCATCGACGTGCGCGAAGTCGCGGGCGTCGGCGACGTCCAGGTGAAAAAGCTGCCGTGCCGCGTGAACGCGCTCGAACGCAAAGCCGACGACGTCATCGAACTGAAGCTGCAACTGCCCGCGAACGAACGCCTGCAGTATTACGCGGGCCAGTACATCGAATTCATCCTCAAGGACGGCAAGCGCCGCAGCTATTCGATGGCGAGCCCGCCGCATCACGAAGGGCCGCTCGAACTGCACATTCGCCACATGCCGGGCGGCACGTTCACGGATCACGTCTTCGGCGCGATGAAAGAGCGCGACATCTTGCGCTTCGAAGGCCCGCTCGGCACGTTCTTCCTGCGTGACGAGTCCGACAAGCCGATCGTTCTGCTCGCTTCGGGCACGGGTTTCGCGCCGATCAAGGCGATCATCGAACATGCGGTCTTCAAGAATCTGAATCGCCCGATGACGCTTTATTGGGGCGGCCGCCGCAAGAAGGATCTCTACATGATGTCGCTCGCCGAACAGTGGGCGCGCGAGATTCCGAATTTCAAGTTCGTGCCGGTGCTCTCCGAACCCGACGCCGGCGACGCCTGGACGGGCCGCACGGGCTTCGTTCATCGGGCTGTCATCGAAGATCTGCCAGACTTGAGCGGCTATCAGGTGTACGCGTGCGGCGCGCCCGTGATGGTGGAATCGGCGCAGCGCGACTTCACGCAGCATCATCGGCTGCCGGAGGACGAGTTCTACGCGGATTCGTTCACGAGCGCGGCAGATCTCGCGCATCCCGTGTGAGCTTGCACACAACGTGCACGCGGACAAAAAATCCACGTGCACGGTTTACAGGCGGCAACCGCTTAACGTATCCTTCGCGAATGCTCAAAACCCTGAACGCACTTCGACGTCGCCGCTCGCCGCTTCCCTAGGGATGCCGCTGGCTCGTCACGCATTGCGCTCACGGTTCGGTCTTGTCGAAGCGTACGAAATGAAGCCACGGAAATCCGTGGCTTTTGTTTTTTTCCGCATCGTTTTCCTCTTTTTCTCGCACTAGCCTTCGTGGAGCCCGCTGTCATGAATTTCAATGAGTACCCCGTTGATTCGCTGATGTACATCACGAACCGTCCCGAGATCGTGTTCACGCATGGCAAGGGTTCCTGGCTCTACGACAACACGGGCAAGCGCTATCTCGACTTCATCCAGGGCTGGGCGGTGAACTCGCTCGGCCACTGCAACGAAGGCATGATCGAGGCGATGGAAAAGCAGGCGCGCACGCTGATCAACCCGTCGCCCGCGTTCTACAACGCGCCGATGGCGCAGCTCGCCGGCCTGCTCACCGCGAACAGTTGCTTCGACAAGGTGTTCTTCGCCAACAGCGGCGCGGAAGCGAACGAAGGCGCGATCAAGCTCGCGCGCAAGTGGGGCAAGAAGTTCAAGAACGGCGCGTACGAGATCATCACGTTCGACCACAGCTTCCACGGCCGCACGATCGCGACGATGTCCGCGAGCGGCAAGGCCGGCTGGGACACGATCTACGCACCGCAAGTGCCGGGCTTTCCGAAGGCCGATCTGAACGATATCGCGTCGGTCGGGAAGCTCATCAACGAGAAGACCGTGGGCGTGATGCTCGAGCCGATTCAGGGCGAAGGCGGCGTGATTCCCGCGACGCGCGAATTCATGCAGCAACTGCGCGAATTGACGAAGAAGCACAACATCCTGCTCATCGTCGATGAAGTGCAAAGCGGATGCGGCCGCGCGGGAACGCTGTTCGCGTACGAGCTGTCGGGCGTCGAGCCGGACATCATGACGCTCGGCAAGGGCATCGGCGGCGGCGTGCCGCTCGCGGCGCTCCTGTCGAAGGCGGACGTCGCGTGCTTCGATGCGGGCGATCAGGGCGGCACCTACAACGGCAATCCGCTGATGACGGCGGTCGGCTACTCGGTGATTTCGCAACTCGTCGCGCCGGGCTTTCTCGAAGGCGTGCGCGAGCGCGGCGAGTATCTGAAGCAGGAACTGCTGAAGCTGTCGGACGAGCGCGGCTTCAAGGGCGAGCGCGGCGAAGGTTTGCTGCGCGCGTTGCTGCTCGACAGCGACAAGGGTCCGCAAATCGTCGAGAAGGCGCGTCTGATGCAGCCCGACGGCCTCCTCCTCAACGCGGCGCGCCCGAATTTGCTGCGCTTCATGCCCGCGCTCAACGTGACGAAGGACGAGATCGACCAGATGATGACGATGCTGCGTTCGGTGCTCGATTCGCTGTGATCATCCGCACTTTCGATGCAGGCGATCGCGACGCCGTGATCGCCCTGTGGCGCGATGTGTTTCCGGAGTACGCGGACGCATCGCGGCCGCAGCGCGATCCGGCGCTGTCGATCGAGAACAAGATGCGCACGCAACCGGAGCTGTTCTTCGTCGGCTCGATGGATGGCGAAGTGATCGGCACGGTGATGGCCGGTTACGACGGGCATCGCGGCTGGGTGTATTCGCTTGCTGTCACGCCTGCGCTGCGCGGCCGCGGATACGGCAGTGCGTTGATGAAGCACGCGGAAGCGGCGTTGACGAAGCTCGGCTGCCCGAAGGTGAATCTGCAGATTTTGTCGTTCAAGACGGAGCTGCGCGGGTTCTATGAAAGGCTCGGGTATCGGATGGATGAAGTGGTGAGTTTGGGGAAGCGGCTTTGACGCGCGAACTCAGGCTGGACGCTTCGACAAGGCCGCTATCTTTCTCAGATGTCGACCAGGTTCAACAAGAAAAGCAGATTTGAGGCATCTCGTCGACGGCCGCTGCGCGTCTTTGCTTTCTTTGCGGATTGCGCGCCGCATCTTCTACCGACGAGCCGCGCACCTTGAACGACGGATTGGGTTCGATCGAAATGTTGCGAAAGACCACGTCCGTTGTGCCGCTTTCTTCCCTGTATTTCAGCGTCAGGTCTACGTTGTAATCAGTGAGCCAAACGCCGTCGTACTCCACGACGAATCCGCTCTGCGTCGCTACTGAGCAGTGGGTTTCGACTGCGGAGCCGGTGAGCGAAGCAAACACGTCGAACGCCGGTTTTGTGTTTCCGACCCGGCACTGCATGCGCTTTTCGCCCTTTCGGGAAGGCTGAGGAACGGACATATCAAATTCCGCCCCTTTGACCAGGGTCTGTGGGGTCGCGCGGATCGCAGTGCTATCCTTGAGGTTCGCCATGCCGATCTGGCTATCGCCCCACAGTTCCTGAGAACGCAGGTCCGCCATTCGGTAGTAGGTCCGGAAATAGGCCCATGTAACCGCACTATCTCCAGCGGTCGTGACGCTTTGCTCCGAAACGACACCATTGTCGTGACGGTTCACAAGAGTTGACGTGAAGGGCACACGCTTCAGTGGTGAGCGTGAATCGACCCAATCTGCTTCGATGATCAGTCGCTTGTAGGGAAGAATCTGGCTGCCCTTAGCGGGAAGACCGCGTTGCACCACCTCGCCATAGCTTCGAAAAGTATTGGCGCAGCATCGCGCCCTGCGGCGAATCCGGGTCGATACCTGATGATGCAAGCCGCGAGTTGAAGTCCGCCAAGTCTCTCGTCTCGGCGGATACGGGTGCGATCGGTTGAGTCTGTCCTGTCGCCGTCGCTATCGAGAGGAAAGCGAAGGCAGCCAAGAGCCAACGTATGATTTTCAAGCGTTGCATATATTCTTATCTGATCTGAGAGGTTCGAATGTGAATGGCCGAGCGAAAGGCGATGCAAGGCTCGCGATCATTGCGAAGTTGAATTCGAATCCGTGTCAACTCTCGCGTCGGCACATTTGGCAGCGCGTGTCACAGCGACGGGTTCATCCATGTCATGGCCGTCGATAAGACGAACGGATATCCAGCACTGCCTGCCCTTCATCTCGAGAAACGCATCGTAGTCACGGCCCGCAACCGGACTGAAAGTCACACGCGGTGGAGTACACCATCAATGGGCGTTACCCGCACTGCCGCTCGTTCCCATGCTCAGGACAATCGGCTGGCCGCCCGCCACCACATACTCTCTGATGGAATCCTTGAACTCCAGGCCGTCGACTCGCATGAACTCGCGCGGGCTCGGCGGCATGCCGATAACCTCGCTCCGCGACGAATATTTCCAATTGGCAAAAAAACCGTCGTCACCGGCCACCCATTCAGCTCCCTCGACGGAACCGCCATAACAGGCGTGATTGGGAAGGTACGAGGCAGTGCGCGTTCCGTTGCCGGAGAGAAGTCTGATACGCGCAGAGACCGCGCTATCGTATTCCGGCGCCGCGACGGTCACGTTATGACTGGGCTGCGGAAACAATCCGCAGCCCGTCAGTGCCATCGTGGCTGCGATGAGGAGGTGGCCGCGCTTCGGCAGCTGGCTGAGACTGGAGGTGAACATCGCGCAAAATCCCCGATTCTTGATCGGCATCCTGAGCTTCGATAGTGGGAAGAATCTGAGAAAGCGGGTAATGCGACAGATGACAAGAAAGCGAGAACGATTTGGCGAAGCACCCGTAATCCCGGAAAAGAAAAAAGCCGACTGTCTCGCGACAGTCGGCTCCCTTTCGAGCATCGGACGGTTAAGTCTTCACTCACCCAAATACGCCGCCCTCACCTTCGGATCATCGAGCATGACCTTCGCGTCGCCGGACATCGTCACCGTGCCTGAATCCATCACGTAACCGCGATTCGCCGCCTGCAGCGCGAGACGCGCGTTCTGCTCCACGAGCAGCACCGTCAGCCCTTCCTTCGAGATTTCCCGCACGACTTCGAAGATCTTCTCGACCATGATCGGCGAGAGACCCATCGACGGTTCGTCGAGCAGCAAGAGCTTCGGGCGCGACAGCAGCGCGCGGGCCATCGCGAGCATCTGCTGTTCGCCACCCGACAGCGTGCCCGCGTACTGCGACGCACGTTCCTTCAGACGCGGAAAGAAGCCGAACATGCGCTCCGTGTCCTTCTGAATGCCGTCCGAAT
Source organism: Caballeronia sp. ATUFL_F1_KS39 (assembly GCF_023630985.1). Classification (NCBI taxonomy): domain Bacteria; kingdom Pseudomonadati; phylum Pseudomonadota; class Betaproteobacteria; order Burkholderiales; family Burkholderiaceae; genus Caballeronia; species Caballeronia sp. ATUFL_F1_KS39. The sequence goes on along the minus strand of NZ_JALQDZ010000003.1, from coordinate 64,513 downwards.
CGTTGCGCAGATACGCGCCCATCTGCATGTTCTCGAGAATCGACATGCGCGCGAAGATGCCGCGGCCTTCCGGCACCATCGCGAGGCCGCGCTTGAGCAGTTCGTGCGTCGGCACGCCCTTGATCGACTGGCCCATGTACTCGATATCGCCGCCCGAGTATGGCTTGAGGCCGGTGATGGCCTTCATCGTCGTCGTCTTGCCCGCGCCGTTCGCGCCGATCAGCGTAACCAGTTCGCCCTGCCCGACTTCGAGATCGACACCCTTCACCGCCTGGATGCCGCCGTAATTCACCTGCAGACCCTTGATCTTCAACATTGCGCTTGTGGTCGCCATTTAGTGCACCCCCGCACCCAGATATGCCTCGATCACCTTCGGGTCCTTCTGCACGTCCTGCGGCAGACCTTCGGCGATCACCTTGCCGTAATCGAGCACCGTCATGCGGTTGCACAATCCCATCACGAGTTTCACGTCGTGTTCGATCAGAAGAATCGTCTTGCCGTCCGCGCGGATCTTGTCGAGCAGACGAGTGAGCTCGACCTTCTCCGTCGCGTTCATGCCGGCGGCGGGTTCGTCGAGCGCGAGCAGCTTCGGATCGGTCGCCAACGCGCGCGCGATCTCCAGACGGCGCTGATGCCCGTACGACAGATTGCGCGACGTGTAATCCGCGTATTGCAGCACGCCGACGTATTCCAGCAGTTCGAGCGCGCGCTCCTTGATCTCGCGCTCTTCGCGGCGTTCGGCGGGCGTCTGGAACACCGCGCCGACCAGACCGTGCTTCGTGCGAACGTGACGTCCGACCATCACGTTCTCCAGCGCCGTCATGCCGCCGAAAAGACGAATGTTCTGGAACGTGCGCGCGATGCCCGCCTTCGCCACCTGATAAACCGCCGTCGGGGTGTACGCCTGGCCGTCGAGCTTGAACTCGCCCGAATCCGGCGTGTAGAGACCCGTGATCACGTTGAAGAACGTCGTCTTGCCTGCGCCGTTCGGGCCGATCAGACCGTAGATTTCGCCTTCCTTGATTTCGAGGCGTACGTCGGACAACGCCTGCAAGCCGCCGAAACGCTTGTTGACGCCCGTGACGGAAAGTCGTGTTTGCTTATCGCTCATCTTTCAATCCCCCGCCTTTAAGCACGCACCGGCTTCTTGCCGTTGCGCTTCGCGATCTTCGCGATCTTGTCTTCGTGTTTCGCGGCGGGCCACAGGCCTTCCGAGCGATACAGCATGATCAGCACCATCGCCAGACCGTACAGCAACTGGCGGATGACTTCGGTATCGACAAGCTGATGACCGAAGATGGCGTTCTGCAGCGGACCCATTGTCGTGCGCAGGAATTCGGGGAACACGGCGAGCAGCACCGCGCCGAGAATCACGCCCGGAATATGGCCCATGCCGCCCAGCACCACGCACGCCAGCACGACGATCGACTCCCAGAACGTGAACGATTCCGGCGACACGAAGCCCTGGAACGCACCGAACATCGCGCCCGACAGACCGCCGAACGACGCGCCCATCGCGAATGCGAGCAGCTTCACGTTGCGGGTGTTGATGCCCATCGCCTTCGCGGCGATTTCGTCTTCGCGGATAGCGGCCCACGCGCGGCCGATACGCGAATGCTGAAGACGCGTACACACCCAGATCACGAACAGCGCGCACAGCACGAACAGGTAGTAGTACAGGTACACCGACGGGAATTTGAAGCCGAAGAACTCGTGCGTCTGCGCGAGGCTGTAGCCGCCGACGTGCACCGGATCGATACCCGTGATGCCCTTCGGACCGTTCGTGATGTTGACCGGACGATCGAGGTTGTTCATGAAGATCCGGACGATTTCCCCGAAGCCCAATGTCACGATCGCGAGGTAGTCGCCGCGCAGACGCAGCGTCGGTGCGCCGAGCAGCACGCCGAAGGTCGCGGCGAGCGCCATCGCGATCGGCACGATGATGAGGAACGGCACATGCAATCCGTTCGGCGCGAGCGCCGCGATCCACTCGAATTGCGTCGAAAGTTGCGGCGACGACAACAACGCCGCCGTGTAAGCGCCGACCGCGTAGAACGCGATGTAGCCCAGGTCGAGCAGGCCGGCGAAGCCGACCACGACGTTGAGACCCAACGCGAGCATCACGTAGAGCATCGCGAAGTCGAGCACGCGGACCCAGTAGTTGCCGCCCGCTGCGCCGATGACCATCGGCGCGGCAATCACGAACACAGCGGTGAGAATGCCGATGACGAGCGTCTTCGTCATGTTCTTCTCGGGGATGAGCGTCGTGGACGGCTCAATCGGTTGAATCGAAGTCATTTTTTTGAGCTCCTCACACGTTCTTTAAGCGCGGTCCGCGACACGTTCGCCGAGCAGACCCGACGGACGGAACACGAGCACGATGATCAGCACGACGAAGGCGAAGACGTCCTGGTAGTTGGAACCGAAGACCCCGCCCGTCAGATTGCCGATGTAACCGGCGCCCAACTGTTCGATGAGACCGAGCAGCACGCCGCCCACCATCGCGCCGCCCAGGTTGCCGATGCCCCCCAGCACCGCCGCCGTGAACGCCTTCAGGCCGGGAATGAAGCCCATGTAGAAGTGCGCGTTGCCGTATTCCGACGCGATCATCACGCCCGCCAACGCAGCCAGCGCCGAGCCGATCATGAAGGTCGCGGAAATCACGAAGTTCGGGTTCACGCCCATCAGCGACGCGACGCCCGGGTTCTCGGCGATCGCGCGCATCGCGCGGCCGAGCTTGGTCTTGTGCACGAGGAGCAGCAGGCCGCCCATCACGAGGAACGCGACGACGATGATGACGATTTCGGTCATCGAGATCACCGCGCCCGGACGGGTTTCGTCGGCGGCGATAACGTTGATCGGATCGGTCGGCAGAAGCTGCGGGAAGGCGAGCGGATTGCGGCCCCAGATCATCATCGCGATGGTCTGCAAGAGGATCGAGACGCCGATCGCGGTAATCAGCGGCGCGAGACGCGGCGCCTTGCGCAGCGGCCGGTACGCGACGCGTTCGATGGTGTAACCGACGATCGCGCAGACGATCGCGGCGATAACGAGCGCGATCGTCAGCATGATCGGTCCGGGCAAGCCGGGCGCGTGATTCTGCATGACGCCGATGGCGGAGAGCGCGACCATCGCGCCGACCATCAGCACGTCGCCGTGCGCGAAGTTGATGATGCCGAGAATGCCGTACACCATCGTGTAACCCAACGCGATGATGGCGTAGACGCTGCCAAGCACCAGACCGTTGAGGATCTGCTGGATGAAAATATCCATTTAAAGCTCCTTAGCCCCGTGCGATTCGATAACGCCTTTATCACCGGCCGATAAACCGGTGTGAAGTGAAATCTGAAGCGGCACTGCGCGTACTTTTAAAAAACCGGTAAGGGTTGAGCGCCGATCGTCCGCCCGCGGCCGGATGAGGCTGCGAGCGGTTCACGGACGGATACGAAAACAGCGCCGCCGGATAGCTGGCGCCGCCAGACTGCCTACTGCTTGACGACGTCGAGTACGTCCTTCTTCTTGTCCTTGAAGTCGTACAGCGTGATGGTCCCCGCCTTCAGATCGCCCTTGTCGTCGAATGCGATATGCCCCGTCAGACCGTTGTAGTCGGTCGTGGCAATCGCAGCGAGCACCTTGGGCGCTTCGATGGAGTTCGCACGCTTCATTGCATCGACGATCACGTACATCGCGTCATACGTGAACGGCGCGTAAATCTGCACCGGCGTGTGAAAGCGCGCTTCGTACTTCTTCTCGAAGTCGGCTCCCTTGTCCATCTTCGAAAGCGCGAGCCCCGCCTCCGAGCAGACGATGTTCTGCACCGCGTCGCCCGCGAGCTCGGCCACCTTGTCGGTGCAGACGCCGTCGCCCGCCAGAATCTTCGCCTTGATGCCGAGCGCCGCCGCTTCCTTGGCGAACGGGCCGCCCGTCACGTCCATGCCGCCGTACATCACGACGTCCGGCTGGATGCGCTTGATCTTCGTGAGAATCGCTTTGAAGTTGCGCGCCTTCTCGGTCGTTGCTTCGCGCGCGGCGATCTTCACGCCGCCGGCCTGCGCGCTCTTCGTGAATTCGTCGGCGAGGCCGCGGCCGTAGGCACTCGCGTCGTCGACCACGACGATCTTCTTCGCGTGCAGCGTCTTCATCGCGTAGCCGGCGAGGACCGGGCCCTGCAACGCATCGGTCGCGACGACGCGAAACGTCGTCTTGTAGCCCTGCTTCGTGTACTCGGGATTCGTCGTCGACGGCGAAATCTGCGCGATGCCCGCATCGCTGTAGATCTTCGACGCCGGAATCGACACGCCCGAATTCATGTGGCCGATCACCGCAACCACGTGGTCATCGACGAGCTTCTGCGCGGCTTCGGTGCCGACGCGCGGATCGGCTGCATCGTCCTGGGCGTCGAGCTCGAGGCGGATGGAACGCCCGTCGATGGTCAAGCCTTGCGCGCTGATCTCCTCCAGTGCGAGACGCGCGCCGTTTTCGTTGTCCTTGCCGAGGTGAGCCTGCAGGCCCGTGAGGGGCGCCACATGACCGATCTTCACGACAGTTGCTTCGCTCGCGGGCGCTGGCGCCGGCGCGGACGCAACGGGCACGGCGGCGGAACTCGCTGCCGATGCCGCTGTGCTCGCCCCGCCTTCATCCTTCTTGCCGCATGCGGTTGCCATTGCAACCGCAGCCGCGATGGACACGGCGTGAGCAAACTTGAATCGCATCAAATAGGTCTCCTGCGCCTCTAAAAACTGTCGTCGTGAACCCTTCTGGCCTCAAGACGCGCGCATTGTAACGCTAAATATGAGACGAGCAATATTCTTGCGTGGCGGGGTTTTCCAGCATTGCAACCAGCATTTTCGAGCGATTTTCCGGCTAGAGCGCAACCGGGTTGCGATCCGCATTTGTGCAGCAGTTGCACCACAACGGGAACAGGTTTAATCGATCGGTTCCGACGGTTACGTTTGCTTATCCGATTTACGGGGAAACCCTGAAGGCTTTCGGCGAAATTGCTCGTCGCGGCGCGCGCCCCATATCGGTGCTTACGCTTGGTGTCATCTCTCGCGTGAGGGTTCCGTTTCGATGGCGCCCGATGGGTTTCAAGCGCGAAAAAAAAAGCGCCCGCAGGCGCTTTTTTAGAGGAAGGCCGCTAGTTACTGCGGCAGCGACAGTCCGCGCGGCAGCGGAAACGAGATCGTCTCTTCGATGCCTTCGAGCGAGCGCACGTTGCGCACGCCGAGTTCACGCAGACGCGCGATCACGGCCTGAGCCAGCACTTCCGGCGCCGATGCGCCCGCCGTCACGCCGATGCGCTTCTTGCCTTCCACCCACCGCGGATCGATCTGCGTCGGCGAATCGACCATATAAGAAGGGATGCCGCGCTTCTCAGCGACTTCACGCAGACGGCTCGAATTCGAGCTGTTCGGGCTGCCGACGACGATCACGACGTCGCACTGCGGCGCGAGAAATTTCACCGCGTCCTGGCGATTTTGCGTCGCGTAGCAGATGTCCTGCTTCTTCGGCTCCTTGATCTCGGGATACTTGCTCTTGAGCGCGTCGATGATCGCGGAGGCATCGTCGACCGAAAGCGTCGTCTGCGTCACGTACGCGATGCGCTGCGGATCGGGCAGATCGAGCTTCAGCACGTCGTCGATATCCTCGACGAGATGCATGCCCTCGCCCGACTGGCCCATCGTGCCTTCGACTTCCGGATGACCCTTGTGGCCGATCATCACGATGTCGAAGCCTTCCTGACGCATCTTCGCGACTTCGATATGCACCTTGGTCACGAGCGGGCACGTTGCGTCGAACACGCGCAGGCCGCGCGCCTCCGCTTCGCTGCGCACCGCTTTCGAGACGCCGTGCGCGCTGAAGATCAGTGTCGCGCCTTCGGGCACGTCGGAAAGCTCTTCGATGAAAATCGCGCCCTTCTTGCGCAGATCGGCGACGACATATGCGTTATGCACGATCTCGTGGCGCACGTAGATGGGCGCGCCGAACAGTTTGATCGCGCGCTCGACGATCTCGATCGCGCGATCGACGCCCGCGCAAAACCCGCGCGGCTGCGCGAGCAGGATTTCGACGTCGGTCTGAACTTCGTTGAGGCTTTCAATCATGGTTACAGAATCCCGATGATTTTCACTTCGAAGACGAGCGCCTGGCCCGCGAGCGGGTGATTGAAATCGAACAGTGCCGCCGTTTCGCCGACTTCCTTCAGCACGCCGGCGTAGCGTCCGCCGTTCGGCGCGTTGAATTCGACGAGATCGCCGGGAGAAAAATCCTCGCCGATCATGCTGTTTTCGCGCAGCGTCGCGAGCGACACCCACTGGACCAGTTCCGGATTGCGCGGCCCGAACGCCTGATCCGGCGTTAGCTGAAAGGTCGAATGGTGGCCGACCTTCAGTCCCAGCAAAATCTCTTCCAACGGTTCGGCGAGTTGCCCTGCGCCTAGCAGAAGCGTCGCGGGCTTGTCGGCGAACGTATTGACGATGTCAGCACCATCGGCAAGCGCGAGCCGGTAATGAAGCGTGACGTGCGAACCGGGTTTCACCTCGGAGATATCGATGATGCTCATGAGTATTGGATGTGGCCGTTCGTTTGAAGGCAGGGCGCAGGCCCCGCATGGGGCGGCTCTTCGGCGCGTGGCAGCGAACCGCACGGCGCCCGTGCGAACCGGACGCCAAAACCGCTATTGTAAGACAGAGTTGTGGCAGCACGCGTCACGCGGCTCAGTCCCGTGTGCGCTTGCCCGCACGACACGCGGTCCGGGAGCACCGCGATGAGCGCCGATCTGCGGCTCGTGCCGCCGCTCGTCGCACCCGACGGCGACAGTTTGTCCGCGATCGCGCCTCTCCTGCCGATCCGCAAGTGGGCGCGCGCGGACCGGCCGCGCGAACGCCTGCTCGATACAGGCCCGGCGTCGCTGTCGGACGCGGAACTGTTCGCCTTGTTCCTGCGCACCGGCCTTCCGGGGGCCACGGCCGTCGATGTGGCGCGTCAGCTTCTGCTGCGTTTCGGGTCGCTGCGCGGCGTGCTGGACGCGTCGGCGGCGGAATTGCGCGAACTGCGCGGCATCGGGCCGGCGCGGGCGGCGACGCTCATCGCCGTATCGGAATTGTGCCGGCGCGCGCTCGCCGAGAAGGCGCGCGATCGCGAACTGCTGAACGCGCCGGGCGCGGTGGAAGACTATCTGCGGCTCTTGATCGGCACGCGGCCCTACGAGGTGTTCATCTCTCTGTATCTGGATGCGCGCCATCAGTTGCTGCATGTCGAGGAGTCGGCGCGCGGCTCGCTGACGCGCGTGGCCGTGTATCCGCGTGAGATCGTGCGGCGCGCGCTCACGCTGAACGCGGCGGGGCTCATCGTCGCGCATAATCATCCGTCGGGCGGCGTCGAGCCGAGCGCGAACGACCGGCGACTCACCAAGACGCTGCAGGACGCGCTGACGCTCATCGACGTGCGGCTGCTCGATCACATCGTCGTGGCGGCGAACGAGGTCTTCTCGTTCGCGCGGCATGGCTGGCTGTGACGGCATAAAACGTTTGATATTGCAGCGTTTTTCCTGTTAGAATCCTCGTTTGCTTTTCTCAACCCGCCTGTTCTGAACGAATGCGGCCCTCATTGGCATAACCGTGCTGCCAAGTCCCCGATCGGCAAATTGGGCGATAAGAGGCATCGAAGCTGAAAGCGAGTGCTTTCGATTCGAGCGTTCGTCTCGGACTCAACGTGTATTAGGAGTGTCACCATGGCACGCGTATGCCAAGTAACTGGGAAAGGCCCGATGTCGGGCAACAACGTTTCCCACGCAAACAACAAGACCAAGCGTCGCTTCCTGCCGAACCTGCAGAATCGCCGTTTCTTCGTTGAAAGTGAAAATCGCTGGGTGCGTCTGCGCGTTTCGAACGCCGGCCTGCGCCTGATCGACAAGAACGGTATTGACGCCGTGCTCGCAGACCTGCGCGCACGCGGTGAAATCTAAGGAGCACGCACATGGCCAAGGGCGCACGCGACAAGATCAAGCTGGAATCGACCGCAGGCACGGGTCACTTCTACACGACGACCAAGAACAAGCGCAACATGCCGGAAAAGATGCTGATCAAGAAATTTGATCCGGTCGTCCGCAAGCACGTTGAGTACAAGGAAACCAAGATCAAGTAAGCCGCTTGATTTTTGAGTAGCCTGCACGAAGACAGCAGAAAGCCCCGCACCTCGCGGGGCTTTTTGTTTTCCGGCGCCGCTTTAACACGCTTTGCACACGATCGTGCGGGGGTTTTCGCTGTCACGGAATGTTCATGCGCGTTATGCTTGCCGGCTATCGACGAAGAACACGGACGGAGAACCGGCAGCATGAATTTCGATGTGGCGATCGTAGGAAGCGGCCTCGCGGGTCTGAGCGTCGCGCTCAATCTGGCCGAGACGCGGCGCGTCGCGATTCTCGCGAAGCGCGCGGCGAGCGTCGGCGCGAGCGATTGGGCGCAAGGCGGCATCGCGGCGGTGCTGGACTCCGCCGACAGCGTCGACAATCACGTCGACGATACGCTCGTCGCGGGCGGCGGACTGTGTGACGAAGCCGCGACGCGCTTCATCGTCGAAAACGGGCGCGCCGCGATCGAATGGCTCATCGACGAAGGCGTGCCCTTCACGCGCGATGTCTCCGCCGAACTCGGCTTCCATCTGACGCGCGAAGGCGGTCACAGTCATCGCCGCATCATCCACGCCGCCGACGCGACCGGCCACGCGGTGGTCACGACGCTTTCCGAACGCGTGCGCAACCATCCGAACATCACCGTCCTCGAAGATCACTACGCGATCGACCTGATCACGTCCGACCGTCTCGGGCTGCCCGGCCATCGCTGTCACGGCCTCTACGCGCTCGATCTGAACTCGGGCCGCACCGTGACGATCCAGGCGCCGCACACCGTTCTCGCGACAGGCGGCGCGGGCAAGGTCTATCTCTATACGACCAATCCCGACACCGCGACCGGCGACGGCATCGCAATGGCGTGGCGCGCGGGTTGCCGCGTCGCGAACATGGAGTTCATCCAGTTCCATCCGACGTGCCTCTTCCATCCGTATGCGAAGTCGTTTCTGATCTCCGAAGCGGTGCGCGGCGAAGGCGGCGTGCTGCGTCTGCCGGACGGCACGCGCTTCATGCCCGCGCACGACGAGCGCGCCGAACTCGCGCCGCGCGATATCGTCGCGCGCGCGATCGACTTCGAGATCAAGAAGCGTGGCATCGATTGCGTGTATCTCGACATCAGCCACCAGCCGCGCGCGTTTCTCGAAGAGCACTTTCCGACGATCCTCGCGCGCTGCGCCGAATTCGGCATCGATATCGCGAAGGAGCCGATTCCCGTCGTGCCCGCCGCCCATTACACCTGCGGCGGCGTCGTCACGGACCTCGCGGGGCGCACGGATCGTCCGGGGCTGTATGCGGTCGGCGAGACGTCGTACACGGGTCTGCACGGCGCGAACCGGCTCGCGAGCAATTCCCTGCTGGAATGCCTCGTGATCGGGCGCGCGGCGGCGCAGGCGATCGAAGCGGACGGCTTCTCGAATGGTTGTCACGCCCAACTGCCCGACTGGGACGAAAGCCGCGTGTCCGATCCGGACGAGGAAGTCGTCGTCGCGCACAATTGGGACGAGCTGCGCCGCCTGATGTGGAATTACGTCGGCATCGTGCGCACGGACAAGCGCCTTGCGCGCGCGCAACATCGCATCGCGCTGCTGCGCGACGAGATTCACGAGTACTACGCCAACTTCAAGGTGAGCCGCGATCTGCTGGAACTGCGCAATCTCGTCGATGTGGCGTCGCTGATCGTCGAAAGCGCGTGCTCGCGCCGCGAGAGCCGCGGCCTGCACTACAGCCGCGACTGGCCCGCGACCTTGCCGAAAGCGCTGCCGACGGTGCTGATGCCGCCGGCCGCGCGCCGCACGAGCCTTTAGAGCAGACGCATCGAGAAATCGGTCGCGCGCAGGTCTTTTGTGAGCGCGCCGATGGAAATGCGATCGACGCCCGTGTCCGCGATCGCGCGCACCGTGTCGAAGTTCACGCCACCCGACACTTCGAGCAACGCGCGCCCGGCCGTGATGCGCACCGCGTCGCGCATCATGTCGAGCGTGAAGTTGTCGAGCAGGATCGATTCGGCCCGATGTGCGAGCGCCGTCTCGAGTTGCTCCAGCGTTTCGACCTCGATCTGAATCGGCACGCCCGCCTTCAGCGCGAGCGCCGCATCCATCGCCGCGCCGACGCCGCCCGCCGCTGCGATATGGTTTTCCTTGATGAGAATGCCGTCGTAGAGCGCGAGGCGCTGATTCGCGCCGCCGCCGACGCGCACCGCGTATTTCTGCGCGAGCCGCAAGCCCGGCAGCGTCTTGCGTGTGTCCAGAATCCGTGCGCGCGCGCCTTCGATCGCGTCGACATAGCGGCGCGTGGCGGTCGCGACGCCCGACAGCAATTGCAGGAAGTTGAGGCCGTTGCGCTCCGCCGTCAGAAGCGAGCGCGCCGGGCCGTGCAGCAGTACGACCGTCGAGTTGGCCGCCATGCGATCGCCTTCGCGATACTGCCATTCGACTTCGATCGTCGGATCGACGCGGCGCATGACTTCGTCGAACCAAGGCGCGCCGCACAGCACCGCTTCCTCGCGCACGATGATGCGCGCGGTGCGGCGGGCGTCGGCGGGCACGAGGCGCCCGGTGTGATCGCCCGTGCCGACGTCTTCTTCGAGCGCATCGACGACATTGCGGCCGAGCGCATCGTCGAATGCTTCGCCGTATTGCTTGCGGACTTCCTCGAAAATCGCCGGATACGTCATCACGCGGCTCCCACGTTCGAAAACAGCGTTCCGTCCTTGGCGAGATCGCCGCTCGCCTGCACGCGTTTCTTGTGACGCGCCGCGAAGTCGAGCATGCGATCGATCGGCACGCGCGCGCGCTGCCCGATGGCCGGATCGACGTGAATCTCGTTGTGACCGCGTTCGAGCACGTCGGCGAGATTGGCGAGACCGTTCATCGCCATCCACGGACAGTGCGCGCAGCTCTTGCAGGTCGCGCTGTTCCCGGCGGTCGGCGCTTCGATGAAAATCTTGCCGGGCGCGGCGAGCCGCATCTTGTGCAGGATGCCGAGGTCCGTCGCGACGATGAAGCGCTTCGCGTCCAGCTTCACCGCGGCGTCGATGAGTTGCGTGGTCGAGCCGACGACATCCGCGAGCGCGACGACGCCTTCCGGCGATTCCGGGTGCACGAGGATTTTCGCGTCGGGATATTCGTTGCGCAGCAAATCGAGCTCGATGCCCTTGAACTCGTCGTGGACGAGACATGAACCTTGCCACAGCAGCATGTCCGCGCCGGTCTTCTTCTGGATATAGCTGCCGAGGTGACGATCCGGCGCCCACAGAATTTTTTCGCCGCGCGCGTGTAGATCGGCGACGATTTCAAGCCCGATCGACGATGTGACCATCCAGTCCGCGCGCGCCTTCACGGCCGCGCTCGTGTTCGCGTACACGACGACCGTGCGGTCCGGATGCGCGTCGCAGAATGCTGAGAATTCGTCGGCCGGGCAGCCGAGGTCGAGCGAGCAGGTCGCGTCGAGGTCGGGCATCAGCACGCGTTTGTCCGGACTCAGAATCTTGGCCGTCTCGCCCATGAAACGCACGCCCGCGACGACCAGCGTTTTCGCAGCATGATCGCGGCCGAAACGCGCCATTTCGAGCGAGTCGGCAACGCAGCCGCCAGTTTCGTCGGCGAGTTCCTGGAGCTCAGCGTCGACATAATAGTGCGCGACGAGCACGGCTTCTTCGCGCTTGAGCAACGCGCGAATGCGCTCCTTCAACTCGCGCTTCCGTTCGGCCGACGGTGCGTCCGGCACGCGCGCCCACGCTTCGCCCACTCCACACGTCAGGCCTTGCGGCCGGTCGTACTCGACGCTCCTGATCGCTTCCATGTCCCTGTCCCCTGCTCCGTGCCAACAACGTAACGCAAGAATCGGCTGCACAAAAACAAAGACCCCGCCAGAGCGGGGTCTTGTGACGTCCTTAAATTTTAACGGATATCGCGCGTCAGGCGTAGCGGCGCAGACGCAACGCGAAGTCCTGCAGCGCCTTGATGCCGCTTTCTTCCGCGCGATGGCACCAGTCCTGCAATTGCGTGACGAGTTGCTCGCGCGATGCGTTGGAGCGATCCCACATTGCCGACAGATCCTTGCGCAGCTCGATGAACGTGCGCAGCTTCTGATTATCCGAAGTCAGCTCCGGCAGTTGCTTCAACTGCGGCTCGTTCAGGCCGTCTTCTTCCTTGTGGAACCACTTGCGCGCACCGCGCATCAACTGATACTTCTCGCGCGCGCCGGCCTCCTTCAGCTTCGCCAGTTCCTGCGCGTAGGCGTGCTTGAGCGTCTTGCCGTAGCGCGCCATCACTTCGTAGCGGTTGGCGAGCACGGCCTGCAGCGTGTCCTGATCGACGACGGCCTTGCTGGCGGCGAGCTTCGGCGTCGGCGCGACCTTCTTGACCTTCGCGAGGCCGACCATCGACATCATGCGGATGTACAGCCAGCCGATGTCGAACTCGTACCACTTGCTCGACAGCTTCGCGGACGTCGCGAACGTGTGATGGTTGTTATGCAGTTCTTCGCCGCCGATCAGAATGCCGAGCGGGAAGATGTTCGTCGATGCATCCGACGAATTGAAGTTGCGGTAGCCCCACCAGTGCGCGAGACCGTTGACGACGCCCGCCGCCCAGAACGGGATCCAGATCATCTGCACGGCCCAGACCGACAGACCGACGATGCCGAACAGCGCCACGTCGATGACCATCATGATGCTGATGCCCAGGATCGGATAACGCGTGTAGACGTTGCGTTCCATCCAGTCGTTCGGCGTGCCGTGACTGAACTTGCGCATGGTTTCTTCGTTTTTCGCTTCCGCGCGATAAAGCTCCGCGCCTTCGAGCAGCACCTTCCAGATGCCGCGCGTCTGCGGGCTGTGCGGATCTTCTTCGGTTTCGCACTTCGCGTGGTGCTTGCGGTGGATCGCCGCCCACTGGCCGGTCAACATGCCGGTGGTCATCCACAGCCAGAAACGGAAGAAGTGGCTCGCGACCGGATGCAGATCCAGCGCGCGATGCGCCTGGCAACGGTGCAGGTAAATCGTGACGCCGGCGATCGTGACGTGAGTCATCGCAAGCGTGAACAGCAGAATCTGCCACCAGGAGAAGTCCAGCAATCCGTTGGCGAGAAATTCAAGGGAAGAATTCAGCAAGGCAGTTACCTGTGTAGCTGTGAAATTCGGGAAAAATGGCCGGTCGAACAGACTTCGAACAACGCGTTGGGCACATGAAAGGAACGTGCGCAAGTTCGATCGCATTCTACTGCATGCGTTCCAAGTCTTTGTCCTAAAGGTGAAATTTTTTGAATCGTACCAAAACGAGGAAAAACTCACGCCCCGAATTGGTGTTGATTCCGACGCCAAATCGAAAGATTGGTTCTGACGATCAGCGATCAGGCGGCAGGCGCAGCGCTTTCACCGCCGCTTCCGGCATTAAGTACCGATTCGCCGCCCGGGCGGGGCACGCCGTCGATAATCCTTATCTCGCGCTGAGCGTACGGGATTTCAATGCCATGCTCGCAGAATAACCGCCAAACCGCCCGATTTACGTGCGACTTTACGCCGCCTGTACCTTTGGCGGCCTCTTCGATCCAGAAGCTCAGTTCGAGATTGATTCCGTCCGCGCCGAAGCTCGCGAGCAGTGCCGCGGGCGCCGGGTCCTGCAACACGCGCTCGACGCCCTGCGTTGCTTCGACGAGCAACTGCATCGCGCGTTCGACGTCGCAGCGATAGCTCACCTGCACCGCGATCTTCGCGTTGCCGCGCGTGAGAAACGACGAATGGTTCTGCACCACGTCGGTGATGAGCTTTTCGTTCGGAATCAGCGTTTCGATGCCGTCGAGGCCGCGCACCACCGTGTATCGGGTGCGAATCTGCGTGACCGTGCCCTGATTTCCGCTGACATTGATCATGTCACCGAGCCGCAAGGAGCGGTCCAGCAGAATGATGAAGCCCGATACGTAATTGCTCGCGATCTTCTGCAAGCCGAAGCCCAGCCCGACGCCGAGCGCGCCGCCGAACACGCCGAGCACCGTGATGTCGATGCCGACGATCGACAAGCTCACCAGAATGGCGGCGAGGATCATCAGCGCGCGGCCGACGCGCGCGAGCACCACTTTGAGATTCGCGTCGAGCGAGCGGGCGCGCATCAGGCGGTCGTCGAGCAGCGCGCCCGCCCACATCGCGACGATCAGCGTCACGCACACCCACAGCACGCCCGAGGCGAGCGAGAGCAGCGTCATGTGCGCGTTCGCGAAGTTGAAGCGCACGCTCGCCATCCAGTGGACGACGTCGTCCTGAATGCCCATGACGGTGAGCACCATCGTCACCCAGACGATCACGGTGACGAGTTTCTCGAAGAGATACAGCAGCGCGTTCGCCTCGTGCTCCGTCTGGCCGCGGCTGAACACGCGCCGCGCGACGTAGAGCATCGTGTAGATGACGGTGATGCCGCACAGCGGCACGAGCGCGAGCCGCAACAGCGACGTATGGATGAAGGGCGCGAGCACGACCTGCGCGATCGACACGAAAACCGTGCCGAGCAACGGAAACAGCGCCTTGTTGAGACTTTCCGCGCCGAAGCGCACGGCTTCGAAACGCGACTGGCGGCGCGCATCGAGCTTCTTGCGAAGCAGACGCGCGCACCACCACGCCACTACGAGCAGGCCGACGAGCGCGGCCACCTGCCAGATCACTTCCGGCTCGCCGAAATCGCGGAAGAGCCGCGCGGAGAGTTCGTTCAGGAAGTGGTTCTGCATTGCTTACGCGGTTTCTTCGGCCGCTTTGGGCGCTTTTGCGGCGTCCGGCACGCGCTCCAGCACCGCCGCGAAGAAGCCGTCGGTGCCGTGCTTGTGCGGCCACAGCGACAGGAATTCGCCCGTATCGAGATCGATGCGCTGTTCCGCCAGCACGTCGCGCGCGGGCACGACGCGGAAGTTCGGATGCGTCTCGAGGAACTGCTTCACGACGTCTTCGTTCTCCGCTTCGAGCATCGAGCAGGTCGCATAGACGAGACGGCCGCCGGTCTTCACGAGGCGCGCGGCGCTCGACAGGATCGAGAGCTGCTTGGGCGTGAGTTCCGCGACGGTCGCGGGCGACTGGCGCCACTTCAGATCCGGATTGCGACGCAGCGTGCCGAGGCCCGAGCACGGCGCATCGACGAGCACGCGGTCGATCTTGCCCGCGAGACGCTTGATCTTCGCGTCGTGCTCGCTGTCGATCAGCACCGGATTCACGTTCGACAGACCGCTGCGCGCAAGCCGCGGCTTGAGCTTCGCGAGCCGGCGATCGGACACGTCGAAGGCGTAGAGACGGCCGGTCGAGCGCATCATCGCGCCGAGGGCGAGCGTCTTGCCGCCCGCGCCCGCGCAGAAATCGACGATCATTTCGCCGCGGCGCGGGGCCATCAGCGAGCAGAGCAACTGGCTACCCTCGTCCTGCACTTCGATCCAGCCTTCCTGGAACGGCGCGAGACGCGTAAGCGCCGGCTTGCCGTCCACGCGGATGCCGAACGGCGCGAACGGCATTTCGCCGGCGTCGATGCCCGCTTCGGTCAGCGCCTTCAGCACGACCTTGCGATCCGCCTTGATCGGATTCGAGCGCAGATCGAGCGGCGCGGGATAGTTCAGCGCGGCGGCGAGCTGCGCGAGTTCCTCCGGCTCGAAGCGCTTGCCCATCGCGTCGTAGATCCACTGCGGCAGGTTGGTCCGCACGCGCACCGGCAAGCTCGCCGGATCGATCTTCGAGACTTGCGAGAGCCATTGATACTCATCGGCCGAGACGAACGGCTTCAGCGCGGAGAGCCCGGCCGTCTGCATCAGCCCGAGCAGCGCCAGACGGCGCGCCTGGTTGCCGCTGCCGCTTTCCGCGAGATGCGAAAACTCCATCTTCCGGCGCAGCACCGCGAAAACCGCCTCGGCGATCACGCCGCGCTCGCCGTGCCCGAGCTTCGGATGCGCGCGGAAAAAGCGGCTCGTCGCGGCATCGGCGGGGCCGGAAAAGCGGAGCACGTCCGCAAGCAGCGTTTCGGTTTGTCCAATCAGAAATCCATGCAGCCTCATACGCCCTCCCCGGCAATGTCGGCAAAGAGCCATTGCGGCTCAGACGGCGTGAGCGCGACGCGCTCCCCTTCGATAGAAAGACGCCCTTCGATAAACCAGCGCACCGCGCGCGGATAGATGTCGTGCTCGACCTTGAGCACGCGCGCGGCGAGCGCGGCGGCATCGTCGCCGGCGACGACCGGCACCGCGCCTTGCGCGACGATCGGCCCGTGATCGAGCGTCGGCGTCACGAAATGCACGCTTGCGCCGTGCACGCGCACGCCGGCGTCGAGCGCCTGCTGATGCGTACGCAAGCCCGGAAAACACGGCAGCAGCGACGGATGAATGTTGAGCATGCGCCCGGCATATTTCGCGACGAAGGCGTCGGTCAGCACGCGCATGAAGCCGGCCAATACGACGAGATCGGGCTCGAAGCGATCGATTTCACGCGCGAGCGCGGCATCGAACGATTCGCGACCGTCGAACTGACGATGATCCACCACCTTCGTTTCGATGCCGTTCGCGGCCGCGAAGCCTAGCCCGGCGGCATCGGGCCGGTTGGAAATGACCGCGCAGACGCGAGCCGGCCAGCCTTCGCGCGCGCATGCACGCACGACGGCCTCCATGTTGCTCCCGCGTCCGGAGATCAGAATGACGATTTTTTTCATCCGCGGATTTTATCATTCGAAGGGTGCGAAAATCGTGCCATACGGGTTCGGTCAGGCATCGCGCCGGGGCGCTCGCGCCCGTCCTCCTTGCGAGCGTTTATAATCTAACGCTTTGCAGCATCAGCCCCTCCCACCGACCATCGCCTATCGTGAGAGTCTTTCGCGGCCTCCCCAATGCCGAAAGCCGGGCGCCCTGCGCACTGACCATCGGCAATTTCGACGGTGTCCATCGCGGCCACCAGGCGCTGCTCGCGCATGTGCGGGCAGCCGCCGACGCGCGCGGCCTGCCGGTCTGCGTGATGACTTTCGAGCCGCATCCGCGCGAGTTCTTCAATCCGGCGGGCGCGCCGCCGCGCATCGCGATGCTGCGCGACAAGCTCGAAGCGCTGCGCACCAACGGCGTCGATCGCGTGGTGGTCGAGCATTTCAACAAGACGTTCGCGGGACAATCGCCGGATACGTTCGTGAAGAACGTCATCGTCGATGGCCTGCACGCGCGCTGGGTCATGGTCGGCGACGACTTCTGCTACGGCGCGAAACGCGCGGGCAATTTCGAGTCGTTGAAAGCCGCCGGCGAGAAATACGGCTTCGAAGTCGAGCAGATGGCAACAGTCGCGCATCCGAACGGCACGCGCATATCGTCGTCGTCGGTGCGGGCGTCGCTCGTCGCGGGCGATCTCGACGCGGCGCAAGTCGCGCTCGGGCGCCCGTATGTCATCAGCGGTCACGTCGTGCACGGCGCGAAGCTCGGACGCGATCTCGGCTTTCCCACGCTGAATCTGCCGATCGCGCACAAACGGCCGGCGCTCGCGGGCATCTTCGTCGTGCGCGTGCACGGCCTCGCCGATGAACCGCTGCCCGCCGTCGCGAGCCTCGGCCTGCGCCCGACCGTCGACGATTCCGGCCGCGTGCTGCTCGAAGTGTTCGTGCTCGACTGGCACGGCGACGCCTACGGCAAGCTCGTGCGCGTCGAATTCCTGAAAAAGCTGCGCGACGAGGAGAAGTACGTCGACCTCGAAACGCTCGGCCGCGCCATCGCGAAAGACGTCGACAACGCGCGCGCGTACTTCGGCCTGCCGCCCGCGAGCAACGCCGGCAGCCGCGCGACGGGCTTCGCCATCTCGGCGACCGACCGAATTAGGTGAGCGTGCGGCGCGTTCTTGTGCCGTCCGCTGCCCCGCTTCCGAATCACCGCGCGCTAAAAGACGAGCGCCGTCTCACCGAATTCACTGAGTCACCCATGAGCGACAAGAAAGAAAAAGCCTCCTCGAAGTATCCCGTCAACCTGCTCGACACGCCCTTCCCGATGCGCGGCGACCTGCCCAAGCGCGAACCCGCGTGGGTCAAGGAGTGGCAGGACAACAAGATCTACGAGAAGATCCGCGCGGCGTCGAAGGGCCGCAAGAAGTTCATCCTGCACGACGGCCCGCCGTATGCGAACGGCGACATCCACCTCGGTCACGCCGTCAACAAGATCCTGAAGGACATGATCGTCAAGGCGCGCAATCTCGCGGGCTTCGACGCGGTCTACGTGCCGGGCTGGGACTGTCACGGCATGCCGATCGAAATCCAGATCGAAAAGCAGTTCGGCAAGACGCTGCCCGCCATCGAAGTGATGCGGAAGGCGCGCGCCTATGCGGGCGAACAGATCGAAAAACAGAAGGTCGGCTTCCGGCGCCTGGGCGTGCTCGGCGACTGGGACAATCCGTACAAGACGATGAACTTCGCCAACGAAGCGGGCGAGATCCGCGCGCTCGGCAAGATCATGGAGAAGGGCTTCGTGTTCCGCGGCCTGAAGCCGGTAAACTGGTGCTTCGACTGCGGCTCGGCGCTGGCCGAAGCGGAAGTCGAATACAAGGACAAGACCGATCCGACCATCGACGTCATGTTCGCGTTCGCCGAACCGGAGAAGTCCGCGCAGGCGTTCGGCCTGCCCGCGCTGCCGAAGACGGAAGGCGGCATCGTCATCTGGACGACGACGCCCTGGACCATTCCCGCGAACCAGGCGCTGAACGTGCATCCGGAGATCGTCTACGCGCTCGTCGATACGCCGCGCGGTCTCCTGATCCTCGCGCAGGAGCGCGTCGAAGCGTGCCTGCAGAACTACGGCCTGACGGGCGAAGTCATCGCGACGACGACCGGCGAAAAGCTCGCGAACCTGCGCTTCCACCATCCGCTCGCGGCAGCGCATCCGGGCTACAAGCGCACGGCGCCGGTCTATCTCGGCGATTACGTGACGACGGAAAGCGGCACGGGCATCGTGCATTCGTCGCCGGCGTATGGCGTGGAAGACTTCGTGTCGTGCAAGGCGCACGGCATGCCGGACTCGGACATCATCAACCCGGTGATGGGCGATGGCCGCTATATCGAATCGTTGCCGCTGTTCGGCGGGCTCTCGATCTGGAAGGCGAATCCGCAGATCGTCGAAGCGCTCGAAGGCGCGGGATCGCTGCTCAAGAGCGAAAAGTACACGCACAGCTACATGCACTGCTGGCGCCACAAGACGCCGATCATCTATCGCGCGACCTCGCAATGGTTCGCCGGCATGGACGTGAAGCCGAAGGACGGCGGCCGCACGCTGCGCGAGATCGCGCTGGAAGGCGTCGAGAACACGGCGTTTTATCCGTCATGGGGCAAGCAGCGTCTTTACAGCATGATCGCGAATCGCCCGGACTGGACGCTTTCGCGTCAGCGTCAGTGGGGCGTGCCGATGGCGTTCTTCGTGCACAAGGAAACCGGCGAGCTGCATCCGCGCACGCTTGAGTTGCTGGAAGAAGTGGCGAAGCGTGTGGAGGAAGGCGGCATCGAAACGTGGCAATCGCTCGATCCGCGCGAACTGATCGGCGACGAAGCCAACATGTACGAGAAGAACCGCGACACGCTCGACGTGTGGTTCGATTCCGGCACGACGCACTGGCACGTGCTGCGCGGCTCGCACAAGGATTCGCTGCAGTTTCCGGCCGATCTCTATCTCGAAGGCTCGGACCAGCATCGCGGCTGGTTCCATTCGTCGCTGCTCACCGCGTCGATGCTCGACGGCCGCGCGCCCTACGACGCGCTGCTCACGCACGGCTTCACCGTCGATGGCGAAGGCCGCAAGATGTCGAAGTCGCTCGGCAACGGCATCGATCCGCACGAAGTGTCCAATCGCCTTGGCGCGGAAATCATCCGTTTGTGGATCGCATCGACGGACTATTCGGGCGAGCTCGCGATCTCCGAGGAAATCCTGAAGCGCGTGACGGAGACGTATCGCCGTATCCGCAACACGCTGCGCTTCCTGCTCGCGAATCTGTCGGACTTCGATTTCGACAAGAACGCGCTGCCGGTTCAGGACTGGCTCGAAATCGATCGATACGCCATCGCGCTCACGCGCAATCTGCAGGACGACGCCCTCGCGCACTACGAGAAGTACGAATTCCATCCGGTCGTCGCGAAGATCGCGACATTCTGCTCGGAAGACCTCGGCGGCTTCTATCTCGACGTGCTGAAGGATCGCCTCTACACCACGAAGCCCGATTCGCGCGAGCGCCGCAGCGCGCAAACCGCGCTGTTCCATATCGCGCACGGCTTGTTGCGTCTCGTCGCGCCGTATCTGTCGTTCACGGCCGAAGAAGCGTACAAGGTGCTCAAGCCCGGTCAGGAAACGATCTTCACGGAAGTCTTCGCGACGTATCCGGAGATCGCGAACGGCGGCGATCTGCTCGACAAGTGGACGCTCATCCGCAGCGCGCGCGGCGACGTCACCAAGGCGCTCGAAGAAGCGCGCACGGCCAATCAGATCGGTTCGTCGCTGCAGGCGGAAGTCGTGGTTCGTGCGAGCGGCGCGCGTTACGACGCACTCGCGAGTCTCGGCGATGCATTGCGCTTCGTGCTGATCACGTCGTCGGCGCAAGTGGAAAAGGTGGCGAGCGAAGCAGAAGAAGGCGTCGATGTCGCCGCGTCGAGCTACATGAAGTGCGAGCGCTGCTGGCACTATTGCGCCGATGTCGGCTCGCACCCGGAACATCCGGGCCTCTGCGGCCGCTGCTTCTCCAATCTCTTCGGCGCAGGCGAAACGCGAGGCGCGGCATAAATGGCTCGAACGATGGCAAAGCAAACTTCCGTTAGAACCGCGAGCAGCGGTTCGCTCGCGCCGTGGCTCGGCGTCGCGCTGATCGTCATTCTGTTCGACCAGTTGACGAAGATCGCCGTGCAGCGCGTGTTCGCCTATGGCGATCCGCATGCGCTCACGCCCTTTTTCAATCTGCTGCTCGTCTACAACCGCGGCGCGGCGTTCAGCTTCCTCGCGATGGCGGGCGGCTGGCAGCGCTGGGCGTTCACGGCGTTGGGCGTCGTCGCGGCGATCGTGATTTGCTATCTGCTCAAGCGCCATTCGGGGCAGCGCATGTTCTGCACGGCGTTGTCGCTCATCATGGGCGGTGCGATCGGCAATGTCATCGACCGGATTGCGTACGGGCACGTCATCGACTTTCTGGATTTTCATGTGAACGCGTGGCACTGGCCGGCGTTCAACCTCGCCGATAGCGCGATCACCGTCGGCGCGGTCCTGCTGATTTTCGACGAACTGCGGCGCGTGCGCGGTTCACGTTGATATTCACGACGCGGCTCCTCTCACGGAGCCGTGTTCTTTTGCGATGGAGGCAAGTTGGAACTCGCGGGCAAACATCTCGTTTTAGGACTGACCGGCGGCATCGCCTGCTACAAGATCGCCGAACTGACGCGCCTGCTCGTCAAGGCCGGCGCGACCGTGCAGATCGTGATGACCGAAGCGGCCACGCAGTTCATCACGCCCGTCACGATGCAGGCGCTGTCGGGCCGTCCCGTGTACACGTCGCAGTGGGATGCGCGCATGCCGAACAACATGCCGCACATCGATCTTTCGCGCGAAGCGGATGCGATCGTCATCGCGCCCGCCTCGACCGACTTCATGGCGAAGCTCGCGCATGGCATGTGCGACGACCTGCTTTCGACGTTGTGCATCGCGCGCGATTGCCCGCTGCTCGTCGTGCCCGCGATGAACCGCCAGATGTGGCAAAGCCCGCCGACGCAGCGCAATGTCAGCCAGCTTCGCGCCGATGGCGTCGAAGTGCTCGGTCCGGATTCGGGCTCGCAGGCGTGCGGCGAAGTCGGCGACGGCCGCATGATCGAGCCCGAAGCCGCGTTCGAAGCGATCTGCGCGTTCTTTCAGCCGAAGATTCTGGGCGGCCAGCGCGTGCTGATTACCGCCGGTCCGACCTTCGAGCCGCTCGATCCGGTCCGCGGCATCACCAATCGTTCGTCGGGCAAGATGGGCTTCGCGCTCGCACGCGCGGCGGCGCAGGCGGGCGCGGACGTGCATCTCGTCGCCGGTCCGGTTTCCCTGCCGACGCCGTGGGGCGTGTATCGCGAAGACGTGCAGACCGCGCAGGAAATGCACGATGCGGTGATGGCCGCGACCCCTGACACCGACATCTTCATCGCGGTCGCCGCGGTGGCGGACTGGCGCGTCGATCACGTCAGCGAGCAGAAGATCAAAAAGACCGCCGACGCGTTGCCGACGTTCAACTTCATCGAGAATCCGGACATTCTCGCGTCGGTGGCGAAGCTGCCGAATCCGCCTTTTTGCGTCGGCTTTGCGGCGGAAAGCGGCAATCTCGAGGTTCATGGCGATGAGAAACGCAAGCGCAAGAACGTGCCGCTGCTGATCGGCAATATCGGACAGCTCACGTTCGGACGCGACGACAACGAAGTCGTGCTGTTCGAAGAAAGCGGCACGACACCGCTGCCGCGCGCCGGCAAGCAGGAACTCGCGCGCACGCTGATCGCGGAGATCGCAAAACGCGCGCCGAAGACCGGCGGCACGCTGTTGTCGTGACCGAACTCGACGCCGCGCGCACGCGCTCCTATCGACTTCCCGCCGATGCTTTCGAGCTCGGCCATTCCATTCAATAACGCCTCGATTTATGAAACTCGACGTCAAGATTCTCGATGCGCGCATGCGCGACTTCATGCCCGCCTACGCCACGCCCGGCAGCGCGGGCCTCGATCTGCGCGCGTGCCTCGATGCGCCGCTCGTCATCGAGCCGCATCAGACCGTGCTCGTGCCGACCGGCCTCGCCATTCATCTCGCCGATCCCGGCTATGCCGCGGTGATCCTTCCGCGCTCGGGTCTGGGTCACAAGCATGGCATCGTTCTCGGCAATCTCGTTGGGCTGATCGATTCGGATTATCAAGGCCAACTGATGGTTTCGACGTGGAATCGCGGCGACACCGCGTTCACGCTGAACCCGATGGAGCGTCTCGCACAGATGGTGATCGTGCCGGTTGTGCAGGCGCAGTTCAATATCGTCGATGATTTCGAAGCGAGCGAGCGCGGGCTTGGTGGATTTGGAAGTACCGGGAAACACTGAAAGCGAATGCACTCGCGCTGGGACGAGACATAGATCGTCCCACTGATCAGTTCCATTACCGATGAAACGCGGATTATCTTTTAGATAATCCGCGTTTTTGTTTAACGATCCAAAATATCGAACTTTCAAATAGGAAAATTCTCGCAATCAAATCGCTTGCGCGTATTACAAACCTTCACAGTTATTTTGACATTACAAACCTATAACTCCCTACAGCAAAAGAACGCGCGGACTATCTCCATCAACATAACTGCAGCTATCTCGGCGCGTTGCTCGAGACAGCATCGAGTTCATCGCTTGACGATGAGCCCAATGTTTTCACGCACGTCTCCGCTGCGAAATTCCGATTCAAACGTTTGTTGTCGACTCTGACTTAATAAACCCGTGGAGGTAGCCATGTAGACCGCTTCAATACTCGATCCAATTGGATTAATCCGCGCCGCTTTATTTAGGATTCACAGTCATATCTCTAGGAGTGCATCATGGCCCAAGAATGTATGTTTTCAGACAACTACCAGCTCGCACTGGAATTTCCCACCGTCTCGCTGTCCGGCCTTGCACCGCCTGCCAGCGGATTCAAATTCTATGACCATTGGTTTTACTCCAATGACGCTGGCGTCCAATCAGTCTGCAACCCCGGCCGTGATGGGCAGGCGCTTCTGGGCGAAACAACTTCTACCGTAGTAAGTAAGCTCGATGTGGCTCAAGTGAGTTTCTACTCCAACACCTACACCGCGCAAATGTTTCCGACGTCGTATAACGGCCTGTTCTACCTTGTCGCCATTCAAGTAGATGCAGACATACACGGCAATGACTGCGAGGAAATCATCCTTGGCCCGCTTCCGCCCCCGCCCCTGGAAACCGTACTGGCGAGCCCCGACGATCACCACGATTCGTCGTGCATGCAAGGAATCGGCTGGAGATTTTTCACCATATTCGGAGTGTCGCCGGACTTCGTAAAACCCTCATCGGCAGTCTCGTTTCACAGCAATAACGGGGAACACGGCAAGTTTCGGCTCTCAGGTACAACTGGAGATAAAGACTTGCGCATCGTAACCATCAGCTCGATCAACATCATGGTCGGAACGCTCAACCCGTGAGGACGCAAACAGAAACGCGCTTGCTCGTTTGCGCGCATCATCTGGACTTCGAGACTCATGGGATGGGACACGGATACATTAAACATGCTTGAGCATGGAACGGCTTGTTGTGAAACGCGCAAAAAAAAAGCGTGGGCTCTTTCGAGTCCACGCTTATCGTCCCGCCTTAAACGCGTTAATCCACTTCGATCGCTTCCGGATTCGGATTGCGCGGCGGCGCCGAGTTTTCGTCGAACGTCAGCTGCACCTTGTCGTCCGCATCGACATCGACCGTCACGCGGCCGCCGTTGACCAGCTTGCCGAACAGGAGCTCGTCGGCCAGGGCGCGACGGATCGTGTCCTGAATCAGACGCTGCATCGGACGCGCGCCCATCAGCGGATCGAAACCGTGCTTCGCCAGGTGCTTGCGCAGCGAATCGGTGAAGACCGCATCGACCTTCTTCTCGTGCAACTGATCTTCCAGTTGCATGAGGAACTTGTCGACCACGCGCAGGATGATTTCCTCGTCCAGCGAACGGAAGCTGATGATCTGGTCCAGACGGTTGCGGAACTCCGGCGTGAACATGCGCTTGATGTCGGCCATTTCGTCGCCCGACTCGCGTCGCGACGTGAAGCCGATCACCGCCTTGCCCATTGCCTCGGCGCCCGCGTTCGTCGTCATGATGATGATGACGTTGCGGAAATCCGCCTTGCGTCCGTTGTTGTCAGTCAGCGTGCCGTGGTCCATCACCTGCAAGAGCACGTTGTAGATGTCCGGATGCGCCTTCTCGATTTCGTCGAGGAGCAGCACGCAATGCGGCTTCTTCGTGACGGCTTCGGTCAGCAAACCGCCCTGGTCGAAACCGACATAGCCCGGCGGCGCGCCGATCAGACGGCTGACCGCATGGCGTTCCATGTACTCCGACATGTCGAAGCGCAGCAGTTCGATGCCCAGCGTGAACGCCAACTGCTTCGCGACCTCCGTCTTGCCGACGCCCGTCGGGCCGGAGAACAGGAACGCACCGATCGGCTTGTCCAGCTTGCCGAGACCCGCGCGCGCCATCTTGATCGACGCCGACAGCGCGTCGATCGCCGGATCCTGACCGAACACGACGGCTTTCAGGTCGCGATCGAGCGTCTGGAGCTTGCTGCGGTCATCCTGTGACACGCTCTGCGCCGGCACGCGCGCGATCTTCGAGATGATCTCTTCGATCTCGCTCTTGCCGATGGTCTTCTTCTGCTTCGACTTCGGCAGGATGCGTTGCGCCGCGCCCGCTTCATCGATCACGTCGATGGCCTTGTCCGGCAGATGACGGTCCGTGATGAATCGTGCCGACAGTTCCGCCGCCGCCGACAGCGCACCCGACGAATACTTCACGCCGTGATGCTCTTCGAAGCGCGTCTTGAGGCCGCGCAGAATCGCCACCGTCTGTTCGACGGACGGCTCGGTGACATCGACCTTCTGGAAACGCCGCGACAACGCCGCGTCCTTCTCGAAGATGCCGCGATATTCCGTGAACGTGGTCGCGCCGATGCACTTCAACTGACCCGACGACAACGCCGGCTTCAGCAGGTTCGATGCGTCGAGCGTGCCGCCCGATGCCGCGCCCGCGCCGATCAGCGTATGAATTTCGTCGATGAACAGAATCGCGTGCGGACGCTCTTTCAGTTCCTTCAACACCGTCTTCAGACGTTGCTCGAAATCGCCGCGATACTTCGTGCCGGCGAGCAGCGCGCCCATGTCGAGCGAGTAGACCTGTGCATCGGCGAGGATGTCCGGCACTTCGCCGCGCGTGATGCGCCATGCGAGGCCCTCGGCGATCGCCGTCTTGCCGACGCCGGCTTCGCCGACGAGCAGCGGATTATTCTTGCGACGGCGGCACAGCACCTGCACCACACGCTCGACTTCGAGTTCACGGCCGATCAGCGGATCGATCTTGCCGTCCTTCGCGAGCTGGTTGAGGTTCTGCGTGAACTGCGCGAGCGGCGTTTCCTTCTGCGCAGCGGCGTCTTCCGATTCCGGATTCGCTTCGCTGCTCGCCTTGGCGGCGTCGCCGCTATTCGTCTTCGCAATGCCGTGCGAAATGAAATTCACGACATCGAGACGCGTGACGCCCTGCTGCTGCAGGTAGTACACCGCGTGCGAGTCCTTCTCGCCGAAGATCGCGACCAGCACGTTCGCGCCGGTCACTTCCTTCTTGCCATTCGAAGTCGATTGCACGTGCATGATCGCGCGCTGGATCACGCGCTGGAAACCAAGCGTCGGCTGAGTATCGACGTCGTCCGTGCCGGGCACGGTCGGCGTGTTGTCATGAATGAAATTGCGCAGGTTCTGACGCAAATCTTCAATGTTGGCTGCGCAGGCGCGCAACACTTCAGCCGCGGTCGGATTGTCCAACAGGGCGAGCAACAGGTGCTCGACCGTTATGAACTCATGCCGCGCCTGACGTGCTTCCATAAACGCCATGTGCAGACTGACTTCCAGTTCCTGGGCAATCATGCTTCCTCCATCACGCACTGCAGCGGATGCCCCGCTTGCCGTGCATGGCTAACGACTTGCTCAACTTTGGTCGACGCAATGTCTCGCGTGTAGACCCCACAAACTCCCCTGCCTTCGCGATGAACCTTGAGCATGATCTGCGTCGCGGTCTCACGATCCTTATTGAAGTATTCCTGCACGATCATCACGACGAATTCCATCGGCGTGAAGTCGTCATTCAGCAGCACCACCTTGTACATGGCCGGCTTCTTGAGCTTCTGCTCCTGCCGCTCCAGTACCGTGCCATCCTGCTTGTTGGGATTGATCGCCATACACCCATTCTAAACATCACGGACGTCCTCGCAATCGCCGCTCCAGCACCGACCGCCCGGTCGGAATGTGTCGCTGAAAACCGCACTCGCACAGGTGTCGCCCATCGAATCCTGCCGCTGCCCAACATTTCGGCGCGGCCCGCTTGCACCTCGTCGAAACCAGTATCGCACAGCTTCAAAAAAAACAAACCGAGCACCAAGCGCTGCGGGCCGCCGGGTATCACACAAGTGAGTCGATTATGCGACTTTTCAAGATGACTTGCTTGGACGGCAGCACACACGCAAAGCAGGAATTACCCTACGAATGCGCTCTTTGCAACGAGCTTAACGGCTATCCCAAAAATTCCTTGACACCCGATTTAAGAGATTTAACAATCAAACTGGCACTTTTTTCCGGGGGCCAACCACGGACGAAAAAAGAGGCCGAGGTGAGCTTGTGAGGAGGGGGCGGTTCACATTGTGGGGTGTGCCGTCGAGCTTTTCGAGCGTGCTCTGGGTGCGACAAGAGTTAGAGGGGAAGTACGAATGTCTACTGGTACGGTCAAATGGTTCAACGACGCGAAAGGCTACGGATTCATCACGCCCGATGAAGGCGGCGAGGATCTGTTCGCACATTTCTCGGCGATTCAAATGAACGGTTTCAAGACGCTCAAGGAAGGCCAGAAGGTCAGCTTCGAGATCGTCCAGGGACCGAAAGGCAAACAAGCTTCGAACATTCAGGACGCTGCCTGACCGTTCGATCGACTTAGCCTCGTGAAACCCGGCCTTCGCGCCGGGTTTTTTCATGCCTCGCGCGTTGCACGCATATGAGGCATGTGCGCGAAATAAAAACCCCGGAAGGCGTAGGCCTTCCGGGGTTTTTATTTACCACATCGAATCGAGGTGAGTCCTCACATATTCTCGATCATCACCTCTCCGAAACCCGAACACGATACTTGCGTCGCGCCTTCCATCAAACGCGCGAAGTCGTACGTGACGCGCTTCGAAAGAATCGACTGCTCCATCGACGAAATGATGCGGTCCGCCGCCTCGAACCAGCCGAGATGGCGCAGCATCATTTCGGCGGACAAAATTTCCGAACCGGGATTCACGTAGTCCTTGCCCGCGTATTTCGGCGCCGTGCCGTGCGTCGCCTCGAACATCGCGACGGAATCCGACATGTTCGCGCCCGGCGCGATGCCGATGCCGCCCACCTGCGCCGCGAGCGCGTCCGAGATGTAGTCGCCGTTCAGGTTGAGCGTGGCAATCACGTCGTATTCGGCGGGACGCAGCAGGATTTGCTGAAGGAACGCATCGGCGATCACATCCTTCACGACGATATCGCTGCCCGACTTCGGATTCTTCACCTTCATCCACGGGCCGCCGTCGATCAGTTCCGCGCCGAACTCCTTCTGCGCGAGCGCGTAGCCGTAATCGCGGAAGGCGCCTTCGGTGAACTTCATGATGTTGCCCTTGTGCACGAGCGTCACCGAGCGGCGATCGTTGTCGATCGCGTACTGGATCGCCTTGCGCACGAGCCGCTCCGTGCCCTCGCGCGAAACGGGCTTGATGCCGAGTCCCGACGAATCAGGGAAGCGGATCTTCTTCACGCCCATTTCTTCGCGCAGGAACTTGATGACCTTCTTCGCTTCGGGCGAATCCGCCGGCCATTCGACGCCCGCGTAGATGTCTTCCGAATTCTCGCGGAAGATCACCATGTCGATCTTCTCCGGTTCGCGCACCGGCGACGGCACGCCCTTGAAGTAGCGCACCGGACGCAGACACACGTAGAGATCGAGTTGCTGACGAAGCGCCACGTTCAGCGAGCGGATGCCGCCGCCGACGGGCGTCGTGAGCGGCCCTTTGATCGACACGATGAAATCCTTCACCACTTCGAGCGTTTCGTCCGGCAGCCACACGTCGGGGCCGTAGACGCGCGTCGCCTTTTCGCCCGCGAAGATTTCCATCCATTGAATCTTGCGCTTGCCGCCGTAGGCCTTCTCGACCGCCGCATCGACGACCTTGATCATCACCGGCGTGATGTCGACGCCCGTGCCGTCGCCCTCGATATACGGGATGATCGGCTGATCCGAGACGTTGAGCGAGAAGTCCGCGTTGACGGTGATCTTGTCACCGCCTTCCGGAACCTTGATGTGCTGATACGGCATGGTCGACTCCAAATAAGGCCGGGCTTGAATGGAAGCAAGCAAACTGGATAGAGAGCGATGCGATGCAGCATGCGCGGGCGATGAACCCGCGCGATGAAGTTCACTTCATCATTCTAACCATGCTGGCTTGTCCCGGCGCGCCCGAAAGCCGCCGCGCGCATGCTTTAAGATGCCGCATCCGACCACGCCGCGCGCCTCGCATGTCACTTATCGCCCTGAACAAGCCCTTCGGCACCATCTGCCAGTTTTCGGCGCACGAGACGCGCGCGTCGCTCGGCGACTGGGTGAAGACGCCGGGCGTGTATCCCGCGGGCCGACTCGACGCCGATAGCGAAGGCCTGCTCCTCCTCACCGACGACGGCGCGCTCCAGGCCCGCATCGCGGAGCCGCGTCACAAGCTGGTAAAGCGCTATTGGGCGCAAGTCGAAGGCGCGCCCGACGAAGCCGCGCTCGCGCGTCTTTCGAAAGGCGTCGATCTCGGCGATTACGTGACGCAGCCGTGCCGCAGCGCATTCGTCGACGAACGCGACATCGAAGCGCTCTGGCCACGCAATCCGCCGATCCGCTATCGCGCCGCCATCCCGACGACGTGGATCGAGCTCGCCATCACCGAAGGCAAGAATCGGCAGGTGCGGCGCATGACGGCTGCAGTCGGCTTTCCGACCTTGCGGCTCGTACGCGTCGCGATCGGCGCGCTCGATATCTTCACGCTCGGCCTCGCGCCGGGCGAGACCGTCGAGGTTGCCCCGCGCGCGCCGTGGCAACGCGTTCGTTGAATCGCATTCAACTATCCTGAATATCGGCCGTGTGCATCGTTTAGTGCGACGTGTTTAAACGTGCTGTCATCGAGATCGAGTAGCGCATATCGCGCCGCCGATATTTTTTTGTCGCCGCGCAATTTTCTCTGTAAATCGCGTCAACCGACTCTTCACGCGACGCGTTAAGGGCGTCAGATGCCGCATAAAGCTATCCGGCATGAGCGAATAACTGATTACAACTACCTGTGTGCTCCAGGGAGTTTGAAAGGTTCAAGCGTTCACAGTCGCATCGAATTTGAATTATCGATGTCGAGTGTCAACCGAAAGGTAGGTGGCTCGTTTACCGACATGACTCAATGACCGGGTCGTTTGGTTAATTAACTCAAGCTGAGGATTCACAGATGAACAAACTGATCGCTGCTCTCGTCGCTGGCCTGTTCGCAACCGCTGCTTTCGCACAAGAAGCTTCGGCACCGGCCGCTGCTGCTCCGGCAGCTGCTTCGTCGGCTCACAAGTCGGCTCACAAGAAGACGTCGCACAAGTCGTCGAAGTCGCACAAGAAGGCAGCCGCTGCGTCGGCTCCGGCAGCCGCTTCGGCAGCTCAGTAAGTTTTTTGTAAGAGGCGGTATAGCGAAGTCAAGAACGAGCATTACCGCCGTCCTTACGGCGTTCAAAGGGCAGATGGCCGCAAGGCGTCTGCCCTTTTGTTTTGTGCCTGCGCATCGAGTAACATGCGCGGGGTTTGTCCGGCTCAGGCGCAAGCCATCGATCAGAAAGGGAGCTTTGCCGTGAATCTCGTCTCGCGCTTCTTCAATCAACAAATCAACCTCGGCAAGCTCGCGCGCGCATGCGTGATCGCGCTTGCCCTGCCCTTCGCCGCATTGCCGCTCGCACAGGCGCAGACGATGCCGCCCGGCGCCAAGCAGCCGTCCGACTTTCCGCGTGCAAAGCTGACCGCGGGCATGTATGTGATCGACGCCGCCGTCGCCGCGAACGATGCCGATCGCGAGCAAGGTCTCATGTATCGCACGCAGCTCGCACCGAACGAAGGCATGCTCTTCGTGTTCAATGAAAACGCCGTGCATTGCTTCTGGATGAAGAACACGCTGATCCCGCTGTCGATCGCGTTCATCCGCGCGGACGGCACGATCACCGACATCGACGAGATGCAGGCCGAAACCGAGAACAACCACTGCCCGCGCAACAACGGCGTGTATGCGCTCGAAATGCCGAAGGGATGGTTTGCCGCGAAAGGCATCAAGCCGGGCACGCAGATCAAAGGCTTGCCGCGCGCGCAGTAACGCGCTTCTTGCCCGCCCGAACAACCGGCGTCGTCGCACGACACGCCGGTTTTTTTGCGTCCGGGAAGTCGCTTGCGCCGGGCTGGCAGGATTCCTGCAAAGAGCCTGCCGACGCGCTATCCTAAAAAGATTCGGCGCGACGCATTCGCGTTGGCTTCACACGCCGCGCCGACTCAAACCACAGGAGGTTCACGTGCCCCGCAAGACTCCCATCGAGCGCTATCGGAATATCGGAATCAGCGCTCACATCGATGCCGGCAAAACTACGACTACCGAGCGCATCCTTTTCTACACCGGCGTGACGCACAAGATCGGCGAAGTGCACGACGGCGCGGCCACGATGGACTGGATGGAGCAGGAGCAGGAACGCGGCATCACGATTACCTCCGCGGCAACGACGGCCTTCTGGAAAGGCATGGCCGGCAATTATCCGGAACATCGCATCAACATCATCGATACGCCGGGGCACGTCGACTTCACGATCGAAGTCGAGCGCTCGATGCGCGTGCTCGATGGCGCGTGCATGGTCTACGACTCGGTCGGCGGCGTGCAGCCGCAATCGGAAACCGTGTGGCGTCAGGCGAACAAGTACAAGGTGCCGCGCATCGCGTTCGTCAACAAGATGGACCGCGTCGGCGCGGACTTCTTTCGCGTGCAGCGGCAGATCGGCGACCGGCTGAAGGGCGTCGCGGTGCCGATCCAGATTCCGATCGGCGCGGAAGATCACTTTCAGGGCGTCGTCGACCTCGTGAAGATGAAGGCGATCGTCTGGGACGACGAGAGCCAGGGCATCAAGTTCACCTACGAGGAAATTCCCGACAACCTCAAGGATCTCGCGCACGAGTGGCGCGAGAAGATGGTCGAGGCCGCCGCCGAAGCGAGCGAAGAGCTGCTCGAGAAGTATCTGGAAGACCACAACAGCCTGACCGAGGACGAGATCAAGGGCGCGCTGCGCAAACGCACGATCGCCAACGAAATCGTACCGATGCTCTGCGGCAGCGCGTTCAAGAACAAGGGCGTCCAGGCGATGCTCGACGCCGTGATCGACTACCTGCCCTCGCCCGTCGACGTGCCCGCGATTCTCGGCCACACGGAAGACGACGAGGAAGCGGAGCGTCATCCGAGCGACGACGAGCCGTTCTCCGCGCTCGCGTTCAAGATCATGACCGACCCGTTCGTCGGGCAGTTGATCTTCTTCCGCGTGTATTCGGGCGTCGTGAATTCAGGCGACACGGTCTTCAATCCGGTGAAGGACAAGAAGGAGCGCCTCGGCCGGATTCTGCAAATGCACGCGAACGAGCGCAAGGAAATCAAGGAGGTGCGCGCGGGCGACATCGCGGCGGCCGTCGGTCTCAAGGAAGCGACGACCGGCGACACGCTTTGCGATCCGCAGAACGTCATCATCCTCGAACGGATGATCTTCCCTGAACCGGTGATCTCGCAGGCCGTCGAACCGAAGACGAAGGCCGATCAGGAAAAGATGGGCATCGCGCTGAACCGTCTCGCGCAGGAAGATCCGTCGTTCCGCGTGACGACCGATGAGGAATCGGGCCAGACGATCATCTCCGGCATGGGCGAGCTGCACCTCGAGATTCTCGTCGACCGGATGAAGCGCGAGTTCGGCGTCGAGGCGACGGTCGGCAAGCCGCAGGTCGCGTATCGCGAGACCGTGCGCAACAAGGTCGAGGATGTCGAAGGCAAATTCGTCAAGCAGTCGGGCGGACGCGGGCAGTACGGTCACGCCGTGATCGCGCTGGAGCCGGACCCCGGCAAGGGCTACGAGTTCGTCGACCAGATCAAGGGCGGCGTGATTCCGCGCGAGTTCATCCCCGCCGTCGACAAGGGCATTCAGGAAACGCTGAAGGCCGGCGTGCTCGCAGGCTATCCGGTCGTCGACGTGAAAGTGCGGCTCACCTTCGGCTCGTATCACGATGTCGATTCGAACGAAAACGCGTTCCGCATGGCGGGCTCGATGGCCTTCAAGGAAGCGATGCGCAAGGCGAAGCCCGTGCTGCTCGAACCGATGATGGCCGTCGAAGTCGAGACGCCCGAGGACTTCATGGGCAACGTGATGGGCGATCTCTCGGGCCGGCGCGGCATCGTGCAGGGCATGGAGGACATCGCGGGCGGCGGCGGCAAGCTCGTGCGCGCGGAAGTGCCGCTTGCCGAGATGTTCGGCTACTCGACGTCGCTGCGCTCGCTGACGCAAGGCCGCGCGACCTACACGATGGAGTTCAAGCATTACGCGGAGACGCCGTCGAACGTGTCGGAAGCGATCATCAATTCGAAAGCGAAATAATCGCGATCGAACCGTGTAGTATCGGAAGTCCGTTGCTCGCTTCCTTGATGGCGGCAACGGACTTTTTCATATCCGCAGACGATACACGGGCATGAGCGACATGAGCGATCCACATCAGCACATCGATTGGCGCGAACACGGCGTCAAGGTCATCAAGGGCGATCAGCTCGACACCAACACGCCGCAGACGCCCGGCATGAACCGCGCGGCTGCCATCAACGCGGCGCGCGTCGGCGCCCAGAAAATCTGGGCCGGCACGGTCACGATCCATCCGAATGCGAAAACCGGCGCGCATCATCACGGCGCGCTCGAAAGCGTCATCTATGTCGTGCGCGGCCAGGCGCGCATGCGCTGGGGCGAGCATCTCGAGTTCACGGCCGAGGCCGGTCCCGGCGACTTCATTTTCGTGCCGCCTTATGTGCCGCACCAGGAAATCAACGCGAGCACCGCCGATCCGCTCGAATGCGTGCTCGTGCGCAGCGACAACGAAGCGGTGGTGGTGAATCTGAACATCGATGCCGTCGAGAAGCCCGAGGAAGTCTATTGGGTCGATCCGATTCACAAGCATCCACACGATCACTGAAAAGCGCACGGGCGCGTCATGGAGCGGCGCGTTCCTTGCTAGCGATGCCCGAATGCACCTCGACGGCGCGGTCGAGCCGATCGCGCGTGGGCGACGGCCAGCAAACAACGACAACGGAAAAGCACACGATGAAGAAACCTTCGACCGACGCGCATCTTCTGGAACTGGCCCGCCCTCGCGCGGGCGAACTGGGCAATCACGCGATCGACGAGTTCATGGCCGGACGCCTCACGCGCCGCGAGTTGCTGCGCCATGCGAGCGTGCTCGGCATCGCGCTCACGGCGGGCGGCATCTTCGGTATGCCGGGCGCGCGGGCGCAAGGCGCGGGCAAGCCGGGCGGCACGATCCGCGTCGCGCATCTGATGCCCGCGGGCGCCGTCGATCCGCTCACCGTGACGGATGCGTCGGGGCTTGCGCTCATCAATCAGACCGGCGAATTTCTCGTCGACGACGACAGCGAGCATCTGACGCTCAAGCCGGCGCTCGCGCTGTCGTGGTCGTCGAATGCCAAGGGCGACGTGTGGACGTTCAAGCTGCGCCCGAACGTGAAGTTCCACGACGGCCAGCCGATGACCGCGAAGGACGTCGTCGCGACCTTCAACCGCCTGTCCGATCCGGCGACCGGCTCGGCTGCGCTTTCGGTGCTGAAGGGCGTGCTGTCGAAGGATTCGGCGAAGGCCGTCGACGATCACACCGTCGAGTTTCATCTCGACGCGCCCAATGGCAATTTCCCGTATTACGTTTCCTCGGATACGTATAACGCCGTGATCCTCCCGGCGAATTTCAGCGGCCCTTACGAGAAGACGTTCATGGGCACGGGCGCGCTGAAGCTGGAGAAATACACGCCGAAAGTGGGCGCATCGTTCGTGCGCAATCCCGACTACTGGGGCGAGAAAGCGCTGCCCGATCGCGTGCAGTTTTCCTTCTACGCGGATCAACAGGCGCAGCTTCTCGCGATGCAAGGCCGCCAGGCCGACGTGATGGGCGACTTCACGGTGCAAGGCGGGGTCGCGATGCTGACGAATCCGCAATTCAAGGTGCTCGGCACGAAGTCGAGTTCGCATCGGCAACTGCATATGCGCTGCGACATGGCGCCGTTCAAGGACAAGCGCGTGCGTCAGGCGCTCGCGCTCGCGATCGATCGCGAAGTCATCGTGAAGGGCCTGTTCCGCGGCCGCGCGCAAGTCGGCAACGACAGCCCGTTCGCGCCGGTTTTTCCGTCGAGCGATCTCAGCGTGCCGCAACGCAAGATCGACATCGCGCAGGCGAAGCAGCTGATGAGCGATGCCGGCGTCGCGAACGGCTTCGACGTCACGCTCACGACCGAAAAGTACATGGAGATCCCCGATCTCGCAGTCGTCGTGCAGAACGCGGCGAAGGCGATCGGCATACGCATCCAGTTGAAGGTCGAGAGTCAGGACCTCTATTACGGCTCGGGCACGTTCGGCAAGTCGGACTGGCTCGATTCGCCGCTCGGCATCACCGATTACGGGCATCGCGGCGTGCCGAACGTGTTCCTCAACGCGCCGCTGACGAGCGGCGGCACCTGGAACGCGGCGCACTTCAAGAATCCCGAATACGACAAGCTCGTCGCGCAGTTCGTCGCGGCGCTCGACGTCGCGTCGCAGAAGAAGCTGTCCGCGCAGATTCAGCATTTGCTGCTCGACGAAACGCCGGTCGTCATCCCCTACTTCTACGACCAGCTGATCGTCACGCGCGCCAATGTCTCCGGCGTGCGCTTCAACGCGATTTCGCAGATGTGGTTCGACCGCGCGACGATCTCGGCGTAAGCGAATGAGCACCATCACGCCCACGGCGCACGTCGCCGACTTCGCCCGAATGAAGCGCATCGCGCGCTTCGTCGGCGTGCGGCTCTTGCTCGCGCTCGTCACGCTGTGGCTTCTGTCGATGATCGTGTTCGCGGGCGGCCAGTTGCTGCCCGGCGACGTCGGCCGCGCGATTCTCGGCCCGCTCGCCGACGCGCGCGCGGTCGCCGCGCTCAACCATCAGCTTGGCGTCGACCGGCCGCTTCTCACGCAGTATTCGAGCTGGATCGGCCATTTCCTGCGCGGCGACATGGGCGAGTCCTACGCGTTTCGCGCGCCCGTCGCGCCGTTCATCGGCAACGCGCTGTGGAATTCGGCGAAGCTCGGCGCGCTCGCGTTCGTCGTCGTGGTGCCGCTCGGCATCGCGGGCGGCGTGTACGCGGCGCTGCATTCGGGACGATGGATCGATCGCGTCATCAGCATCGGCGGATTGACGGCGACGGTGGTGCCGGAATTCGTCTCGTCGATCGTGCTGATCCTGATCTTCGGCGTCTGGCTGCAATGGCTGCCGATCGAAG
Source organism: Caballeronia sp. ATUFL_F1_KS39 (assembly GCF_023630985.1). Taxonomy (NCBI): domain Bacteria; kingdom Pseudomonadati; phylum Pseudomonadota; class Betaproteobacteria; order Burkholderiales; family Burkholderiaceae; genus Caballeronia; species Caballeronia sp. ATUFL_F1_KS39. The sequence goes on along the minus strand of NZ_JALQDZ010000003.1, from coordinate 28,008 downwards.
CGACCGCGCCTGCCGACGCGGGCTTCTTCACGCAACTCGAACATCTGATCCTGCCAGTGCTGCCGCTCGTCTTCGTGTTCTTCGGCTACATCGCGCGGATGGCGCGCGCGGGCACCGTCGAAGCGCTCGACGCCGATTACACGCGCACCGCGATCCTGAAGGGCTTGCCGCAGCGCGTCGTGATCGTGCGCCATGTGCTGCGCAACGCGCTTTTGCCGACCGTCACCGTCGCCGCGACGCAGCTCGGCTACATGATCGGCGGACTCGTCGTCGTGGAAACGCTGTTTCACTACCAGGGCATCGGCTCGCTGATCTACAACGCCGCAAAAGCGAAGGACTTTCCGATGCTCGAAGCGGGCGTGTTGACCATCGGCGTGATCTATACGGCGGCGAATCTGATCGCCGATGCGCTCTACGTCGTGCTCAATCCGCGCCTGCGCACCGGGGAAGCGAAATGAGCACGGCGGCCGCTATCGCACCGAAATCGCGCCGCTTCGAAGCGTTGAGCGCGCTCGTGCGTTCCGCGACCTTCGATATCGGCGTGCTGATCCTGCTCTTCTGGGTGCTGTGCGCGCTCTTCGGCCACTGGCTCGTGCCGCACGATCCCTACGCGTCCGATCCGCTCAACTCGCTCGTCGCGCCTTCGGGCGATCACTGGTTCGGCACCGACCAGCTCGGTCGCGACGTGTTCGCGCGCGTGATCGTCGGCTCGCGCGACATTCTGACGATCGCGCCGCTCGCGACCTTGCTCGGCACGGCGGCGGGCACGGCGCTCGGGCTCGTCGTCGGCTATTTCGACGGCTGGGTCGACGCCGCCATCGGCCGCGTGATCGATGCGCTGCTCGCGCTGCCGCTCGTGATCGTCGCGCTGCTCGCGCTCGCCGCCGTCGGCGCGAGCAACACGACAGTGATCCTCGTCATCGGCCTCACCTTCGCGCCGATCACCGCGCGAACCGTGCGCGCCGCCGTGCTGAGCGAGCGCCATCTCGACTACGTGCTCGCGGCGCAATTGCGCGGCGAGAACGCGCTCTACATCATGTTCGCGGAGATTCTGCCAAACGTGCTGCCGCCGATCATCGTCGAGGCGACCGTTCGTCTCGGCTACGCGATCTTCGCCGTCGCGACGCTGTCGTTTCTCGGCTTCGGCATTCAGCCGCCGTCCGCCGACTGGGGTCTCGCCTTGTCCGAAAGCTATACGCTGATGGCGGGCGGCGCGTGGTGGACCGTCGTCTTCGACGCCGCCGCGATCGCGTCGCTGGTCGTCGCGGTGAATCTCGTCGCGGATGCCGTGCAAGGAGTGCTCGACCGATGAACGGACCGCCGCCATCGGCTTTTCCCACGTTCGGCGCCGCGAAAGGCGATCAGGCCGACGCGCTCACGGTCGTCGGCCTCACGGTCGCGTACCGTTCGCGCGGACGCGAACGTGAAGTGCTGCAGGACGTCACGTTGCGCGTCAGGCGCGGCGAGGCCTACGGGCTGGTCGGTGAATCGGGCTGCGGCAAGTCGACCGCCGCGCTCGCGGTGCTGCGCTACTTGCCGCGCAACGGGCGCGTGAAGGCTGGCCGCATGTCGATCGCCGGGCGCGACGTCGCCGCGCTCGACGCCGACGCGCTGCGCGGCATGCGCGCGACCGCCGTGTCGATGGTCTATCAGGATCCCGGACGCGCGCTGAATCCGTCGCTGACGATCGCGCGGCAAGTCTCCGAAGCGTTCGAAGTCACGGGCGCATCCGCCGACGAAGCGCTGTCGCGCACGGCCGACATGCTGAGACGCGTGCGCATCGCATCGCCCGAACGCGTGATGGAGAGTTATCCGCATCAGCTTTCGGGCGGGATGCAGCAACGCGTGGTCATCGCGATGGCGCTCGCGTGCAATCCCGAACTGCTGATTCTCGACGAACCGACCACGGGCCTCGACGCCACCGTCGAAGCCGAAGTGCTCGACCTCATCGCGCAATTGCGTGCGGAGTTGGGCACGGCCGTGCTCTTCATCAGCCACAATCTCGCGGTGATCGGGCGCATGTGCGATCGCGTTGGCGTGCTGTACGCGGGCAAGCTCGTCGAGGAAGGCACGACCGCCGACGTGTTCGCCAAGCCGCGTCATCCGTACACGGTCGGCCTGCTGCGCTGTCTGCCGCGTGCGGGGCGCGCCAAGGAAACGGGCCGGCTCGACACGATTCCAGGCTCCCTCCCGCTGCCCGGATCGATCACGCAGGGCTGCATTTTCGCGCCGCGCTGCAAGCTCGCCGACGAGCGTTGTCTGAAGGACGCGCCGCCGCCGTATCGCGTGGCGTCGGCGCACGGCGATCAGATGGCGCGCTGTCACTATCACGAACGCGCGGAAACGCTGCCGCGCTCGGCCGACGAAGCGCCGGTGCCCGTCGCCGATGCCGACGGTGTCGATCAGCCGCTCGCGCTATCCGCGCGCAATCTCTCGAAGACATTCCGCGTCGGCGATGAAGACGTGCGCGCCGTCCACGATGTCTCGCTCGATCTCGTGCAGGGCGAAACGCTCGGGCTCGTCGGCGAATCGGGCAGCGGCAAGACGACGCTCGCGAAGCTGCTGCTCGGCCTCGTATCGCCCGACAAAGGCGCGTCGCTCGAACTCGACGGCGCCGCGCTGCCCGAGCGCGTGACCCGGCGCAGCGAAGAACAGGTGAAGTCGCTGCAGATCGTCTTTCAGAACCCGGATTCCGCGCTGAATCGCGCGCATTCCGTGCGGCAACTGATCGCGCGTTCGCTGTCGAAGCTCGCCGCGTTGCACGGCGAAGCGAAGGAACAGCGCCTGCACACGCTGACCGAAGCGGTGCGTCTGCCGGAGCGCTATCTGAGCTCGCGCACGCGGCAACTGTCGGGCGGATTGAAGCAGCGCGTCGCGATCGCGCGCGCGTTCGCGGGCGATCCGCGCGTCGTCGTGTGCGACGAACCGACTTCCGCGCTCGATGTCTCCGTGCAGGCCGCGATCCTCAATCTGCTTGCCGATCTGCAGCGCGAGCGCCGCGTCTCCTACGTGTTCATCTCGCATGATTTGCATGTCGTGCGCTATCTGTCGGACCGCATCGCCGTGCTGTATCTCGGGCGCATCATGGAGATCGGGCGCGCGGCCGCCGTCTTCGACGGACCGCAGCATCCGTACACCGAAGCATTGCTGTCGTCGGTGCCGTCGATCGACGGGACGCACGCGAAGCGCATCCGGCTGTCGGGCGAGTTGCCGAGCGCGGCGAATCCGCCTTCGGGCTGCGTGTTCCATACGCGCTGTCCGCGCAAGATCGGCGAAATCTGCGAAACCGAAACGCCGCCGTGCCGCGACGCCGGCGACGGTCACGCGATTCATTGCCACATTCCCGTCGACGAATTGCGTACGCTGCAGCGTCAGGCGCGCTGAGGCTTTCGTCGGAACCAAAGCGGCGTTGCGCGCCTCTCATCGGTTCAACCTTCAAAACAACGAGGATTCAACCGATGAAACCCGCCCTCTCCGCCGCGCTTTGCGCACTGACTTTCGGCGTCGCGACGGCCGCGCAGGCGCAGACCGCACCACAGGCTCCGGCGCCCGGCGCGTCCGATCCGACTTTCTCGGCCTACGCGCTCGCGCAGCAATGCGCCGCGAGGTCCGACAACACGGCGCAAGGACAATGCGTGGGCGCGGTACGCGGAATCGTGCGCGGTTATCAGTACGGCGTGCTGTTTCTGTCGCAGCGCACCTCGCTGCCCGATGGCGAGACGAAGCGCGTATCGCTGTGTCTCGCGGACACGACCGTGTCGTCGATCGTCGACGACTTCCTCGCCGATGCGAAGCAGGTCAACGAAGCCGATCTGAGGCGCACACCCGCGGAAGTCGCGGTGCTCGGCTCGGTGCACGCGCATCACGCGTGCACGTGATCCGGCGCGTCTTCACAGCATTTCGAGCGGGCGCTTCGACTTCGGCGGCTTGAACTGCCGATCGATGTCCGCGAGCTCGTCGGCGGACAGGTGAAGATCGAGCGCCGCGCGATTCTCGCGAACGTGCGCGACATCCGACGCTTTCGGAATCGCGAATACCTGCGGCTGCTGTAGCACCCACGCGAGCGCCACCTGAAACGCCGACACGCCGCGCGCCGCCGCGATCTGTTCCAGCGCGCCGCCGCGCGGCAGACGCGCGTGATCGACGGGGCTGTACGCCATCGCGGGCATGCGGTGCTCACGCAGCCACGGCAACAGATCGAACTCCGCCCCGCGCCGCGCGACGTTGAAGAGAATCTGATCGGTCGCGCAGGCGTCGCCGCCATCGAGCGATAAGAGTTCTTCCATGTCGTCCGTGTCGAAGTTGCTCACGCCCCAGTGGCGAATCTTGCCGTCGTCCTTCAGTTTTTCGAAACCCGCGATCACGCCTTCGAGATCCTCGCCGCCGCGCCAGTGCAGCAAATACAGATCGATGCGATCGGTCTTCAGGCGTTTCAGGCTGCGCTCGCATGCGCTCTGCACGCCGCGCTCGCTGCCGTTATGCGGATACACCTTGCTGACGATGAAAAGCTCGTCGCGCCTGTCGCCGAGCGCTTCGGCGATGAGCTTCTCGCTTTGGCCTTCGCCGTACATCTCGGCGGTATCGATGAGCGTCATGCCGAGATCGACGCCCTCGCGCAAAGCGGCGATCTCGCTCTTGCGCGCGTTCGGGCGCTCGCCCATTTCCCAGGTGCCCTGGCCGAGTTTCGGAATCGCTTCGCCGGACGGAAGCGTGACGGTTGCCGCATTGGATTGAGCCATGAAGAAGTCTCCTTGCAGGTCCGCCGATTATGGCGCAAGGAGCACGCCCGCCGCTTCAGACGAGCCCGACCACCAAAGGTCCGAGCAAGGTCAGCAGCACGTTCGCCAACGCATACGTGATCGCGAACGGCACCGTCGGCGCGGCGCTTTCGGCTTTGTCGAGCACGCCGCCGAACGCCGGATTCGCACTGCGCGAACCGGTGAGCGCGCCCGCGAGCAGCGCCGCGTTGTCGTAACGCAGGACGTAGCGGCCGAAGAGCATCGTCAGCACGAGCGGAAACAGCGTGACGAACACGCCGAGCAGGAAGATCGTCAGCCCGCTCTGTTTCACCGTGACGACGGCCTGCAAGCCGGAATTCAGCCCGACCACCGCGACGAACGCCGCCAGTCCGAAATCCTTCAGCAATTGCGATGCGGCCGGCGGCATCACGCCGTACATCGGATGCTTGCCGCGCATCCAGCCGAACAGCAAACCGGTGAGCAGGCAGCCGCCGCCCGAGCCGAGCGTGAGCGGCACGCCGCCTGCATCGACGACGATCAGCCCGATCAGCAACCCGAGCACGATACCCACGCCCATGTAGATGAAATCGGTCTTGTCGGAATACGGCAGTTCGTAACCGGCGGCATCGACGGCGCGCTTCGTGTCCTGCGGCGCGCCGTAGAACGTGATGACATCGCCGTGATCGAGCGTCGTCTCGGGCAGCACCGGCAACGGATGCCCCGCACGCGTGATGCCGTGGATATACACGCCGTGCCGAATGTCGCGATCGACCGTCGCGCGCACATCGGCGATGCTCATGTGGTTCATCCCGCGCTTCGTGAACACGCCCTGACGCTTCTGCATGACGACGCTGCTGCCATCGGCGTCCGCGATTTCCTCGCCGATGTGCGCCGTCGCGCCCGCCATCGCCTCGCGCCGCCCGACGACGAGCACGATATCGCCCGCTCGCAATACGAAGTCCGCGGCAGGCTCCAGCGCGCGCCCGCCGCGCCGGATGCGCTCGACGGTGATCATGTCCCGGTCGTCGACTTCGACGTGCGCGACCGTGCGCCCCGCCGCGCCATCGTGCGTCACGCGATACGTGCGTCCGACGAGCGCGGGCAACGCCGAAATCTGCCCTGGTCCGGGACCGGACGCCCCGCCCGCGAGCGCCTTCTCCGCTTCGATCGACGCATCCCTGAGACTCTGCCCCATGAACTTCGGCAGGATGTTCACGCATACGATGATCGCGCCGAGCGAGCCGAACACGTACGTTACCGCGTACGCGACCGCGACGTCGGCCTGCAACGCCTTGGTCTGATCGGCGGGCAATCCGAGCCGCGCGATCGCATCGCCCGCCGTGCCGATAATCGCCGATTGCGTCAGCGCCCCGCCCGCGAGTCCGGCCGCTAGGCCCTTGTTGAGCCCGAACAGCTTCGCGCAGACGATCACGCTCGCGAGCGCCGTCACCGCGAGGAACAGCGCCATCGCGATTTCGCGCAGCGTGCGGCGGTTGATCGAGCTGAAAAACTGCGGGCCGGAGTCGTAGCCGACCGCGTAGATGAACACGGCGAACATCACCGATTTCACGCCGTTGTCGATCTGCACGCCCGCCTGGCTCACGATCACCGCCGCGATCAGCGAGCCGCCCACGCCGCCCAGTTGAAACTTGCCGAAGCTGATCTGGCCGATCAGATAACCCGCCGCGAGCGAAAGAAAGAGCGCCGATTCCGGCGCTTTCTGGAAGATGTCGTGGAGCCATTCCATACGGTCAGCCCAGTTTGCTCGCGAGCCCGACGATCACCGGGCCGAGCAGCGGCAACAGCACGTTCGAGAGCGCATACGTGATCGTGTAGCCGATCATCGGCGTCGCGTTGCCCGTCACGCCGACGAGCGCGCTGATCGCGGGCGTGCTGCATTGCTGACCGGCGATCGCGCCAAGCAGCATCGGCACGTCGAGCTTGAGCAGCCATCGTCCGATGAAGAGCGACGCGAGCGCCGGCACGAGCGTGATGACGATGCCCGCGACCGGCAGCGCGATGCCGTATTCGCGAACGAGCCGCAACGCGTCCGGGCCCGCCGACAGCCCGACCGCCGCGATGAACGTGCACAGGCCGAAGTCCTTCAATATCTGCGCCGCCGCCGAGGGCAGCGAGCCGGTCAGCGGATAACGCGAGCGGATCCAGCCGAACAGCAGCCCCGCGAGCAGGCAGCCGCCGCCCGTCCCGAGCGTGAGATCGATGTCGCCGGCATGTACCGACAGCCGCCCGACCGCGATGCCGAGCAGCACGCCGAGCCCGAGGAACACGAAGTCGGTTTTCTGCGTCGCGCGGATGATGTAGCCGAGCCTGGCCGCGCCGCGCGCGACATCCTCCTTGTTGCCGATGAGCGTCAGCACGTCGCCGCGATGCACCTGCGTGCCGGCGAGCGCGGGAATCGTGCTGTCGAGACGCGTCACGGCCGCGACGAAGACGCCGTGGGCGTCGGCGGGCGCGGCGCGGGCGCGGCGCGGGCGCGCACCTGGGCGAGCGTGAGGCCGTGCAGTTCGCGCCGCGTGAGCATCACATCCGTGCGTTCGACATAGACATCGGAGACGCCGTTGCCGAAAACTTCCTCGCCGATCGCGGGAATCGCCTCGACCAGCGCCTCGCGCCGCCCGCCGACCACGACGAGATCGCCCGCCTTCAGCATGACCGCCGCTTGCGGCTTGATGACCGAGCGGTCGCGCTGCACGCGCTGCACGCTGATGTTGTCGCGAAAGCGCTTCTCCAGGTCGCCGACGGTGAGGCCCGCGGCGGCCGTCACCCTTAGCTCGCGGCCCGCGAGCGGCGGCGTGGCGGGCGTCTGCCCGGTGCCGAGCGCGCCGTCGCCGCCCAGCTTGCGCCACACGCGCTCCGCTTCGTCGCGCAGATTCACGCGCAGGATGAGCGGCGCGAACTGGCTCGTGAACAGCACGATCGTGACGAGGCCGAACAGATAGCTCACGCTGTAAGCGGTGACGATGTTCGCCTGCAGCCGCGCGGTATCTGTCGTGGACAGGCCGAGCCGCCCGATGGCCTCCGACGCCGTGCCGATCACCGCGGATTCCGTCGCGCCGCCGGCAAGCAAGCCGGCCGCCGTTCCCGCGTCGAGTTTCAATATGACGGCGGCGCCGAGCACGAGCGCGACCACGACGACGATCTCGACGATCGACAACGCGCCGTAACGCCAGCCGCGCCCGATGTTCGCGAAGAACTGCGGGCCGCCGGTGAAACCCAGCGCGAAGATGAAGAGCGCGAATGCGATGTTCTTGAGATCGGGTGAAATGCGCGCGCCGCTTTGTCCAAGAATCAGCGCGACGACGAGTGTGCCGCAAACGCCGCCGAGCTGAATGGGGCCGAGCTTCACGGACCCGACGAGATAACCAATAGCGAGGCTCGAAAATAGGGCGATTTCAGGATGCGCCGCAAGCAGAGTCCAAATCATGACGTCAACCCGTGTTTTCGAATTTCGAACGTAATCGCGGCATCGATATATCCATCAATATCCGAAAAGAGAAACGGGTTTGCATCAAAAGTTTTAATCGGCATTTACCGGGCGATATATAAAATCTCTTTCGGCCTTGAGTGTTACTTCGATGCGTTGGCACGCGGAAAGCGCGCAGAAAATGCCGTTTTTTAAGCAAATTAACCATACAGTCCTAATCCGAGAAAGATTTACGAAATACTGCATTTCGTACATATTGCATTTCGAACAGCGCTAAATTAGTTTTCGAAACATGCGTCTTCGCTATTAACAGCGGCAATAACGATGCGGTAAATTTATCGCTCAATGGAAATTTGATATTGCAAATTTGGTTAGCTCTAAATATTATCGACTTAACGCGAGATTCAAGACCCGGACACAAAGTTGTCCTAGAACAACATGTCCGGCCCGTGTGGTAAAACCTGAGAGGGCTGAATGATGAATCAGATCCATGCAATGCGTGTGTTCGTGCGCGTGGCAGACACGGAGAGTTTTCGCCGCGCTGCTCAACAACTCGATGTCTCGAATGCGCTCGTGACTCGGGCAATCGCGATGCTCGAAGCGCATTTGCGAACACGTCTCATCAACCGCACTACCCGCAATCTGTCTCTCACGGAAGCGGGCACACGCTATCTCGAGGGCTGCCGCGCGTTACTGGAGGAACTGGATCATCTGGAATCCACAGTCACGCACACCGAAGGCGAGCCGAGCGGCACTTTGCGCGTCGTTGCATCCAGCGCGCTTTCGCTGCTCACGCTGACGCCGCTCATCGACGGCTTCCGCAAGGTGTATCCGAAGGTCAACGTGCGGCTCACGCTCGCGGAGCGCCATGTCGATCTCGTCGAGGACGGCTATGACGTCGGCATCGTCACGGCGTTCATGGTGTCGAGCACCGCGCTCATCGAGCGGCCGGTCGGCACAAGCGCGCTCGTGACGGTCGCGACGCCCGCGTTCGTCGCCGAGCACGGCACGCCCGCCACGCCGACCGATCTGCAAACGTTGCCGTCCGTCGGACTGCCGAACGAAATGCGCAGCCAGACCTGGCATTTCCGGCATCGTCACGGCGCCGCCGATCAGGTCACCCTCGCGCCGGTCTACACGGTCAACAACGCGCTGATGGTGCGTCTCGCCACGCTGAAAAGCATGGGCTTCTCGATTCTTCCCGAAGGCATCGTGCGGGCGGACATCGAAAGCGGCACGCTCGTCCGCCTGCTCGACGGCTATTCGATCGACGACCCCGACATGAAAGTGTCGATCGTATATCCGGGGCGGCAATATCTGCCCGCGAAGACGCGCTTTTTCATCGACTATGCGCTGGACTATCTCGGCCGGGAATTCACCGCGCAAGGCGGCACGCGTCCCGACGAAATCATCCGCCCGACCATGCCGGCGATGATGCCGATGCAGGCGTTGCGCAACGCGACCGCGACCGCCAACTGAAGCCATAGCAAGCACAAGGGCCAGCACGGCGTTTTACCGCCGTCTGACCCAATCTCCCGATCGCACCGCACAACTAAGCTTCGTCCAGCGCCGAATCGGGCGGCGCTCAACCCTCCCCGTACTCCGCATTCGACGCATCCGGCGCCGCGCACATCTCGCGCAGCAAGGACGCCTCGCGCTCGTGCACTTCAACCGGCATCAACAAGGCGCCGGCATAGGCCATGTAGCGCGCGCGATGCTGGCCGTTGCGAAACGCCACGACACCTTCCCGATGCACGCCCAGCAACCCGAGCAGCCCGGGCGAGCGGCGCACGCTGATCGTCACGTAGGGCATTTCGGGTACGCGCGGATTGTCCGGATCGAGAAACTCGCGGATGCCGCGCACCTTGCCCGCGTGCCAGTCGTCGACGGCCTTGAGCACGTAGTCGGTGTCGTCGCGATCGGCGCACGCGAGGAGCTTCCTCACGTCGACGAGCACGACCTGATGACGCGAGCCATGGTCGGTGAACACCCGCTTCAGCCGCACGAAGTCGTACTGCGGATGGCTCTGCAATCTGACGATCCAGACCGCTTCTGCGGCGGTCGGCGCAACCATCGTGTCCATGTTCGGCATAGGAGGAAGACTGCGGCGCGCGCCCCGTGCGCGCGTGTTTCGCTGACAAGCAGCCTGAACGACCGCCGCTGAACAGGCGCTCGGGCTAAACAAACTTTTACACCCTAGACGCAATTCGTGAAAGCGCCATGACGGGCACGGCATGTGCTTTTGTTGCCAGAATCGAACACATGGACATAGCCTGCGAGATCGCTTGTCATGTGACTTTCATTCACGGCACCGATCAACGACTCGTGGACACTTCTTCCGATCTCATCGTCGCGCGGCCCGAGGGTCTTTTCTGTGTGCCGGGCAACTTCCATATCGACCCGTGGCGGCCTGTCGAACGTGCCGTCATCACGCACGCGCATGCCGATCACGCGCGCTTCGGGCACACGCATTACCTGGCGGCCGAGCCGGGCGTCGGCGTGTTGCTGTCGCGGCTGCCGGGCATCGATGTTCAAGCGCTCGCTTACGGAGAAGCAATCGTCGTGAACGGTGTGCGCGTGTCGCTGCATCCTGCCGGGCACGTGCTCGGATCGGCGCAGGTGCGCGTTGAACACAAGGGCCGCGTGTGGGTCGCGTCCGGCGATTACAAGGTCGAGCCCGATCCGACCTGCGCGCCGTTCGAGCCGGTGCGCTGCGATACGTTCATCACCGAATCGACGTTCGGGCTGCCGATCTATCGATGGGACAGCTCGCGCGATGTCTTCGACGGCATCGACTCATGGTGGCGGCATAACGCGGCGCAAGGCCGCGCGTCGGTGCTGCTCTGCTATTCGTTCGGCAAGGCGCAGCGCGTGCTCGCGGGCGTCGATGCCGCCATCGGTCCGATCTTCTGTCACGGCGCGGTCGAGCCGCTCAATCGCGCGTATCGCGAATCGGGCGTCGCGTTGCCGCCGACGCGCCTCGTCAGCGAGATCGCCGCGAAAGACAAGGCCGCGTTCAAGGGCGCGCTGATCGTCGCGCCGCCGTCCGCGCAAGGCAGCACCTGGATGCGCCGCTTCGGCGAATACAGCGATGCCTTCGCGTCCGGCTGGATGCGTCTGCGCGGCACGCGGCGCCGCAAGGGCGTCGATCGCGGCTTCGTGCTATCGGATCACGCGGACTGGCCCGGCCTGCAGCTCGCCATCGGTGCGAGCGGCGCCGAGCGCGTGATCGTCACGCACGGACAGATCGAGCCGATGGTGCGCTGGCTCAACGAGCAAGGCCTCGATGCGGGCGCGTTCACGACCGAATACGGCGACGACGCCATCGAAGCCGATATGGCGCAAACATCATGAAGCGCTTCGCGACGCTCTACGCCGCGCTCGACGCGACGACATCGACGAACGAAAAGCTCGAAGCGCTGATCGCGTATTTCTCGGGCGCGCAAGCCGAAGACGCCGCGTGGGCGTCGTACTTTCTCGCAGGCGGCAAGCCGCGCCAGTCGGTGCCGACGCGTCTGCTCACCGAGTTCGCCCGCGAACGCGCGGGCTTGCCGGAGTGGCTCTTCGAAGAGTCGTATCAGGCGGTCGGCGATCTCGCTGAAACCATCGCGCACGTTTTGCCGCCGGCGTCGGGAGAATCGTCGCTCGGACTCGCGCAATGGATCGAGGAACGCATCCTCACGCTGCGCGGCGCGGATCCGTCCGAATTGCGCGAGCGGCTTCTGAGTTACTGGGACGAACTCAACTGGAGCGAGCGTTTCCTGCTGACGAAGCTGATCGGCGGCGGCTTTCGCGTCGGCGTCGCGCGGCAGCTCGTCGTGCGCGCGCTCGCGCAGGTCGCGGGCGTCGATCATAAGCGCATCGCGCAACGCATGGTCGGCTGGACCGATTCGCGCGAGAAACCGAGCGCCGCGCGCTATCTTCGGCTGATCGCGCCCGCAGCAGAAGGCGATGACGTCGACACGCCGCACGAAAGCGATATCGGCCTGCCGTACCCGTTCTTTCTCGCGCATCCGCTGCAGGCCGATCCGGCGACGCTCGGCTCGCCCGACGACTGGATCGTCGAATGGAAATGGGACGGCATACGCGCGCAGCTCGTGAAGCGCGCGGGCCGCGTATGGATCTGGTCGCGCGGCGAGGATCTCGTCACGGAGCGCTTTCCGGAGCTCGCGTCGCTCGGCGAAGCGTTGCCCGACGGCACCGTGATCGACGGCGAAATCCTCGCGTGGGAACCGGGCGCGAACGCGCCCTTGCCCTTCGCGCGACTGCAGCCGCGCATCACGCGCAAGTCGCTCACGAAGAAAGTGCTGGCCGATTCCCCCGCCGCGCTGCTTGCCTACGATCTGCTCGAAATCGATGGCCGCGATCTGCGCATGGAGCCGCTGCACGCGCGGCGCGCGCAACTCGACGCGCTCGCGTCGTCGCTTGCGGTGAATGTCTTGCGCGTGTCGCCGGTCGTGACGGCATCCGACTGGACTGCACTGGCGAAATTGCGCGACGAAAGCCGTGCGCGCGGCGTCGAAGGATTCATGCTAAAGGAACGCGCGTCGATGTACGGCGTCGGGCGCACGAAGGCGTCGGGAACGTGGTGGAAGTGGAAGATCGATCCGTATGCGATCGACGCCGTGCTGCTCTATGCGCAGCGCGGTCACGGCCGGCGCGCGAGCTTGTACACGGATTTCACCTTCGCCGTCTGGGACGAAGCCGACGGCACGCGCACGCTCGTGCCCTTCGCAAAAGCGTATTCAGGACTGACCGACGAAGAAATGCGCCAGGTCGATGCGATCGTGCGCAAGACGACCATCGAGAAATTCGGGCCGGTGAGAAGCGTCACGCCGACGCTCGTCTTCGAGATCGGCTTCGAAGGCATACAGGCGAGCCCGCGTCACAAATCGGGCATCGCCGTGCGCTTTCCGCGCATGCTGCGCTGGCGCACCGATAAAAAAATCGAAGACGCCGATACGCTCGACATCCTCAAGGGCTTTCTGAACGGGGCCACGGCATGAGCGAGTCCGAATCGGCCGGCGAGCGCAGGCGCCGCGCGCCGCGACCTCGACGCGTGCCGCGCACGCGTGCGGCGCAGGCAAAACTCGATGCCGCCCCCGAATCCTTCACGCCCGCGCCTTTCGCGTACGACGCGAACGAAGCTGCAAAGCCAATCGACGAACGCATCGCGCGCTGGTTCGACGAGCGCGGCTGGCAGCCTTTCGAGTTTCAGCGCGAAGCGTGGCGTGAGATCGAGCGTGGCGCGAGCGGCCTGCTTCACGCGACGACGGGCGCGGGCAAAACGTGGGCCGTGTGGCTCGGGGCGCTCGCGGCTTTCGCGCGGTCATCGAAAGCCGATAAGAATCCCGCGCCGCTCACCCTCCTCTGGATCACGCCGATGCGCGCGCTCGCCGCCGACAGCGCCCGCGCGCTGCAAAGCGCCGTCACTGCGCTGAACGTGCCGTGGACGGTCGGGCTGCGCACCGGCGACACGTCATCGACGGAACGCGCGCGTCAGAGTCGCCGGATGCCGTCCGCGCTCGTCACGACGCCCGAAAGCCTCACGCTGATGCTCACGCGCGCCAACGCGCAAGAAGAACTGAAGCATCTGCGCATGATCGTCGTCGATGAATGGCACGAACTGCTCGGCAACAAGCGCGGCACGCAGACGCAACTGGCGATCGCGCGGCTCGCGCGCTGGCGTCCCGATCTGCAGATCTGGGGCTTGTCCGCGACGCTCGGCAATCTCGCGCTCGCGCACGATGCGTTGCTGCATCCGGTGAAGACGCCGCGCGTCGTGGTGCGTGGCGCGCAGCCGAAAACGCTCGTCGTCGATACGCTGATTCCCGAAACCATCGAGCGCTTCCCGTGGGGTGGCCATCTCGGCGTGCGGCAAGTCGGTCCCGTCGCCGACGAAATCGAGCGCGCGCAAAGCTCGCTCGTCTTCACCAACACGCGTTCGCAATCGGAAATCTGGTATCGCGCGCTGCTCGAATTGCGGCCCGACTGGGCCGGCTTGCTCGCGCTGCATCACGGATCGCTCGACAAGGAAGTGCGCGACTGGGTCGAACTAGGCTTGAAGAACGGGCAACTGAAGGCGGTCGTGTGCACGTCGAGTCTCGATCTGGGCGTCGATTTTCTGCCGGTCGATCGCGTGTTTCAGATCGGCTCGCCCAAAGGCGTCGCGCGTCTGATGCAGCGCGCGGGACGCTCGGGGCACGCGCCGGGGCGCGTATCGCGCGTGACGATCGTGCCGACGCATGCGCTCGAACTCGTCGAAGCGGCCGCGGCGCGCTGGGCGATCGAAGAGCGGCGCATCGAAGGACGCGACATGCCGTTGAAGCCGCTCGACGTGCTCGTCCAGCATCTCGTGACGGTGGCGATCGGCGGCGGCTTCACGCCCGCCGACATGCTCGACGAAGTGAAGAGCGCGTATGCGTATCGCGATCTGACGCAGCGGGAATTCGACTGGGCGCTCGCTTTCGTCGAGCGCGGCGGCGCATCGCTCGCGGCGTATCCGGACTTTCATCGCGTAGTGAAGGACGATGACGGCGTGTATCGCGTGCCGCGCGAAGACCTCGTGCGCAGGCATCGCAACAACGTCGGGACGATAGTTGCAAACGCAACCATCAACGTCGCCTATATGACGGGCGGGCGCATCGGCGCGATGGAGGAGTCGTTCATCTCGCGCTTGAAGCCCGGCGATGTCTTCACCTTCGGCGGACGCGCGCTTGAACTCGTGCGCGTGCGCGACATGACCGCGTATGTGAAACGCGCGACTTCATCGCGCGGGGCGATGCCGCAATGGGCGGGCAGCAAGATGCCGCTGTCGTCCGAACTGGCCGATGCCGCACTCGTGATGCTCGCGCGCGCCAACGACGGCATCTACGACGAGCCGGAAATGCGCGCCGTCAAACCGCTGCTCGATTTGCAGGCGAAGTGGTCCGCGCTGCCGGGGCCGGGCGTGCTCGTCGTCGAACGCGTGCGCTCGCGCGAAGGTCATCACTTCTTTTGCTATCCGTTTGCTGGGCGCATGGCGCATATCGGCCTGGGATCGCTGATCGGATGGCGCGTCGCACGCGATCAGCCGAGCACGTTTTCGATTTCGATGAACGATTACGGCTTCGAACTGTTGTCGGCAAAACCGTTCGACTGGGAGACGCTCATCGCGGAAGGGCTTTTTTCCCCGGAGAATCTGGAGCACGACATTCTCGCGAGCCTCAACGCATCCGAATTGTCGGCGCGGCGTTTTCGCGAAATCGCGCGCGTGTCGGGGCTGATTTATCAGGGGCATCCGGGACAGCAGAAAAGCGCGAGGCAATTGCAGGCGTCGAGCGGATTGTTCTACGAAGTCTTTCGCAAGCACGACAGCAGCAATCTGCTGCTTGCGCAGGCCGATCAGGAAGTGATGCTGCAGGAACTCGAACTCGGCCGCATCCGCGCGGCGCTCGAACGCATGAGCGCGAGCCGCCTCGCGCTGCATGCGCCGAAGAAGCCCACGCCGTTCGCGTTTCCGCTGATCGTCGCGCGCTTGCGGGAAAAGGTGAGCACGGAGAAGCTCTCGGATCGCGTCGAGCGCATGCTCGCGGATCTGGAGAAGGCGGCGAAGACATAAATGGAAGCTTTGACCATCGATGTGAATGGCCACGCGCTCGTCCTATCCGCCGATCGCGCGGCGTTCGATCCGCACGCCCGAAGCCTTTTCATCGCCGATGCGCACTTCGGCAAGGACGCCGTGTTCCGCGCGCGCGGCATTCCGGTGCCCGTCGGCACGACCGGCGAGAGCCTCGCGCGGCTCGATGCGCTCGTCGCGGCTCATCGGCCGGAATCGATCGTCTTTCTCGGCGACTTGCTGCACGCGCGCGAATCCCACGCCGACGAGACGCTCGACGCCCTCGCCGCGTGGCGCGCGAAGCATCGCGAACTCGCGCTCGTGCTCGTCGAAGGCAATCACGACAGGCACGCGGGCGCGCTGCCCGCGCTGTTCGGCGTCGATGTCGTGAAGGAACCGCACGCGCTCGGACCGTGGGCGCTTTGCCATCATCCGCAGACGGTCGATGGCGCTTACGCGCTCGCGGGACACGAGCATCCGGTGTACCGGCTCGCGACGCGCGTCGACAGCGCGCGTCTGCCGTGCTTTCGCTTCGGCCCTCGCGCGGGCGTGCTGCCGGCGTTCGGCGCGTTCACGGGCGGCTTCGAAGTCAACGGCGGCGTGCGCGGCGAAGCGCTCTACGTGATCGCGGGCGAGCGCGTATTCCCGCTCAGTGATAGACGTTCGTCGACGATTGCAGCTTCGTGAGCTTGCCGCGCTGCAAGCGGTACCAGCCGAGATTCGACTGCATCACCACCTCCTCGCCTTGCCAGAACACGCGCTTGACCGTCATGCGCTGGCCGGCGCGCTGCACGAGCGGCGGATGGCGGCGGAAATCGTAGAGGATCGGGCCTGAACCGGTCTGCACGAGCATGCGCGTGACGGTGTCGCTCGTGCCGGAAGTTTCATCGAAATGGACGACGCGCTTCGCGTCGAAGCGATCGAATACCTCTTTGTCGATGACCGCGGCCATGCCGGATTCATCGCGGAGAAAGTGCAGCGTTCCCGCCTGCGTTGCGATGGGCCCGGCGGCGTCGCTCTGGGCGAACGCAAGCGTAGCGATGAACAGCGTGCCGGCGGCTGCCGCGTGAATACAGAATTTTGTCAGTGACATCTTTCGTTCAAAAAGTTGCTGCGTTTTACCAACACTGCGACCAACACTGCGCGGCGCCCCCGACGCGCAAGGAATGCGAGGCCGCGAGCGTGTTACCGGAAACATCTGACGCATGGCGGCGCAGCGTTTGCAAGAGTCGTGCGCCGCTGCCGCGTCAGAAAGAATATCCGTTCGGGCCGGAGCATGGATCGGCCGATCGGAATAAGGGTTTATACCAGCGTCGAAAATGACGTTTCGGTACAATTCGAGCCTTCAACTCCGCCTCGGCGCCTGCATCGCTCAATCCGACGATGCGCCCAGACGTGACATCTCCTTCTCTTCCGCCATGCCTCTGCCTCTTTTCGCTCTCGCCATTGCCGCGTTCGGCATCGGCACGACGGAATTCGTCATCATGGGCCTGTTGCCCAACGTCGCGCGCGATCTCGCGGTGACGATTCCGGCGGCGGGCATGCTCGTGTCCGGCTATGCGCTCGGCGTGACGGTCGGCGCGCCGATTCTCGCCGTCGTCACCGCGAAGATGCCGCGCAAGAAGGCGCTGATGAGCCTGATCGGCGTGTTCATCGTCGGCAATCTGCTGTGCGCGCTCGCGCCGAACTACTGGGTGCTGATGGGCGCGCGCATCGTCACCGCGTTCTGTCACGGCGCGTTCTTCGGCATCGGCTCGGTGGTCGCGGCCGATCTCGTCGCGCCGAACCGCCGCGCGCAGGCCATCGCGCTGATGTTCACCGGCCTCACGCTCGCCAACGTGCTCGGCGTGCCGCTCGGCACCGCGCTCGGCCAAGCGGCCGGCTGGCGCTCGACGTTCTGGGTCGTCACGCTGATCGGCGTCGCGGCGGCGGGCGCGCTGCATGTGTGCCTGCCGAAGCACATCGAGATGCCGGAAACCAGCATCCTGCGCGAATTCGACGTGCTCAAGAACCCGCAAGTGCTGATGGTGCTCGGCATCAGCGTGCTCGCGTCGGCCAGTCTTTTCTCGGTGTTCACGTATATCACGCCGATTCTCGAAGACGTGACGGGCCTTTCGCCGCACGCGGTCACGTATGTGCTGCTGCTGTTCGGTCTCGGCCTGACGGTCGGCAGCACGCTCGGCGGCAAGCTCGCGGACTGGAAGCTGCTGCGTTCGCTGCTGTCCTTCCTGCTCGCGATCGTCGCCGTTCTGACGATCTTCGCCGGCACGATGCATCAGCCGGTCGCCGCGATGATCACGATCTTCTTCTGGGGCGTGCTCGCCTTCGCGATCGTGCCGCCGCTGCAAATGCTGATCGTGAACCGCGCGAGCGATGCGCCGAATCTCGCATCGACGTTGAACCAGGGCGCGTTCAATCTCGGCAACGCGACGGGCGCGTGGCTCGGCGGCTGCGTGATCGGCGCGGGCGCACCGCTCACGTCGCTGCCGTGGGTCGGCGTACTGATGGCGGTGAGCGCGTTCGGCCTGACGCTGCTCTCGGCGACGCTCGACAAGCGCGCGCGCCGTCTTTCGATCGGACAACCCGCCTGAGTTGCTTCGGGCGGTACGTTGCATGAAAGGCATTCTCTCGCGCGATTTTCTCGCGCTGATTCTGAGCGTCGCGGTTGTCGGCCTGGGGCTCGGCGCGACGCTGCCGCTGACGTCGCTCGCGCTGACGCAATCGGGTTATGGCACGGACATCGTCGGCTGGATGACGGCGACGCAGGCGCTCGGCGGGCTCATGGTCGCGCCGGTGGCGAGCCGCTTCGCGGGGCATTTCGGGGCGCGCGAGACGATCGTCGGCACGGTGATCGTCGCGGCGTTCTCGACTATCGCGATGCAGTTCACCGTGAACCTGTGGCTGTGGGCCGTGCTGCGTTTTCTGTGCGGCGCGGCGCTGATGCTGCTTTTCACGATCGGCGAAGCATGGGTCACGCAACTCGCCGACGACTCCACGCGCGGCCGCGTCGTCGCGATCTACGCGACCAACTTCACGCTCTTCCAGATGACGGGCCCGGTGCTCGTCAGCGTGATCGGCGGCTTGCCGTCGATGCGCTTTGCCATCTGCGGGGCGATCTTTCTGCTGGCGTTGCCCGCGCTCGCATCGATACGCGGCGCGCCGCACGCGCTGGCATCGGAAGAAGGCGAGCACGGCGACTGGCGCAGCGTGTTGCCGCGCATGCCCGCGCTCGTGATCGGCACGGGCTTTTTCGCGCTCTTCGACACGCTCGCGCTCTCGCTGATGCCGCTTTTCGCGATGTCGCACGGCGTCGGCGAGGATATCGGCGTGCTGTTCGCATCGGCGATCCTGCTCGGCGATACGACGATGCAGTTCCCGATCGGCTGGCTCGCCGACCGCATCGGGCGCGCGAAGGTGCATGCGGGCGCGGGCGTGGTCGTCGCGCTGCTGCTGCCGCTTTTGCCTTGGGCGATCGCGTATCCGTGGATCTGCTGGCCGCTGCTCTTCGTGACCGGCGCGGCGGCGGGCAGCGTGTACACGCTGTCGCTCGTCGCGTGCGGCGAACGCTTTCGCGGACCGTCGCTGGTCTCGGCGACGGCGATTGTCGGGGCTTCGTGGAGCGTCGCGAGTTTCGGCGGACCGATCGTCGCGGGCACGCTGATGCAGCGCGTCGGCGCCGATGCGCTCATCGGCGTGCTGACGGCGGCCGCGTGCGCGTTTCTCGCTGCGGCGTGGTGGGAGCGGCGCGGTTAGGAGTTCGAGCGTGTCGTTCGGCGCGAGGTCGGCGGTATACTTTTCCGGCCTTCAATTCCGCTACGAGGCATCAAGGAAACGTATGAGCGCTTTACCTCCCTGTCCGCAATGCCAGTCGGCATTCACCTTTGAAGATGCGGGCATGTACATCTGTCCCGAATGCGCGCACGAATGGTCCGCGCAGACAGATACCGCATCGGAGCCCGCCGCGAAGGTCTATCGCGATTCCGCGGGCAACGTTCTTCACGATGGCGACACCGTCACCGTCATCAAGGATCTGAAGCTCAAGGGCGGCGGTGGCGTCGTCAAGATGGGCACCAAGGTCAAGAACATCCGGCTCGTCGACGCCGATCACGACATCGACTGCAAAATCGATGGCTTCGGCGCGATGAGCCTCAAGACCGAGTTCGTCAGGAAAGCCTGACCCGCAACGACCGGCCGCGGTGTTTCACCCGCGCGCCGGCAAAATCCGCCCCGCGCATTCGCCGAAGCCCACGCGATATCCCTCGCCCTGGCACCATCCGCGCAGGGTGATTTCATCGCCGTCCTGTAGAAACGCGCGCTCGCCGCCCTCTTCCAGCTTCACGGGCCGCTGGCCGTTCCAGGTGCTTTCGAGCAGGCTGCCGCACGAATCCGGCGTCGGCCCGCTTATCGTGCCCGATCCCATCAGATCGCCGACGCGCGTATTGCATCCGCCAACCGTGTGATGCGCGAGCTGCTGCGCCATCGACCAGTACATCAGCTTGAAGTTGGTGCGTGAAATGGTCGTCGGCGTGTGCGCGCCTTCCGGACGCAGCGTGACTTCCAGTTCGATATCGAACGCGTGATCGCCTTCGTGACGCAGATACGCGAGCGGTTGCGGATCCTGCGCGGGCGTCGCGGTGCGAAACGGTTCGAGCGCATCGAGCGTGACGATCCACGGCGAGATCGTCGTCGCGAAGCCCTTCGAGTTGAACGGGCCGAGCGGCACGTACTCCCATTGCTGGATATCGCGCGCGCTCCAGTCGTTGAGCAGCACCATGCCGAAGATATGCGCCTCCGCGTCCTCACACGCGATCGGCTCGCCGAGCGCATTGCCGCGCCCGATGATGAAGCCCGTCTCCAGTTCGATATCGAGCTTGCGGCACGCGCTGAAGATCGGGCGCTCTTCGTTCGGCAGCTTGATCTGACCGTTCGGGCGGCGCACGGGCGTGCCGCTCACGACCACCGACGACGCGCGCCCGTTATAGCCGACCGGCAATTCCGACCAGTTCGGCAGAAGCGCGTTCTTCGGATCGCGGAACATCGAGCCGACGTTCGTCGCGTGCTCCTTCGACGAATAAAAATCCGTGTAGCCAGGAATCTCGACCGGCAGATGCATCGTCGCATCGGAGCGCGGCACGAGCGCGCGGCGGCGCAAGGCTTCGTCGTCGCGCAACGTCGCATTGCCGTGCGCGAGCAACGCGGACAGCGCGATACGAACGCCTCGCCACGTCTCGCGTCCGAGCGCGATGAAGTCGTTCAGGCGCGATGCGTGGAACGTGCCGCGCGCATCGATCAGACGCGCGTCTTCGAGCACGGCGAGATCGGCGATCCAGTCGCCTATCGCGACGCCCGCGCGCGGCTGCGCGTTCACCGCGTCGCTGAATATGCCGAACGGCAGGTTCTGAATCGGGAAGTCGCTCGCGGGATCGTTCGCGGATTCGATCCAGCTCTTCAAAGTGGGCGCGAGTGTGGCCTTCAGCGCGTCGATCATCGTTGCTCCGGGTTGAAGTGTTTCGTGAGACCTTGCCAGCACTCGTAATAATTCGCCTGCAACTGCGCGGTTTCGAGCGCGAACTGAGTCGGCTTGATGAGCGTGCGCGTCTCGAACATGAAGGCCATCGTGGCGTCGACTTTCGCGGGCTTCGACGTATCGCTCTTCGATGCCTTCTCGAACGTTTCCGCATCCGGCCCGTGCCCCGACATGCAGTTGTGCAGGCTCGCGCCGCCGGGCACGAAGCCTTCGGCCTTCGCGTCGTAGACGCCGTGCACGAGTCCCATGAACTCGCTCGCGACATTGCGATGAAACCACGGCGGCCGGAACGTATCTTCCGCGGCGAGCCAGCGCGGCGGGAAGATCACGAAGTCGACGGAATCGACGCCCGGCGTGTCGCTCGGCGATTGAAGCACGAGAAAGATCGACGGATCCGGATGGTCGTAGCTGATCGAGCCGATGGTGTTGAAGTGGCGCAGATCGTACTTGTACGGCGCGTAATTGCCGTGCCACGCGACGACATCGAGCGGCGAATGACCGATGTCCGCGCGCCAAAGCACGCCGTTCATCTTCGTGACGAGTTCGAACCTGCCTTCGCGGTCTTCATACGCGGCGTTCGGCGTGAGGAAGTCGCGCGGATTCGCCAGCCCGTTCGAGCCGATCGGACCGAGATCGGGCAATTGCAGCAGCGCGCCGAAGTTTTCGCAGATGTAGCCGCGCGCTTCGCCATCGGGCAGCGTCACCGAAAAGCGCACGCCGCGCGGAATCACCGCGATTTCGTGCGGCTCGATATCGAGCTTGCCGAGTTCCGTGAAGATCGCGAGACGTCCCTGCTGCGGCACGATCAGCAATTCGCCGTCGGCGTTGTAGAAGAAGCGGTCCTGCATCGAGCGGTTCGCGGCGTAGAGATGGATCGCGCAACCGGACATCGATTCCGCGGCGCCGTTGCCGGCCATCGTCACCCAGCCGTCGATGAAATCGGTCGGCGCGGCGGGCATCGGCAGCGGATCCCAGCGCAACTGGTTCGGCGGCGTCGGTGGAACATCGGCGAAATTGGCCACGAGTTTGGCGCGCAGCGTGTCGGCGGGAATGCGCGTGAACGGCTTGTGCACGGCCGCCGGACGTATCCGATAGAGCCACGAACGGCGATTGTGCGCGCGCGGCGCGGTGAACGCGGTGCCCGAAAGCTGCTCGGCGTACAGGCCGTAAGCGGCGCGTTGCGGCGAGTTGCGGCCGATCGGCAACGCGCCCGGCAGCGCCTCAGTGGCGAAGTCGTTGGCGAAACCCGATTGATAGTGCTGGTTCGCGTCCGTGTGCGTCTCGAACGTTGGCATGGTCGGAATCCTCGACGAAAAGTGCGACGGTTCAGGCGACGGCGCCGTGCGCGGCATGTCGTCGCTGCAATTTACGGATGGTAAAACCAATTACGATTAGTGAAATCCATCGTATACCCTTAATCGACGGGCCTCGCCGCGCATATCAATATGTGAATTTGGTGCTGGACGCGGCGTTGCGCGCTGATACCATCGACCATTCGAATGAAAATTGCCCGGTACGGCACGCCTCACGAACTCGACGCTCCATCCATGATCGCCCCGTCCTTGCCTGAACTCGTCGCCCGCGCCGCGGAACATCCGTTTCTTGGCGCGCATGTCGTGCTTGGCGAGAACGAGCACGCCGGTCAGGCGATCGCGCATTACCGCGATCTGTGCATTTCGAGCGCCTACGAGCCGATCTTCGATGTCGGCACGCACAGCTTTCCGCAGACTTTGAGCGCATCGCCGGAGAGCGCGGAGCGTTTCGGCGACGAACTCGGCGTGCAGGCGTTGACGCTCATTCAGGGCGATGCGCCGCGCGATCCGTTCGGACAACTGGAAGACGATCGCGAGCTGGTCGTGCTGGACCGGCTGTCGCGCGCGCTGCATGCGTTCAATTTCTTCGGGCCGCATCGGCCGGGGCTTTTGTTTCTGCGCGTGCATGAGCGGCTATTGAAGAGCGTGAAGTATGACCACGGACTGCACTTCTCTTCCGTCCTGATGGAGTTCGGGATGAACCCGTCGCGGGTGGTGATCGAATTGCCTGCGGCGGCGGTCGCGCACAAGACGTTTCTTGGGTATCTCACGAAGAGCTATCAGCATTACGGATTCAAGGTCGCGGGGAATCTGCCGAATGCCGGGCAGATCATGGCAGTGTCGGATATGGCGCGGCTCGATTTCATCAAGATGGATGCGGCGCAGGCTTTACGGGATTCGGTGGTGAAGCATCTCGTGGCGTATGCACATCGGTTGAGGATTCCGCTCATCTTTTCGAATGTCTGCGATGAGGCGCAGTTCAATGCGCTTCAGCAGTTCGATGTGCATTTCGTGCAAGGACCGGTGTTTGATGCGCATCCGAGTTTGCATGCGCGGTGACGTGTTTTTTTCGGGGTCTTGGTTGTCGTCGGATCCCGTATTCGTGTCGGTCTATTAGCACTGCCCCTGTGCGGGGCGGCACTCACTTTCTTTGCTGCTGCAAAGAAAGTAAGCAAAGAAAGCAGCTTCCGATACGCCCGCGGTCACACGCAATTTGGGTAGTCCTCTCGTCGTTCGTGGGCTGCCTAAAGAGTGCCCTCAAACACCTAATCGGGCTTGGATCGCGCACGGTCCGTCTCATCGCACCACACGCCAAACGGGTTCAGCACAAAATAGCTCCGGCCCGCTTCGCGGCCGACCGGTCAATCGGGGAGGCAGGCGCTTCGCTCCTAACATCTTTAGCGCACTGCGCGCGCAAACCGATGGTTTCCCTTGCAGACCCGGCGGCAGCGCGTAGCGCTGTGCCGATGCTGTTTCGTGCTGAACCAGTGTCCTTGGAAAACTAGCTCGTCAGACCGTGCGCGAGCCAAGCCCGATTAGGTGTTTGAGGGCACTCTTTAGGCGAGTGCCGCCTGTGACGAGAGGACTACCCAAATTGCGTGTGACCGCGGGCCTGAAAAGCTGCTTCCTTTGCCTACTTTCTTTGCAGCAGCAAAGAAAGTAGGTGCCGCCCCGCACAGGGGCAGTGCAAATAGACCGACGCGAAGACAGGATTTCATGAAGGCGCAGATCCACGCGCTGGGAAATCGGCTCGAACACCGCCCCCGATCCGAAGGCATCTGGCTCGCTTAGTGCCGAAAGCATCACCGCTACGGGTTATTCCCGATCTCCCGCTGCCGCATCGCTTGTTGCACTGCAACGCCGCTCGCGAGCGCTCCACCACTCGCCTTCCCAACGCTCAAAGGCGCGCGAATTGCGCCGCATTGCGGCAAACCCC
This sequence comes from Caballeronia sp. ATUFL_F1_KS39, assembly GCF_023630985.1. Taxonomy (NCBI): domain Bacteria; kingdom Pseudomonadati; phylum Pseudomonadota; class Betaproteobacteria; order Burkholderiales; family Burkholderiaceae; genus Caballeronia; species Caballeronia sp. ATUFL_F1_KS39. Next base: position 3,451 of record NZ_JALQDZ010000003.1, on the reverse strand, counting down.
ACCCCACCTCGCACCTTGACTTTCGCCGAACCGAATACGATCATTCGATCATCGAACGAGCAAATGTTCACTCAAACCGCCTTGACCGCCGCCGTCGTGGCGCCAAAGCGACCAGCCGCCCGCGAAGAACGGGCGCGCCGCCATTCAGAGGAAGAGACGACATGACGAACGAAGCCAACGTGATCCTGCACATCGGCGCCGGGTCTTTTCATCGCGCGCATCAGGCGTGGTATCTGCATCGACTGAACGAATCGGGCGACAAAAGCTGGTCGCTCGCGGTCGGAAATATTCGCGGCGACATGAACGCCGTGCTCAATGCCCTCGCCGCGCAGAACGGCGAATACACGCTCGAAACGGTCACGCCGAAGGGCGAGCGCGAATACGAGACGATCCGGGCGATCAAAGAGGTCGTGCCGTGGTCCGCGGATCTTGCCGAACTCGTCGCCGTGGGCGCGGACCCGAAGACGAAGATCGTGTCGTTCACCGTCACCGAAGGTGGCTATTACCTCGACGAGCACGACAAGCTCGACACCGCGAACCCCGATCTCGCCGCCGACCTCAAGGGCGCAAAAACCACGATCTACGGCGCGCTCGCCGCGATCCTCGATGCGCGCATGAAGAATGGCGCGGGCCAGGTATCGCTGCAGAACTGCGACAACCTGCGCAGCAACGGCGACCGCTTCAAGGCGGGCATGCTCGAATTTCTCGAACGGCGCGGCGAGACCGCGCTGCGCGAGTGGATGATCGCGAACACGTCGTGTCCGAACGCGATGGTCGATCGCATCACGCCGCGCCCGACGCCCGACGTCGCCGAACGCGTGAAGGCCGCGACCGGCTTCGACGACAAAGCGCCCGTGATGGGCGAAAAGTTCATCCAGTGGGTGATCGAAGACAGCTTCATCGCCGGGCGGCCCGCGTGGGAGCAGGTCGGCGCGGAGATGGTCGAATCGGTGCATCCGTATGAGGAGGCGAAAATCCGCATCCTCAATGCGAGCCATAGCTGCATTGCGTGGGCGGGCACGCTCGTCGGGCTGCAATACATTCATGAAGGCACGCAGGACATGGAAATCCGCGCGCTCGCCGACGCCTACGTCACCGACGACGTGATTCCCTGCCTCACGCCGAGCCCGATCGATCTCGAGAAATATCGCGATGTCGTGCTCGACCGCTTCAGCAATCCGTACATCAAGGACACGAACCAGCGCGTCGCGGCGGATGGCTTCTCGAAGCTGCCGGGCTTCATCGCGCCGACGCTCTCGGAATGCTTCGCGCGCAAGGTCGATCCCGATTCGACCGCGATCCTGCCTGCGCTCTTCTTCCGCTTTCTCGAACGCTGGCACGAGGGCAAGCTGCCGTATGCCTATCAGGATGGCGTGATGGATCCGGCGGTGGCGCACGGCTTCTTCACGTCGCCCGATCCGGTCAAGGCCTTCACGAGCGACAAGCTCCTGTGGGGCAGCATGGCGCAGACCGAAGGCCTCGAACGCGTGATGCGCAGCGCGATTGCGAAAGTCGATGCATGGCTCGCCAATCGGCCGTAGGCGGCAAGCGGCCATAAGCGGCCATAAGCCCGCTGTTATCGCCGCGTTAATGGCATCGCGAAACTGCAAGCCGCGCCGCTCGGGTAATGTGCTCATGGCGCGGCGTCGCGCGTGGCGTTAAATTAGCGCCTCCCGCCGATATGGCGTCCCGCCTGGTTTCTGACCAAGTTCGATTCCGGCAACGACAAAGGGTCCGTTCATGTACTTAGGCATCGACCTCGGCACCTCCGAAGTGAAAGTGCTGCTGCTCGCGAGCGACGGCAGCGTCGTCGGCACGGCCGGCACGCCGTTCACCGTTTCGCGTCCGAAGCCGCGCTGGTCGGAGCAGAATCCGCTCGACTGGTGGGAAGGCACGCGCGCCGCGCTCTTCAAGCTGCGCGAGAAATTCCCCGATGAGTTCGCGCAGGTGCGCGGCATCGGTCTGTCCGGTCAGATGCACGGCGCCGTGCTGCTCGATTCGCAGGACAAGGTGCTGCGTCCCGCGATCCTGTGGAACGACATGCGCAGCGACAAGGAATGCGCCGAGCTCTACGAGCGCGCGCCGAACCTGCACGAGATCGCCGGCAATCTGGCGATGCCTGGCTTCACCGCGCCGAAGCTGCTCTGGGTCGCGCACAACGAACCCGATGTCTTCCGTCAGACCGCGTGCGTGCTGTTGCCGAAGGATTATCTGCGGATGCATCTGACGGGCACGAAAGTGTCCGATCCATCCGATGCCGCGGGCACGCTCTGGCTCGATGTCGCGCGCCGCGACTGGTCGGACGAGTTGCTTGCCGCGTGCAGCATGTCGCGCCGGCAGATGCCGTCGCTCGCGGAAGGCAGCGCGCCCTCGGGCACCTTGCGGCCCGAGCTCGCGCGCGAATTCGGCTTGCGCGAAGGCGTGATCGTCGCGGCGGGCGGCGGCGACAATGCCGCGAGCGCGGTGGGCATCGGCGCGACCGATCCGGGCGATGGTTTTCTGTCGCTGGGCACATCGGGTGTGCTGTGCGTCATCGGCGATCGCTTTCGGCCGAACCCGGCTTCGGCCGTCCACGCGTTCTGTCACGCGATTCCGGATCGGTGGCATCAGATGAGCGTGGTGCTGTCGGCGGCAAGCTGTTTGCGCTGGGTGTGCAAGCTGACATCGACGGATGAGCCGACGCTGCTCGCGGAAATCGAATCTTTGCCTGTCGATGTTTTGTCGTCTGCGCCGTTGTTTTTGCCGTATCTGAGTGGTGAGCGCACGCCGCACAACGATCCGTATGCGCAGGGCGTGTTCTTCGGCATGACGCACGCGACCGATCGCGCGTTGCTCGGCTATTCGGTGCTCGAAGGCGTGACGCTCTCCTTGACCGATGGCCTCGATGCGCTTCAATCCGCGGGCACGCAGGCGCGCGCGCTATCGATGCTCGGGGGCGGTGCACGTAGCGCGTATTGGGCGCAGATGTTCGCCGATGCCTTCCATACCCCGACGCGCACGCACGGCGGCGGCGAGACCGGCGCGGCGCTCGGCGCGGCACGGCTCGGGTGGCTTGCGGCGGGCGGCGATCCGGCGACGGTGCTCGCGAAGCCCGAGATCAAGCAGGAATTCACGCCGAATTCCGAACGGCATGCGTTGCTGCGGCAGCGGTTGAAGGGGTTTCGGGAGCTGTATCAGCATGTGAGGCCGTTGTTCGATTCGGCGCGGCCGCGGTTGGCTTGATTTTGTATTGGTATTGAGCTTCTATGAAGCTTGTGGGCGGTGCGGGGTTTGGCGCTTTGTTTCTCTTCGCCGGATCCCCGTTTTCATGTCGGTCTATTAGCGTTGCCCCTGTGCGGGGCGGCAGTCACTTTCTTTGCTGCTGCAAAGAAAGCAACTGTATTGAGCGTCAAGGGTTGAGTTGGTAAGGATCATGGTTTTGGGGGATTCCAAGTTGTGCCGTCGCGCATCA